>CAZTPJ010000016.1:0-58919 GCA_964614515.1 uncultured Phycisphaeraceae bacterium | reverse complement strand
TCATGCGATGGCGGCTGCAATGGCCGGAGCGATCTCGGCGGCGACGCTGGCCGCAAGGTTCTGATCGCGTTCCGCGTAGACCTGGGTAACGTCGGCCTTGGCGTGGCCGAGCAATGCACCGGCGGCGTCGAGTCCGCGTGCCTTGCGAGCAATCGTCGCCGCGGCGTGACGAAGTTGGTTCGGCGACCACGGATCGATGCCGGCCGACTCGCACGCACGGCGGATCGCCTGTCCATATCCATCGGTTCGATAGCAGTCGCCGGGCCGGGTCTTTGGATCATCGACGGAGCGGTCCATCTGCGACGGCGGGACTTTCGATCGCCGGGCCTGGCGTGCAAGGGCCAAACGCTGAGCCTCGGAGTCGGCCGGGCTGAACATGGCCTCGTGCTCTGGCCTTGCTCTGTACCGCATGAGGATGGCCTGAGCGGGCGCTGGGATGGCAACGGCCCGAGTCCGGCCGCGATGCTTGGTCTTGTGTCGGCGGGGGGAGAAGATCCAGACCGGGCCGGACGTGTCGATCTCGCTCCAACGCATGGCACACACTTCGCCGGGCCGCATCGCGGTCAACAGTTGCACGCGGACCATGTCGCCAACCACGGGCGGGAGGTGTGCAAGCGTGGCACGGATCACGTCGAGGCTCACGGGGCGGACGGGTTCGGTTTCGGGTGCGTCGGTTTCTCCTGGCTTGAGCGATGGCACACTCTCCAGAGCCTTGAGGATGTTCGGGCCAGCGGAGCCAAGGCGCTCCTCGGCGGCCGCCCAGCGGAACAAACGCAGCACGGTCGGGACGATCTTGTCGTTGACGTACTGGCGAGTGAGGCGGCGTCCGTTGCGGCTCCGCTCGCGAAGCACGGTTTCACGGAACCGCTTCAGCATCAGCGGGCCGAAGTTCGTGGCCGGTTGATCGCCGAAGAATCTGGCCAGCCTGTCGAGCGCTGGCTTTTCCGCCGCGGCAAAGGTCCGCGTCTCCGCACGGCCGCGAGCGAGCGTGTAGCCCGTGATGAGGTCGCCCACGGTCGGCACCGTGGCCTTGATGTCCGCTCGTGAGGCAGGCAGTTCACCCGTGCGGAGCCAGTGAGCAACGACCGCGTGATACGCGGCGTTCGCCTCGGGCGTGCCGAAGCGTCCGAAGTAGATGTCGCGATTGCCAAACCGGGCCTTGGCGCGGCCTGTCGCCCTGTGCAACTGAAGAGCGGGAACGCGGGACGTGTTCATGTGCGGGCCTCCTGAAAGCACCAGGGTCATCGGTGACTCTGGATCAGGCTTCCGGGCCGCACTCACGACCATCGTGAGGTACGCTAAGTCTCGCGTTCAGCCGTGTTTATCCAAAAGCGGGCGAGGAGGATCGAACTCCCGACATTCAGCTTGGGAAGCTGACGTTCTACCGCTGAACTACGCCCGCAAAAAGGCCGATTTCGACTGCATTGCGCCGACTTTGGCGAGTGCGTGTTGTGGTCCGGAGGCCGTGCCGGACATGGAGATTGTACCCGCTGCGGCCGTGCGGGCCAAGGGGACGCACATGAATCCCCACCATCGGGCGCCGTTCGAGTTTCTCGACTGTTCTTGACAAGGTTCTCCCGCCCGCTAGCATTTGGTCGATGGTCTATGCTGCGTTCCATCATCACCATGTTCACAACCACCACGCGCGGGGGCGCCGGCTGTGACTCTGGTCTGATGGATCGTTGATCCCAGATGAAGAAAACGCCGGCTCCGAGCCGGCGTGTGTCGTTTTGGGGAGTACTCCGAACGACTGCCCTGCTCGGGGCTCGCACAACGCGGAGCTTCGAGAGATGACACCTTTGGCCTCACCCAACACGATCAAATTTGCGATCCCCAAGGGTCGAATGCAGGACGAGGTCGTGCGCCTGCTTTCCGACGCGGGGATCGGCGTGTCGGCGTCGGCTCGCGATTACCGTCCGACGATCGCGCTGGCGGGATTCGAAGTCAAGATCCTTAAACCTCGCGCGATCGTGGAGATGCTCGACGGGGGTGGCCGGGATCTCGGGTTCGCGGGTGCCGACTGGGTCGCCGAACACCGCGCGGACGTCGTCGAGTTGTTGGACACGGGACTTGATCCCGTGCGTCTGGTCGCGGCGGCGCCTGAGTCGATCCTGCACAACGGACGCCTGCCCGCCCGTGCGATCGTCGTCGCGTCTGAGTACATCGGTCTCGCGCGCGCCTGGATCGCGCGCAAGGGCCTTGACGCGACGGTGCTCTGCTCGCATGGCGCGACTGAAGTGCTGCCGCCTGAAGACGCCGATTGCATCATCGACAACACCGCGAGCGGTTCGACACTGGCGGCCAACAACCTCCGCATCATCGACGAGATCATGACATCATCGACGCGCTTATATGCCTCTTGCGAGGCGATGGCGTGCCCTGTCAAGCGTGCGTCCATCGACGGATTCGTGCTGATTGTGCGGGCTGTTCTGGAGGCACGCAGGCGGGTGATGGTTGAAGTCAATGTCTCCGCTGAAGCGCTCGAGGGCGTCATCGACGTGTTGCCGTGCATGCGGGAGCCGACCGTGTCGCCGCTGCGCTCTTCCGCGGGGTTCGCTGTGAAGGCGGCCGTGCCTCGCGTGGACCTTCCGCGCGTGATTCCGCTGATCAAGCAGCGTGGCGGAACGGACATCATCGTCACCCGTCCGGAGCAGATCGTGCCATGAGCGCTTCCACCCCCCAGGGCGCAGTGTTTCGCTCGACGCCGGCGGCTCGCCTGCGCGGGTTGAGGCCGTATGAAGCGCCCATGCGAAGTCCGCGGACTGATCTTGCGCTTGACGCGAACGAGGGAGCCGCTCCGGATGCCGCTCTGCTCGAAGTTCTGCGGGAATTGTCAAGTGAGTCACTCCGCCGTTATCCGAACGCGCGTGGGCTTGAGGCGAGACTGGCGCAGCGGTGGGGGATCCAGGCGGAGCGGGTCGTTGTGACCAATGGCGGCGATGACGCAATCGACCGCCTGTGCCGCGCGGTGCTGGAAGCAGGCCGCGGTATGCTCATCCACACGCCGACGTTTGAGATGATCCAGCGCAGCGCCCGCCTCGCCGGCGCGGAAGTTCGCGAAGTCGAGTGGTTCGACGGCGACTTCCCGGTCGGGGCGTTCATCGCGGCGATTCGCGCCGACACCGCGCTGGTTTCTCTTGTTTCACCGAACAACCCCACCGGCGGCGTGATTGACGCCGGGGACATGCTGGCCGTCGTTCGCGCCGCCGCGGCCGTGGGCGCTGTCGCGCTCATCGACCTTGCCTATGTCGAGTTCGCGGCCGGCGACCCGACGTCGGACCTGCTGAAGGAACCCAACGTTGTGACGATCCGCACGTTCTCCAAAGCGATGGGACTCGCGGGGATTCGCGTGGGCTACGCCATCGCGCCGCCGGAAATCGCAGCGTGGCTTCGCACGGCCGGAGGGCCGTTTCCGGTTTCATCCATGTCACTGGCGATCGCTGATGCGGCGTTCGGCGTGGATCGTTCAGCGGAGATCGAGCGTGTTGCGCGTCAGCGTGACGAGTTGAGTCGCCTGCTCAGGCAGCTTGGCTGCGCGCCGCTGCCGACGCAGGCGAACTTTGTCGCGGCGCGATTCCCCGACGCTGCCGCGGCCCGCGCGGGGCTGCTGGCGTGCGGCGTCTCGGTGCGATCGTTCACGGCGCCGCCGATACTCCACGATGTGCTGCGCATCACTGTTCCCGGAGATGACGCGGGATTCGAGCGTCTTGCGGCCGCGCTGCGCAACGTGTTGGAAAGATCCAGTCGATCAGGAGCCTTGCGATGACCCCAAACACCCCACGCTATGCCGCCATCCGCCGCACCACGCGAGAGACATCCATCAGTCTGGACCTGACGCTGGACGGCCGGGGTCAAAGCACGATCCGCACGGGGCTTGGGTTTCTTGATCACATGCTCGTGACGCTGGCGATGCATGCCCGGTTTGACCTCACGCTTCATTGCGAAGGCGATCTGGTCGTGGACGATCACCACAGCGTTGAAGACTGCGCGCTGGCGCTCGGGCAGGGCGTCGCCACAGCGCTCGGCGATCGCAGGGGAATCCAGCGCTTCGCCAGCGCGCTGGCGCCGCTCGATGAGGCGTTGGCACGCGTGGTCATCGACCTCTCCGGCCGTCCGCACGCCAGCGTCAGCCTCGGCCTGAACCGCCCGGCGATCGGTGATGTGGCGTGCGAGAACATCAACCACTTTTTCCGGTCATTGGCGAATGCGGGCCTTCTGACGTTGCATGTCGATGTGCTTCGCGGCGAGAACGATCACCACAAAGCCGAAGCCGCGTTCAAGGCGCTGGCCTTGGCTCTGCGTGAGGCCGTGGCCGTCGATCCTCGCGTGGAAGATGTTCCATCCACGAAGGGGGCGTTGTCGTGATCGCCACGAAAGTCACGATCGTGTCGACGGGGGTCGCAAACGTTGCGTCGATATGTGCCGCGTTTCGCCGGTGCGGCGCGGACGTGGAGTTGACGGACGATGCCGGGCGCGTCGCCGACGCCGAACGGCTGGTGCTTCCCGGCGTTGGATCATTCGCGGCGGGAATGGAGCGGTTGAGTTCCAAGGGGCTTGTCGCGCCGATCATCGCGAGCGTGTGTGAACAGCGACCGTTCCTGGCGGTTTGCCTCGGACTCCAGTTGCTGTGCCGTGGGTCGGACGAGTCGCCGGGCGTGCAGGGATTTGGCGTCATTCCGGCGCAGGTTCACAAGTTCCCCTCGGAAGTGACCGTGCCGCAGATGGGTTGGAATCGCGTGGAACCGGAACCGGGCATGGGACTTATCGAGAGCGGGTTTGCATACTTCGCCAATTCATACCGCATCACGGATGTACCGCCCGGCTGGTCCGCGACGAGGAGCGTTCACGGCTCATCATTCGTCGCTGCTTTGCAGCGCGGGCGACAACTCGTGTGCCAGTTCCATCCAGAACTGTCGGGATCGTGGGGTCGCAGCCTGCTACGGCGTTGGCTTGCTTGCGAGGAGGGCAGTACGCCATGCTGACGAGTCGCGTCATTGCCTGTCTGGACATCCGCGACGGTCGCGTGGTCAAGGGCGTGCGGTTCTCCGACCTGCGAGACACCGGTGACCCCGCCGAGCGAGCCGCCCGATACGAGGAACAAGGGGCTGACGAAATCGTCCTGCTAGACGTGTCAGCCACGCCGGAAGGCCGGCGCACGGCCGTCGATACGGTCGCGCGTGTTCGGGAGGTGCTATCCATCCCGCTCACCGTGGGGGGGGGCGTGCGTCAGGTCGAGGATGCGGCGCGGCTGCTTGGCGTGGGGGCTGACAAGGTAGCCTTGAACACGTCCGCCGTCGAACGCCCGACGATCATCGCGGAGTTGTCGGCGCAAACGGGGGCGCAGTGCGTGGTCGTGGCGTTGGATGCCGCAACGCGAGCGGACGGAACTGGCTGGGAGGTAGTTACGCGGTCGGGCACGCTGCGCACCGGCATGGACGCGGCCGAGTGGGCGCGCCGTGCTGAGCAACTCGGCGCGGGTGAGATCCTCCTCACGAGTTGGGACCGCGATGGTACGGGCGAGGGATACGACCTGGGGCTGATTGCCGCGATTTCGCAGGTCATTCGACTTCCCCTGATCGCTTCGGGTGGCGCCTCCAACGCCGGGCACATGGCGAGGGCACTCGACGCGGGTGCTGACGCGGTGCTCGCGGCATCCATCTTTCACGACGGCGTGTTGACCGTCGCCGAGATCAAGGATTCGCTCGCCGCGCGAGGCGTGGAGGTTCGGACATGATCGTCCCATCGATCGACCTGATGAATGGCCGTGCCGTGCAACTTGTCGAGGGCCGGGAAATGGTTCTCGAC
Organism: uncultured Phycisphaeraceae bacterium; assembly: GCA_964614515.1. GTDB lineage: Bacteria > Planctomycetota > Phycisphaerae > Phycisphaerales > UBA1924 > CAZTPJ01. The sequence continues at coordinate 53,114 of CAZTPJ010000016.1, read as the reverse complement.
GCTGGCGATCCACGACCCATCGCCGATCACTTCGGCCTGGTCGGCGAGGTCGCCGTGATTGATCTCGACGCTGCGCTTGGGCGCGGATCGAACGCGGCACTTATGTTGGAACTCCTGCAGCGGGCGCCATGTCGTGTGGGCGGCGGAATCCGCGACGCCGCGACGGCCGTGCGCTGGCTCGACGCGGGCGCGAGGAAAGTCATTCTCGGCACGGCCGCCCGGCCCGAGGTCTTGCGCGAACTGCCGCGTGAACGGGTCATCGCGGCGCTCGACGCGCGCGATGGCGAAGTGGTCACGGAGGGTTGGACGAAGCCCACGGGAGCGAAGGTGGAAGATCGCATCGAGGAACTGCGCGGCCTGGTGTCCGGGTTCCTTGTGACCTTCGTCGAGCAGGAGGGGCGGATGCGCGGGCTTCCCGCGAAGCGTGTCGAGCGTCTTGCGGCGTTGGCGAAACCCGCGCGACTCACAGTCGCCGGCGGTGTGCGTGAGCCGGGCGACATCGCGACGGCCGACGCCGTGGGAGCCGATGCGCAAGTCGGCATGGCGATTTATACCGGGGCGTTTGATCTTGCCTCCGGCTTCTGCGCACCGCTGCGCAGCGACCGACCGGACGGGCTTTGGCCCACACTCATCACCGACACCGCCGGGCGGGCGCTGGGGCTGGCGTATTCGAACGAGACTTCCCTCAGGATCGCGATGCAGGAGCGACGAGGCGTGTACTTCTCACGCTCGCGCGGTGGGATCTGGAGAAAGGGCGAGTCCTCTGGTGACGCGCAGGAGTTGGTGGGGATCACCGCGGATTGCGATCGAGATGCGCTCCGATTCACGGTTCGCCAAAGCGGGCGAGGGTTCTGTCACCTTGGCGCTGCCACATGTTTCGGGGGGCTTGCCGGAGTCGGTGCGCTCGACGCCGCCATCGCGAAACGTGCAGCCGAACCGCCGCCGGATTCGTACACGGCGAGGCTGCTGCGCGAGGCTGGGCTGCTTGAAAGCAAACTTCTTGAGGAGGCTCGTGAACTCATCGCCGCAACATCGAGCGATGACGCCGCACATGAGGCGGCTGATGTCATCTATTTCGCCCTCGTTGCGGCCCGAATGCGTGGGTCATCGCTCGAGGACATCGAAAGACGCCTGGACCAGCGAGCGCTGCGCGTGACCCAGCGCGGCGGCGACGCCAAGCGTCGAGAACTCCCGAGGGAGTCGCAGCCATGACGACCGATCGCCCTGCCCTGCTTCCGCGCGTCGCCCCCGGTGATATCCGGCGCGCCGTCCGCCCGCCGGTTGCTCACGAGACGCTCGCGACGGCCGGGGCGATCGTCGAACGTGTGCGGCTGGAAGGGGCTACGGCCGTGCGTGCGATTGCCGAGCAGTTCGGGGAGCGAACTTCCGGCGATCCCCTTGTGCTTGGAGTTGACGAGATGCGGTCGGCGCTTGATGCACTGCCACGGGATCAGCGCGGTGTTCTGGAGCGCACGGCAGGTCGTATTCGTGCCTTCGCGGCGGCCCAGCGCGCTGCGATTCTCCCCGTTGAAGTGCCCGTGGAGGGGGGACGGGCAGGGCACACGATCGTGCCCGTTGAGTCCGCCGGTTGCTATGCGCCAGCGGGGCGATACCCCTTGCCATCATCCGTGCTGATGACCGCCGTGACGGCGAGAGTCGCCGGGTGCACACGCGTCGTCGTGGCTTCGCCGGGCGCACGGCCCGAGATGCTGGCCGCCGCCGCCATCGCGGGCGCGGATGAGTTCCTCGCCGTCGGGGGCGCGCATGCGATCGCGGCGATGGCATTTGGGTGTGAGGGATTGTCGCCGTGCGATGTCATCGTGGGACCAGGTAACAAGTGGGTGACCGCAGCGAAGCACATCGTGGCCGGTGTTGCGGGGATCGACATGCTGGCGGGCCCTTCGGAACTGCTGGTGATTGCGGACGAATCGGCGGATGCGGGGGTTGTCGCGGCCGATCTGCTCGCGCAGGCCGAACACGACACGGACGCGGTGCCCATGCTCATCACCACATCGCCATCGCTGGCCGACAGGGTTGACGTTGAGATGATGCGCCAGATCGCCGTGCTTCCAACGCGAGATGCCGCCGCGGCGGCGCTCCGCAATGGGTTTGTTTGCGTGGTCTCGTCACTGGGTGAAGCGTGCCGCGTGGCTGACCAGATTGCCGCTGAGCACGTCGAACTCATGACGGCGGATCCGCGGTCGCTTGCGGATTCGCTGAAGAACGCCGGCGCAATCTTCATTGGCTCGGCAAGCGCTGAAGTGCTCGGCGACTATGGAGCGGGACCAAACCACACGCTCCCAACGGGTGGAACGGCTCGCTTCAAGGCCGGACTCTCTGTTGATCACTTTCTCCGGCGTCGAACGTGGCTGCGGATCGATCATCCGCCTGATGCGAGCCAATTGATCGCAGATGCATGTGCCCTGGCGTCGATGGAAGGCCTCGCGGGCCATCGCGCATCCGCCGAACTTCGTCGCCCTGTGAACACCGCCTCGAAGTGGAAGGGCGCCTCGTTCCCTTGACACGGCCGGGAGGGTGTTCAGTCGGATGCAGATGTGATCGCAGCGCGAGTCAATCATCCGCCTTGTCGCCATCCTTGATGACGAAGCGGGCCTTGAGTCGAGCGACTTCGCTTGCGAGGCCGGCGAGTTTGACGCTTGCGAGGACTTCTTCAAAGTCCTTGTACGCGCGGGGGGCTTCATCGCGCGGGTAGTTGCGGCAGTTGCTCAGGATGTCCGCCCGATCCATCGCGTGATCGATCTGTTGTTGGTTGAGCGATTTGGTCGCGGCCGTGCGGCTCATCCGTCGTCCCGCGCCGTGGTTCACGCTGTAGCAAGACTTGGCTGCGCCTTCCTCGGCGACCATGACGGCCGAGCCGTCCTGCGGATTGCCGGGGAGGAGGATGGGGTGGCCGGTGTCGGCGAAGGGTGTATCGCGCAGCGTGAAGTGACCTGCCGGGAAGGCGCGGGTCGCGCCCTTGCGATGCACCCACGCGGGATGGTTGTTGACGATTTCCTTCCGCGCGATGTTGTGGCTGATGAAGTAGACGAGTTGTCCCTTGACGCCCGGGATGACCTCTTGAAACGCTTCGAGTACGAGTGCGTTGATGAGCAGGTGATTGACCGTGGCGAAGTTCGCGCCGAGGGCCATGTCATCGAGATAGGCGTTGGCTTCTGGCGAGCCGAGCGGCGCGTGGACCATGTGGCGATCGCCGCCGGGAAGCGGAATGCCCCATTGGGCGAACTTCTGCTGAAGGGCGCGGAACTGTCCATCCGCCAGCAGCGAACCCCATCCGCGCGAGCCGCAGTGCGACAGGAACGCGACGTGGCGATCGCGCAGGCCAAAGACCTCCGCCGTACGGCGGGCCTTGGGTGTGTCTTCCACATGCACGACTTCGCACTCGCCGAAGTGATTGCCGCCGCCGTAGGAGCCGAGTTGGGTCATCTTGGTAGGGAAGATCTGCGCAGCGCGCGACTCGCGCAGGAGCACATCGAGTCGGGCCATGAGCGAATCGGGCGTGTCATCGTGGCCGACGTGGTGTGCATCTTCGCAGCGATCGGCCCAGTGCGCCGGGATGCCGAGGTCGGCGAGCACATCGGGCGCAGCGCCGTGCGTCACGACGCGACGGCCGAGGTCGGCATCGACTCGCCGGCCCTTGGGGGCCTGACGATTGCCCGCGCCGGTGGGCGTGCGCTTGAGGATGGCGTCGATGATCTCGCGCCTGACCTTGCGATCCGCGACTTCTCGCTCGGGCAGGTCGAGTTGCAGGAGACTCATCGAGCACTTGATGTCCACGCCGACGGGGCCGGGATAGATGTGCGTGGGCGAGACCAGGACGCATCCCACGGGCGCGCCATAGCCCGCGTGCGCATCGGGATTGAGCACGACATCCGTGACGCCCGGCGCCATGCGCGACGTGATCGCCTGCTTGATGCAGATCGCGTCGAACTCGGAACGGATCGCCTGCGTGCCGATCACCGTGATCGGCGCGACCTTGCCCCCGGCCACCGGCAGGATCGCCGTCGCCTCGCCCGTGGGAATGAGGCGGACTGGCGACTCGCCAGTATCTCCTGGTTGTTCTGACTTGGTGGCCATACCAATCCCGACGCTACGCGCGAAACGGAACATGTGAAACGCAAGGGGTCGAACGATAGCGGGCGTGCCCGGGTCACGGCTGCACGATCGTTCACGTGTGGATCACCCGCTCAGCCGCCCGCGACTTTGGTGGATGTGGCTCGCTTCTTGCGGGCTTTGTACTGCGTCTTGGGCGTGACGTGGAATGTGGCGACGCAGCGGCCCACTCGCTTTTCCTTGTCGCCGGGCTTGCGGATCTGCTGCATCACGTCGAGATCGAGCGTGATGTTGAACTCCGCGCCGGCGTTGATCAGCGCGTCGAGCGCTTCGCGCGGCGTGATGCGATACATCGCGGGACCGAAACACGGGCGAAGGAACTTGTACTCAAGATGCTTGCACACCACCGTATAGTCCCCGCCGCACTGGCCGAATACATACATGCCGCCCGCGATCTCGGAGTTGCCCAGCAGGGCCGCCCCGGCCATCGCGTTGTACCAGTTGCGATTGAAACGGCGAAACGGCAGGATCGCCGCGAACGTGGACGCATCGAGGCGTTTCATCCGAATGCCGGATCGAAACGCATAGGGCAGCCAGATCAGCGAGAAGACGCGATGCCAGAAATTGTTCTTCGTCGAAAGGCGACTGAGAAACGCCTCAATGCGATCGAACAGGCTCTTCTTCCGCCTCAACTGCGGCGTGCCGGCGGCGGTGGGGGGGGTCGACGACATGGCCCGGTTGGTTTCCGCGTCGTCCGCGAGTTCTCCGGTCTGTGAATCGGTTGAGGTCGCCGGCTCGCCCTCGCGCGCCGCATCGTCCGGCCGTGCGATCGGCGTGGCATCGCCAGGGGGCGCATTCCAAGGCTCAGCAGCGCGAACGGACACGGCTCAACTCCCTATGCAGGCTGCCATCCCGCGAGGCACACAGGATCATAGTCGCTTCGACGAGTCATCCCCACGAAATCACTGTTCCGGGATCAAGTCAAACCACCCGCGATCGTTCCGCTTCACACGCACGCACGGGTTGCCCGGCTCGTGGTCGAGAACGAGCAGCCAGTCGTGTTCGGTCGCCGCGTCGAGCAGCCAGCGTTTGGTCATCATGCTCGTATACGGCTCCACATCATACCCCAGGCTGTACGCCGCGCCGACGTGATGCACCGTCGGCATCACATCCGGCGTGAACACGACCGTTCGCCCGCGATCATCCGTGAACATCACCGCCTGCTGGCCCCACGTGTGGCCGGGCGCGAGGAAGACATGCACGCCCTGCACCGCCTCGGTTCGCCGGAGCATGACCGGAGCCGTGGGTATTTCATCGCGCAGCGGCACGATCCCCGGGCAGTACGGCCGGGGGGAATCGAGGCTCACCATCTGCTCCAGCACCGGTTCAAGGTGATCTCTGAAGTACGTCCGCGTCATCACGCTGGTGTTGTTGAGCGCATCGAGTCGCTCTCGCGCCTGCACATACACGCGGGCGTCTGGGAACGAACGCTTCACGCCGTGGCGCCCGGCCGAGCCTGGCCCCGTCCAATCCGGCGACTCGCCCTCCCGCGGGAGTCGCGTCAGGCCGCCGGCATGATCAAAGTGCAGGTGCGAGACGAATACCGCCTCGATGTTTTCGGCTCGGCAGTCCGCCTCATGCAGCGCATCGAGAATCGACCGTTCCTCAAGATCGAAGATGTCCTTGCTCTTGGCGTCGAGTTTGTCGCCGGTGCCGGTTTCGATGAGGGCGAGTTTCGGGGATGCGAGGGTCGCGTGGCCGTCGGGTTCGTCCGCTCGTTCCAGCAGGAGGCAGTTGTGCTGCACGGTGATGCGGTCGCGATCGTCCGTCTCGACGGTCCTCGACCAGACCGTTCTCGGCACCAGTCCGAACATCGAGCCGCCGTCAAGTTTGAACCGCCCCGCGCGAAGGAGTTGCCATCGGTATCGCATGACGCCAGCGTAGCCGGCGCGATCGGGCCTGACCAACCGGGCCGAATCGGCTCCGCCAGTCACGGCTGAGGGGCTATACTTTGCCCCGCTTTGGCCCTGTGGCCGTGGCGGACTTCGGGCGATTGGCGCAGTTGGCTAGCGCGCCACAATGACACTGTGGAGGTCACTGGTTCGAGCCCAGTATCGCCCATTTCTAGCGCAGGCGTCTCAGGCGGATGGGGTCGCCGTGGGTGTGCCCGCCTTCGGCGATCTGGGCGATCACCGCTCGCACGTCGGACGATGGCGCGGTCAACAGCACCACGTCACGGTCCCCGATGGGAACGGTCGTCGCCTGCATGGCGGAGGCGCCGGTCGCGTCCTTGAGCCAAGACCGATCGAACATCCACAGGTCGATCGCATCTCCCCTGCGGTGAATCTTCACGATCTGATGCACGGGCGCGACGAGGAACCCATACGAACCGACGAGTCGATTGCGTTCACTCTCCGCGAGGAACACATCGATATAACGCCCCTCGCCGATGTCCGTGATATGAACATCGAGACTCAGCGCGGTCACGAAGTTCTTTTCGTGGTGAATGGTGAGCGAAACGGCGTAGCGATCACTGGTGGGCGCGGTTGGTCCGGCCACGACCGCGCGAACCTGGAGCGGCTCGCCCGGATCGCTCGTGGCCCATTCGCCGACGAGGCCATCATCGCGAGCCGTCGTACCGATCGGCGCCGCGGTGTGAACCACCGGCGTGCCGCAGGCCGTCAGTCCAAGCACCATCACGCCCAGGGCCAGAAGTGGTCGCACGTTCATGTTCGTTCTCCGCGAGTGCCCGATGCGTCACGGCATCGCCGGCGCACGACTGATGCGCTGGGACATGATAGCGATGAAGGAGGTTGCGACTGGAAACCGTGCGACTCAACGCAGCTTCCGCGGGTTGTCCATCGGAAGGCCGTCGGCGTATTCCCAGACCGTGACCTTGATCGTTTGACGGCCCCATTCGAGCGCTTCTTCGTGCGTGGGGAAGAGCAGGTCGAGTCTGCGGCCCTTGATCGCGCCGCCGCAGTCGAGCACCGGAACGATGTTCATGTCGTCGTAGCCAGGGATCGAGAGCATTGAGCCGTAGGGCAGAATGCGCGGATCGGCGGCGACAAGTTTGCCCGCGTTGGTCGTCACGCTGTGCAGCGTGGCCGTCTTGCCGTCAGCGAACTTGCCGCAGGATCGCCAGTCAGGCGAGTACGCGGTGACGACCATGGTCATGGTTCGCGCGGGACGCACGGGACGGCCGTTGAACCAGCGATGGTTGACGTCCGTGCCGTGACCTTCGGCATTGTGCGCGGTGGTCGCGAGTGTGTTGGTCGTGTTCGCGTTCGTAGCCGTGGTGCTGGCGGGGATCACGCGAGCGTGATTTGTGCGGCCTTGAGAGGCCGAAGCGATGGTCTCAACCATCGGCAGGGGCACCGCGTCGGCTCGCCATTCTTTGACGAGAATCGCCGAACCGGCCGTCAGCGTCACGGCGAACACGGCACCGATGGGACGAGCGAGAGGGTGTGTCAGCAAGCGCGACATCGCGCCCGCGATCAGGCCATTCTTGAGATGTTCCACCACAGCGTCTCTCAGGCGAACGGGTTGCGTCTCTGGAGCGCCGGAAGCCCACCACGACTTCCGGATCTGCTCCGCCGATATCGGTTGAGACATGCATCCCGTGCCGGGATGATGCTCTAGTCTACCCGCGCCTGTGAAAGTGCAAGCCGCTTCCATGGTCATCCCACGCTTATCCACTCCCCAGCGGACGGTCGTAACGATCGCGCGGACAAGGCAAGCCCACGCCCACCCGGACAAGACTCATAACGCTCTGATCCTTTCACACTCACGGCCAGGAATTCACCGAGTTCACGCTGAACGCCCCTTGGGCCACTATGGATAGGATTGCTCGTGACCACCCAATCAAGACCTTGTAACTCGATTGAGACTCACCCATGACGCCAACGGAAATCGTGATCGTGGCGATCGTTGGTCTCGTGGCCGGGTTGATCGGCGGACTCGCGGGCATTGGCGGGTCTCTTGTGATGATCCCGGGACTTGCACTTGTTTTGGGGTATGATGACGAAACGCACTCGCAGCACCATGTTTTCATGGCCGCGGCGATGGTTGTCAACGTGCTGGTCTCCACACCGGCGAGCATTCGTCATGCAAGGGCGGGCGCGGTGAGGTTTGAACTTTTTCGAGTGATCCTGCCAGCGATGCTCATCTCGATCATCGTGGGCGTGTTTGTGTCGAACATGTTCAGCGGTGAGCGGCTGAAGATTCTGCTCGCGGCGTTCATCGCCATCTACTGCGTGTACAACGTCATCAAGGCCGCGCTGCGTCACGGCGATCCTGATCTCGCGGGGGAACGCAAGCCCTGGCCGTTGCTTGCCGGCATCGGAGGCATCACGGGGTTCCTGGCGGGACTTGTCGGCATTGGCGGCGGGATCGTGATGGTGCCGATGTTGCAGATGATCGCGCGTGTGCGTTTGCGGCACGCGATCGGCACGAGTTCGGCGTGCATGGCGATCTCGGCCGCGTTCGGCGCATCGATGAAGGTTTACACGCTGGGCGAAGTCGGGCGCAGTTCCATGGAAGCACTCGCGTACGCGGCTGCGATGGGGCCGTTGGCGTTTCTCGGCGGCTGGCTCGGCGCCCGACTCACGCACGCGCTGCCGCTACAGGGCGTTCGGCTGGTGATTTCCGTGTTGCTCCTCGCCGCCGCTGCCAGATTGGCAGGCGTGTTCTGAACCACCGCGATTACGGCATCCGAAACGTACGAAAACAGCGGTTTGGGCAACGTGGTAACTGGCGCGCGGTATGCTTTGCCTCAGGATGAACCATGCGCACCCGCGCAGTCACGGAGGGCTTTGAACATGACCAGATTCGCCAACAACTTCAAGACGGCCATGCTGCTCGGCGGCATGATGGCGTTGTTCATCGTCGTCGGCAGCGCGTGGGGACGCGAAGGCATGATCCTCGGCCTGTTGTTCGGCGGCCTGATGAACGTCGGCGCCTGGTTCTTCTCCGACAAGATCGCGATTGCGGCGATGCGTGGACAGGAGGTTCGTCCAGACGCGCGAGGCGCTGAAGGTGAACTGTATCGGATGGTCGATGACTTGCGGCAGCGCGCGGGCCTGCCCATGCCGCGCGTCTACATCTGCCCCCACGAAGCGCCCAATGCGTTCGCGACCGGCCGTTCGCCCAAACACGCGGCTGTGGCCGTCACCGTGGGTGCGATGCGACTGCTCGATCACCATGAACTCGCGGGAGTGATGGCGCACGAACTGGCCCACGTCAAGAATCGCGACACGCTGATCTCATGCATCGCCGCGACGATCTCCGGCGTACTCGCGTTCCTCGCGCAGTGGGGGATGCTCTTTGGAGGCAGTCGCAACGGCAATCCGCTGGTGGTGTTTCTCACGGTGATTCTCGCGGCCGTGGGCGCAGCGCTCATCAAGGCCATGATCAGTCGCTCGCGCGAGTTCGTCGCGGACGCGGACGGTGCGGCCATTGCGGGCACGCCCAACGGCCTCATCGGCGCCCTGGCCAAGCTGGAGGCCTACTCCAAGCGCATCCCGCTCGTGCAGCCGAACCCCGCGATGAACAACCTCTTCATCATCGAGCCGTTCGCCGGCAACCAGGTAATCCGACTCTTCGCGACGCACCCGCCGACCGAAGCACGGATCGAGGCGCTGCGGGCACTGCGACGGTGATCCGCATGGTGTGACAAGTCGCCGCGCTACCCCACCAACCGCCGACGCCGCAGGCCATCGAGCAACAGCGTCTCCAGACTCGAGTCGGATGGCACGAGCACATGTCCCATGCGGCGAATCGCGCACGCCGATCGCAGACGCTCGCAGTGTGCGGCGAGACGACGCTTGTACTGTGCCACCAGCGGCGCCGTCAGCGTGATTTCCGCGTGACGGCCGGATTCCACATCCGTCAGTCGAACGTCGCCGGTCAAGCCGATGTCAGACTCCCGCGCCGGATCCATCTCGCCAGGCGAGAGCACCTGCACGCACGTCGTGTCGAATCCTCCGCCGATGAACCCGGCCGCGAGATAGTTGAGCATCCGGCCCGGATCATCGGCAACGAGAAAATCTGAGATCACAACCATGACGCCGCGACCCGCACGGGATTGCGAGACCTCGCGAATCATCTCGGTCATGGTCCGCGCGGGCGGCGCTACTCGCCCCACGGACGCGGCCTCGTCGCTCATGCCCGCGTCGAGGATGAACGCCGCAAGCCGCTGCACACTCCGACGACCGCGCATCGGCGTCAGCGATCGCACGCCACGGCCGTCGGGTTCGCCGATGATCGTCATCGCCACGCGATTCTGATTCACCAGGCCGATATACCCCAGCGCCATCGCCAGTCGCTTGCCAAACGTGACCTTCGACGGCGTGCCCGCCTCCATCGACGCCGACACGTCAAGCACGAGATGCACGGCCAGATCCTCATCCTCTCGGAACAATTTGATGAAAAAGCGGTCGAACCTCGCGAAGGCGTTCCAGTCGATGTGCCGTAGATCATCGCCCTCGACGTATGGGCGATAGTCGTCAAACTCCACCGATCGCCCGCGCCGCTTGCTTCGCCGTTCCCCGGGCATTTTGCCCGCGAATACCTTGCGCGACATCACGTCGAGCCGATCAATGCGCGCGGCCAGCGCGGGATCAACCAGATCCTCGATCCGGCGCGGACGAACTGGCGAGGGCCGAACAATCACAGGGCAAGCGTAGTGTCCGTGCGCTTCGCCCGGCGAGCCGACATCCTCCCTATCCTTGACCATGCCCGAGATCATCGCGGTCACGCCAAAGATCGGGCTTGAGGTACACATCGAGCTCGCCACGCGCACGAAGGTCTTTACTCGTGCAGCCAACCCGGCCGGTCCCGCCGCGCATGATGCCCCGCCAAACACGCTCATTGACCCCGTGGTGCTCGCGCTGCCCGGGTCGCTGCCGGTGGTGAATCGTGCGGCCGTGGGCATGGCCATGCTCGTGGGACTTGCGCTCAACTGCCGCATTGCGGATGTGACGCGGTGGGACCGCAAGAACTACTTCTATCCCGACCTGCCCAAGGCGTATCAGATTTCGCAGTATGATCTGCCGGTGTGCTTCGATGGCGCAGTGGACCTGCCTGCGCTCGATGCCGACGGGCGCTTCACGGCCGACGGACCGAGCACGCGCATCGGCATCATTCGGGCGCATCTTGAAGAGGATGCGGGCAAACTGCTGCACGAGGCCCCGGGGGGCGGACGAATCGACGGCACGCTGGTTGATCTCAATCGCGCGGGAACGCCGCTGCTCGAGATCGTCACGCAGCCTGACTTCACGGATGTCGAGACCGTCGTCGCCTTCGCGAGAATGCTGCGGGCGACGTGCCGTTTCCTCGGCGTCACCGAAGGCGACATGCAGAAGGGGCACATGCGATTCGAGCCGAACATCAACGCGATGCTCACCCTTCCGGGTGGCCGCACGGTCGAAACGCCGATCGTTGAGGTCAAGAATCTCAACTCCTTCCGTTCGCTCAAGGGCGCGATTGAGCATGAACTCGCCGAGCAACCGCGGCGATGGCGTGAGAATCGGATCGAAAGGGGCCCCGGTACGAAGCGAACGCGGGGCTGGGATGATCGACGCATGGTCACGGTTGAACAGCGCGAGAAGGAGGATGCGCACGACTATCGCTATTTCCCCGATCCTGATCTGCCGCCGCTGGCGATCTCTCGCGCGTGGGTTGAAGGCGTGCGTGCGACGCTGCCCGAACTGCCGACACATCGCATGTTGAGATACATGCAGCAGTTCGCGATCGGGCCGAAAGAGGCCGTCGCGCTGTCTGATGAGCGTGCGGTGAGCGATTACTTCGAGGCGTGCGTGGATGAGTTGGTGGCGCACTCGATTGAACGACATCACGCGGGGAAGATCATCGCGTCGCTCTTGCTGCAATCCGGCGCTCGGCGTGCCAACGAAACTGGCCAGGCCATGCATAGTCTCGGGATCTCGCCTCGCGCCGTCGCGCGCATCGCGGCGCTTCGCACACACGGCCAGATCGCCGCAGCCGCCGCCGACGAACTCTTTGGACTCATGTGCCTTCCAGAGCACGCCGAGGATGATCCGGCGACCCTTGCGACGGCACGCGGCATGATCCTGATCCGCGATGACGCGGCCGTCAATGCCTGGTGTGAAGAGGCGATCAACGCACATCCACAGGCGGCCGACGATGTTCGCGCCGGGCGCATGCAGGCCATCGGCCGACTCGTCGGCGACGTGATGAAGCGTTCTGCGGGTCAGGCCGACGCGGCGGATGTTCGCGCGCGATTGCTCAAGCGTCTCAGCAAGTCATAGGAGCGTGGGTGCGCTGCACCCTTTCCCCGTGCCACCGAAGTCGCTTCGACTTCGGTGCGTTCGACCCCGTGCCACCGAAGTCGCTTCGACTTCGGTGCGTTCGACCCCGTGCCACCGAAGTCGCTTCGACTTCGGTGTTCGTCTCACGCCCCCCTTCCGGCCGCCATGGCCGCGCGAATTGCGGCCCGCTCGATGATCGCGCCGCGCATGACCGTGACGCCGAGCGCAGCGGACGCCTCCGCGAGAGTTCGCGGGGGATCCCCCCCCCAGCCCATGCGTCGCATGAGCATGTCGCGCCCGCGAGGATCAACATTGTCCAGCCGTTCGCGGACGCGTGCGGGCGGCTCCAGCCACGTCTGCCAGGGGGAAACGGCCCGGGTCCAGTCCGGCAGGGCCGCACCGGTTGGAACACGTGGCGATGCGCGGCTCGTTGCGCCGCTTGCTTCACGATGTTCGCGTACCCAGCGCGACGCCACGCGGTTGACCGCAAGACCCACCGGCGACGCGAGCCGACCGCCTCGCGACGGATCAAACGCATCGACGACCGTTCCGATGGCCGTGATCGATGCCATCAACAGTTCACGCAGGTCCGAGGATCGAAGTCGCTGAAGGTCCGTGCCGACTTGCGCGGACAGCGTGCGCAGAACCAGGGGCATCTGTGAACGTACAAGTTCCGCCTTGAGTCGCGCGGCCCAGCGCAGGCGCGTCTCGATCAGGTCAATGTCGCTCGCAAGCGGCGACCCCGCGCGGAGGTGCGCGATTCCAGTCGCGGAAAGATCGATCAGGTGCCGATACGCCAACGCCCGCGCCGCCTCTTCCTGCGCACCGGGCGCGGAACCTCGAGTCCCGCTCATCGCGATCACGCGAAGCATGTCCGTCTCCGCCGGCGCGCCAAGGCCGGTTCGCACGGCCGGCGACGCAAGAGCGCGCTCCGCCTGCGTGACCGCCGTGGCCGCTGGCGATTCGCTCGTGCGAAGTTCCAGTTGTCGCAGTCTGGCGGCGCGTTCCTGGAGTGCGAGATGGACGACGCTCGCTCGCGAGCGTCCGAATCGACGCGCGATCTCCGCGGGTTCGATGCCTCGGGACATCGCCCGCAGCGCGATGGCCCGGCGCTTGGACGCGGGTGTGGCCGGGCGGCCGAAGATCGGCTTTGGCGATGTTGCATCATGCCGGCGAAGGATCTGCCTGACGGCTTCGTGGCTCCGGCCGTAGCGCTTGGCGATTCTCGCCGCCGCTTCGTTGAGCGAGCAGCGGAGGGTGGCGCGGTATCGACGTGCACGGGCGATCATTCGGCGCTGCATCGCTTCATCGACACGGCTGAATCCAGAGGCATCCGCGAGGCGCGACGAATGTCGCGCTTGGAAAGCGCTGACGACGGCGGGCATGTACGCAAGCATCGAGCGTCCGCCGGGTCCGGCCACCCGCCGCGGCGCCAGGCCGAGTGTTCGGTATCGTTCCAGCGTTTTGCGACTGACGCGCCATTGTTCGCAGAGCGATGTCGCGTCGATCGCCCCCCCCTCGTGGACGTCGGCCCACGTCATGCCCGCGGCGTCGCACAAGTGTCCGCTCATTGCGACGAGATCGCGCAGAAGTTCCTCCGCCGGGATCGTCGTGGGCGTATGCATCGGATCGTGCGTCTCGCCGCTGAGGCGGAAGATGACCCACTCGATCGGGTACATCTGCGAAGCCTGCACATCGGAAATCATCGCTTCGAGCCGTTCGACGATGGCCGTGATCTCCGCTTTGGGCCGACGTGCATACTCCCGCGCGATGTCCCGCATCACGGTGCTCACGAAGCGAGGCATCGGGGGCATCGACGGCTCCTATCGACTCGCCCCGATCTCATCATCGGCCCACGCCACATTCGCCGATGGAACCAGACCCAGGGCCTCGCACTTGGCGAGGAACGCGCCGACGGCCTCTCGAGCAGGCTCATCCACGTCGTAGCGGATCAAGTCCGTGAGGTACTCACGGGCGAGGGCCTCGGGCCATCCTCGCCCGCCCGCGCGTGTCGTCGCGATCCATGACGCGCGCATCTGGTTGCGTCGGCGCTGTCGGTCGAGAATGGCCGCGGCGGTAACGATGCGCGGCGAGCCCGCGTCGTCGCGCCGGCACATCCACACGGCATAGACAAAGGGAAGGCCCGTGAGTTCACGCCAGCAAGCGCCCAGGTCAAAACTATGCGGATACTGCTCGCGCGAAGGCGCCCCTGTGACCACCTTGTCGCCGATGAGCAGCATCGCGTCCTGCGAATCGCGCTGGCTGCTCGGTGATGCCGCGTCAAACTCGATGAATCGCGGGCGAATCCCAAAGCGTTCATTGAGCAACACGCGACACAACGCAACCGACGTGTGGCTCTCGCTGTCGGCGAGCACGCGCGTGACATCCTGGGGGGGCACGGGAGAGAACAGCCGCACGGTCAGCGTCGCGCCTTCACTGGCGATCATTCCCACCGGCAGCAGCGTCAGGTCTGACCCCGCCGCATCGATCACCGACGCCAGGCCCACGTCCGCCGCGCCCGACGCCACAAGCCCCGCGATCCGCGACGGCGCGGCCGGGATCATCTCCAACCCTTCAAGCCGCTGCAGCCCCTCGACCAGCGGCGCGGTGTTGAGATACCGAACGTACGCGATTCGAATCGGATCCATGCTCCATCGTAGGGACGCCCGGAGACGCCGCGACCCGCACCCTGATACGCTTCTGGCCTGTTACGGAACGAACCACGCCATGAACCCACCGCCTGATGCAGTTCGGCTCGTCTTGATCGGTGGTGGCGGGCACGCGCTGGTCGTGGCAGACGCGGCCGTCGCGTGCGGTATCCCCATCGCCGGGTTTCTGGATGATGATGCCCACGCCGTGCTCGCGACTCAACTTGGCGTTCGGCATCTCGGTGGTCTGCGCGAGTTTGCCGGCCGGGAAGTTCAGGGCGATTTCGTCTTGGCCGTCGGAGATGTTCGCATTCGCGAGAATCTGTTGCCAAGTCTTGCGATCGACCGCACGGCCGGGGCGATTGTGCATCCGTCCGCGATCGTGGCGGCATCGGCGGGCGTGGAGCGCGGCGTCTTCATCGGACCGCGTGCGGTTGTCAACGCGTGCGCGTCGATCGCCGCTCACGCGATCATCAACACGGGTGCGATCATCGAGCATGAAGTGATGATCGGCGAGAACACGCACGTCGCGCCGGGCGCGATCGTCGCGGGCCGAGCCGTTGTGGGACATGGGGCCTTGCTTGGACTGGGCGCAACGATCCTGCCCGGTCGGCGAATCGGCGATGGCGCGGTTGTCGGCGCGGGGGCCGTGGTGACGTGCGATGTTGCGCCGGGCGTCACGGTTGCGGGCATTCCTGCGCGGGCGATCGAGTGATGTCCCTGAAATTTCTCGCCATTGAAACGAGCAACCCATCCGCCGGTGACACGTCTGGCGTGGCCGTGGGCGATGTGGGAGCGCACGGCGATGTTCGCACGCTGGCCGTGGCGCATCTGCGCCCGGGCGACCGCCACGACGATCAACTTGTGGCGTTGATCGATCAGGTCATGGGCGATGCGGGTTTGCGGCCGAGTGATCTGGATCGCGCGGCCGTGTCGGTCGGTCCAGGCGGGTACACGGCGCTTCGCATCGCGGTCTCCGCGGCGAACATGATCGCGCTGGCGACGGGTGCGCGTGTGATCGCGGTTCCCACGGCCCAGGTAGCGGCCTATGCCGCCGCCGACGCGCCCCGCCCGATGCTCGTGCTGCTGGCATCAAAGGGCGACACAGCCCACGTCACGCGATTCGATGATGCAGACCCCAGGGGACGCATACTGGGCGTCCTCTCACGTGAAGCGATCCTCGCCCTTCGACCCGCGACCATCCTCGCCGATCGCCATGCGCCACAGGGTCTGGCCGACACGGCGATCGCGCACGGCATTCGCATCCAGGCGCCTAAGTTAGATCCACAATCGTGCCTGCACATCGCGGCCGTGATCGAGCCTGCGGCCGCCACCATGGTCCTTCCAATTTATCCCCGCCAGCCGGAGGCGGTCAGGCAGTGGATTCGGCGCGGGACTTGACTTAAGCCCGAGAACCGGTGGAATAGTGGCATGTGTAACTGGGTAGTCTTTCGTTGAGAGGATGGGAAGTTGCTGCGTTCTGAGACGGTCCTGTGAAGTTAGGCAATCTGGGCGTCGATACAACTCTGTCCAGCGGGATGGGCCGCGGCCACGATGGCCGCGGGCACCGCCAGAATCGACCACGCTCACCCGAGATTGATGCATGTCCACAACTCCCGACAAAGCGGAACTCGCGACCAAGAAAGTCTTCACCACCGGCGAGGCCGCGGCGATCTGCAAGGTCAGTCAGCAGACGATCATCCGTTGCTTCGACAGCGGGCGTCTGGTCGGATTTCGGGTGCCAGGGTCGAAGTTTCGGCGCATTCCGCGCGATGAACTGATTCGGTTCATGCGATCAAACAACATCCCAACGCAGGTGCTCGAGGGCGCCGGAGCGGGCCGCAAGCGTGTGCTCGTCGTGGATGATGATCCGAACATCGTCGAGCTCTTCGTGGACATCCTCTCAAAGCACCCGCAGTACGACGTCAAGACCGCGGGCACGGGATATGACGCGGGCATGTTGACCGAATCGTTCCGCCCGCACCTGATCCTGCTGGACTTCATGCTGCCGGACATCAACGGCAACGTGGTGTGCGCCCGCATCCGCGGCAACCCGGACATTCGCGACACCAAGATCGTGTTCATCAGCGGTGCGGTGGATGCGGAGGAGATCAAGTCGCTCTCCGACGCGGGCGCGGACGCGTTCATCAAGAAGCCGTTCAAGATTGAGGATCTTCTCACGCGCATCGCGGACCTGCTCGGCAGTCCCGTGCCGGTGGTCAGCGGCGCGGGAGGGACCGTCGGCCACGACTAATGGGGGTTCGTTTCGTGCCCAACCCCCTCAACCCCATCCCCGCGACACCCGCGTCTGATTCGACCTCGATTCGCGCTCGCCGCGTCGAGATGATCCTGCAGCGCGTCGATGCGCTTCCCACGCTCGCCCCCGTCGCCAATCGACTGCTTCGCATCGCGTCGCTGAGCGATCCGGAACTCTCGGATATCATCGAACTCATCGAGTCTGACCCGTCCCTGACGTCCAAGGTGCTCAGCCTCAGCCGCCGCGCGAGCCTTGGCCTGGGCGGACGCATCACGTCCGTGCGACAGGCGGCGGTGATGCTCGGGCTGGATGCGATTCAGGCGGCCGTGCTCTCGCTGAAGGTGTTTGAAGTCATTGACGAATCGCGTGCGGCGGCGGCGAATCTGGATGATGTGGAGTCGGGCGAAGCGTCGGCGCGGGTTGTTCCCTTTGACTATCGCGGATTCTGGCGGCACTGCATCGCGGTGGCGTGCGCGGCGGAACAGATTGCGGAACTGCACAGCGCACGCGGGGTTCGGCGCGAAGAGGCGTTCGTGGCCGGGCTGATCCACGATCTCGGCAAGCCCGTGCTGCACATGCTGCTGCCGCGGGCCTATTCGCGCGTGCTGGGCTTGATTGAGACCCAGCAAAGCGCGGCCGCACCCATCGAACGCGCAGTGCTGGGACTCGATCATCACACCGCCGGCAAACGTCTGGCCGAACACTGGTCGCTCCCGCATCCGCTGCTGGATGTCATGTGGCTGCACAGCCAGCCGTATGCCTCGCTTCCGGATCTGCCGCACAAAGCGCTGATCGCGATCGTCACGGCCGCCAAGGCGCTGTGCCGAAGCCTGCACCTGGGCTGGTCTGGCGAGTCTTCGCCGATTCCTGACGTTGCCGCGATCTGCCGGGATGCGGCATTGGATGTGCCGCGTGTGCAAGGGTGCGCGAGTCGGCTGATCGAAGCGGTGGCCGTGCGCTGCGAAGCGATCGGACTCGACGACATCGCGTCTGATGAGTTGCTGCTTGAGTCGATCGCGAACGCGAACACACGGCTGGGCGTGATGGCGTCAGCGCTGCAGGTCAAGGCGCGGGACAATGCGCTTCAATCGCGCATTCTCGACGCCATCGCGGCGTTTCACGCCGGCGCAGCGCGAAGTCCCGGAGTCCTTCACACGTTCTCGCTCGTCGTGCAATCCGCGATCGAGTGTCTGGGAACCGGGTTTCATGCGATCGTCTTTCAATCACGTCCGAACGACCCGTGGCAGGTCTGCGAGTTTTCGCCGCAGGGTGATCTGGTTCGCAGCGACGTGATCGAAGCCCCGACCGGTCGAGCGCGGGGGCGTCACGCCCTGGCTGCGCTGAACAGGCCGTCGCAGGTGACCATCGGTTCGCTCGGGTTGTTGCCGTGGCTTGAGGATTACCTGCATGGGGCCGCTGACATGCGTGAAGTGAGGCTTTTGCCTCTGGGCGCGATTCTTGAGGATGAAGGCCCGGCGTGTTTGCTCTTGCATGATCGGCCGTTGCCACAGTCCGGGCGCATTCGCGCAAGTCTCGACGCGTTGACGGCGTCGTGGGGCGCGGCCGTGTCAGCATCAAACCAGCATGACGGCGCTCGCCGACTTGGTGAACATCTTGCTGAAGCGACGCGAGCGCTTGTTGAGACTCAGTCCAGACTGGAGGATGCGCAGGTCATGGTGAAACTGGGTCAACTTGCCGCGGGCGCTGCACATGAGATGAACAATCCGCTGACGATCATCAGCGGTCGAAGTCAGCAACTCTTGCGCGATGTGGCCGATCCCAAACTCACCGGCAGCGTGAAGGCCATCGCAGAGGCCGCCGAGAAACTCGCCGACCTCATCACGACGCTCCACACCGTCGCAGATCCGCCAAGCCCAAAGCCCACGCCAACGCTCGTGGCTGATCTGGCTCAGGAGGCCGTGCGCATCGCCCAGGAACGCACGGGCACGGCCGGACGTGTGAGCATCGACCTCTCGCCGGACTGCGGGCGTGTGGTGCTTGACCCGGCATTGTGCGTGCCTGCGCTGGTGGAACTGATCACCAACGCGCTTGAAGCGTCACCGAAGTCCAGCGTCATCGTGCGTGCGATCGTCGTGGAGGAGTGGCTGGAGGTCACTGTGAAGGATGACGGCCCCGGTTTGAGTACGCGGGCGTTGCATCATGCTTTCGATCCCTTCTTCAGCGAGAAGCCCGCCGGGCGCAAAACTGGCATGGGACTCACCCGGGGACGACGACTGATCGAGGTTCACGGCGGAATCATCACGTTGAACTCAACACCCGGTTCCGGGACCACGGCGACGATTCGGTTGCCCGTGCGCGAACGATCCGATCGTGACGGTTTGGAGAGGGGTGGCCAAGCCCAGGAGGGGCTCGCGGCCTGATGTCGGTGTCCATCTCCGCCGATGAAATCACCGTCGCGGTTGATGATTGACACTCCTAGCGTGAGGGAAGGCGGGATGCGGCGAAAAAAACTCTCCACTCCGATTCAGCAAGCCAAGCAGGCCACGCCCATCGTGCCGGCCGAACTTCCCGAGGCCGCGGGCATCAAGGGGCCGATTCGCGTGCTGATCGTCGCGGGCGATGGCACAGGCGATCGACTCCGCGCGGGGCTCAGCGGACTTGCGGTGTGGTGCGAGTGTGTTGAGACGCTCAAGGCTGGAACCGAACTGGCCGGAAAGTCATCCCTCGATGTGGTGCTCGTCTCGGCGCAACTCAGCGATGGCTCGGGGCTGACGCTGGTTGAAGAGTTATCACAGCGTTCACCCGGAACCGCGTGCATTGTGCTGGCACAGGGTTCATCCCTGGATGACGCCGTGGCGGCCATGCGCGTTGGCGCGGTCGATTTTCTCGCCGCGGACGCGGGCATCCATGAACTGATCACGCGCGTTCGCGCCGCATCCCAGCGAGCACGCCTTGTCCAGGCTCGCGAGAAGATGGTCGCGCGGCTACAGAAGACATGCACGACGCTCGACTCGGCCCGCGTCGAAGTTTCCAAGCAGGTCAGTTCGCTGTGCAATGATCTTGTCGATGCATATCGCGAACTCTCCGAACAGATGACGCAAGTCACCATCGCCGGCGAGTTCACCGCGCAGATTCGTCAGGAACTTGACGTTGAAAGCCTGCTTCGCACGGCCCTCGAATACATCCTCAGCAAGACCGGCCCCACCAACGGCGCCGTCTTTCTCCCATCAACCTCCCGCGACTTCTCCCTCGGTGCGTATGTCAACTACGACTGCCCAAAGGACACGGCCGATGTCCTGCTGGACAATCTCGCCAACACGGCCGCGCCGAAGATGGAGCACGAGGAACGCATCCTCCTGCTCGAGAACGACGCGGATGTTCGCGAACTCCTCGGCGACCACGCGCATTGGCTTGAAGGCAACGATGTGCTCGTGTTCGCGTGTCGGCACGAGCAGGAGTGCCTGGCCGTGATCCTGCTCTTCCGCGAGCGGGCGAGGCCGTATCCCGAGTCGCTGCTGCCCACGCTGCGGACGATCGCGGACGCCTTCGGGCGACAACTCTCGCGCGTCATTCACGTACACCATCGTCACCTCCCCAAAGAGAAGTGGGGGGCCTTTGGCGAGCCGGAGGAAGAGGGCGATGACTACGGGCTTGCGGCGTAAGTCACGCAAAGTCGTCCACGCGGACGAATCACAGGTGACGCTGGTATGCTTCCGTGATCTTTCGATCATGGAGCACACCGATGCGACTCGCACACGCGATTCTTGGAACATTGACGGCTATGGTTGCAGGCATGAGCGAGCAACCGATTTCCATCATCACTCCGCCATCGCCGAACGCTGCACCATCTGACGCCGTGATTCTCTTTGGTCAAAGCGATCTGTCGCAGTGGACCACGCGCGATGGCAAGCCGGCCGGGTGGAACATCGCTGATGGCGTGGCCACGGTCAAGCCGGGAACCGGCGACATCGTGTCGAAACATCGATTCGCCGATGCGCAGATTCACATCGAGTTCATGTCGCCCTTGCCAGTCGTCGGCGAGGGGCAGGGCCGTGGAAACTCGGGCGTCTACATCCAGGGACGCTATGAAATCCAGGTACTCGATTCATTCGAGAACGAGACGTATCCCAACGGGCAGTGCGGCGCGATCTACGGCCAGCACCCCCCCCACGTCAACGCCTCGCGCCCCCCCGGGCCAGTGGCAGACGTATGACATCATCTTCCGCGCTGCTCGCTTTGACGATGCGGGCACGCGAACTTCCCCCGCGACGCTGACCGTGCTTCACAACGGCATCCTCATCCACGATCGCGCGGAACTCAAGGGCGTCACCGGCGGCAACCTGCTCCCCGAATCGCCCGAACCCGGCCCGCTGCTGCTGCAGGATCATGGAGATCTGGTGAAGTATCGCAACGTGTGGATACGGCCGCTATAAGCCGCTGTGCATCAGAAGCCCGCCCATAAGAAGCCCGACCGTAAGGGAGGGCTTGGAAGCGGCGCACGGCTCGGCAGTCCTGAAACTCACCTGCGTCACGCTGATTGTCTCTTTCATCCAAGCATCACCCGCGCTGTTCATTCGCCCTGCGCGACGCGGTGAACGCCGGCACTTCCAACGCATCTATCCGCGGCCAAGCCCTCCCTCACGGTCGGGCTTCCTATCGCGCACATCGGTCGTTGACGACTTCAATCGGATGCTTCGCCTTCGCCCCCGTCGCATCCTTGATCTGATGACGACACGAGGTTCCCGGCGCGACGATGATCGCCCCCCCCTGTCCGGCCGCACGCACGGCCGGGAGCAGCACGCGCTCGCCGATCTTCATCGACAAGTCATAGCGATCGCGCATGTACCCGAACGAGCCCGCCATCCCGCAGCATCCACTGTCAAGGACCGTCACGTCGCCGCCGATGCGTCGCAGGAGCGCGGCCGTGGACTCAACGCCCCACAGCGCCTTCTGATGACAATGCCCGTGCAACGTGATGGCCATTCGCTGCAGCGAATCGGCCGCGGCAAACGTCACCGCCGCAGGATGCGCGGCCCATTGCCGTTCGATGAAGTCCTCCACGAGCCACGAGCGCGCCGCCATCGCTCGCCGCGACTCCGTCGTCGCGCGAAGGCGCAGATCAAGCCAGTCATCCTTCACGGCCGACAAGCACGACGGCTCGCAGAAGAGCACGGGCGCATCGGGCGCCTCGCGCATCGCTTCGTGCATCGACGCGATGGTCTCGTCGATTGACGCGACCGCATCCGCCAGCACGCCCATCGAGATCATCGCCCGCCCGCAGCACCCGACATCGAGCAGACGCACGTCATACCCAAGTCGATCGAGTACATCCCGCGCGGCCAGGCCGATGTGCGGCTCGTTGTACATCGTGAAACAGTCGCCAAAGAGCCACAGGATCGGCCGGCTTGACGTGGCCGTCGAAGCCGATCGCCGGGCATTCCATCGCCTTGCGAGAGACCACGCAAAGGGTGGCAGGCTGCGCCGCATGTCGATGTTGAGCAGCCCCGCCATCATCGCCCGTGTGATGCTCAGGCGCGAGGCCCAGTTCGCCACTGACGGCATCATCGCGCCCAGGCGATTGAGCGTGCGAATGTTGCCCATGAGTCTTGCCGCCGGCGGCGCTCCGCCTCGCGCTTTGAAACTCTGCGCCGTGTACTCGGCCTTGAGCCGGGCGATGTCCACGTTGCTCGGGCACTCCGCTTTGCACGCCTTGCAGGAGAGACACAGTCGAAGCGTCTCGTGAGTCTCCGGGTCGTTCCACGCGGCCCGGTCTCCGCTCGCTGCGTGCGTCGAAGCAGAGTGGCCCAGTTGCCCGGAGATCGCCAGGCGCAGCGCGTTGGCCCGACCGCGCGTCGCGTGGCGTTCATCAAGCGTTGCCATGTATGACGGGCACATCGTGCCGCCCGTGCGCTTGCGACAGACGCCCGCGCCGTTGCACATCTCCGCCGCGCCGTCGAGACCGTGCTGATCCGCAAACTCGAAATAGGTCACGTGTGCGTCGGTCGGCAGAAACGAATCATGTGGTTTGATTCTCGTGCGCTGCGAGATGGACTCGATCGGTCCGGGTTCGACGATATTGCCTGGATTCAGCAGGTTTCGCGGGTCAAAGATGGCCTTGATCTCGCGAAAGGCTCGCATGAGTTCCGGGCCGTAGAACCGCTCAAGCAGTGGGCCCCGCACGCGTCCATCACCGTGTTCTCCGGACATGACGCCGCCGAGGGACCGCGCGAGGTCCGCGGCTTCGATCGCAATCGCGTGCATGCGATGCTCATCGTCCGGATCGCGCAAGTCCAGCAGCGGACGAATGTGCAGCACCCCGACGGAAGCGTGCGCCCAATACGCCGCGCGTGTGCCATGACGATCGCAAATCTCGCGAAACTTCCGCACGAACTCGCCGAGATGCTCCACCGGCACGGCGTTGTCTTCCACAAAAGTGATGGGCTTGCGATTTCCGGGCATCCCATGCAGCAGCGGCTCGCCCGCCTTGCGCAGTCGCCACGCCTGCTGCATCGACGCATCGTCAAGCATGATCGACATCGGCGCGTCCGGCAACAAGGATCGAAGACGCGCCATCGAACCGCCCAACTCCTCATCATCCGTGAAACCGAAAAACTCGACATACAGCGCCGCCGCCGGTGTCCCGCCGTGGACCGTCGGCAGCAACTCGACATATCGCCGATACTCCACGTTGTCCTTCGCCAGCGAGATCACGAGATCATCGAGCAGTTCCACCGCACTGGGGCGCAGCGTGAGGATCGGTTGCACGGCCTCAATGGCCGCATCCACACTCGCAAACCCAAGCACGGCCAGCCCCTTGGCTCGCGGTGTTGGATGCAGCAGGAGTTCCGCGCCGGTGATGACCGCGAGCGTTCCTTCGCTGCCGCAGATCAGGTGCGCGAGGTTGACGCTTGCGAGCATGGCGTCTTCGTCGGCCGTGGCTCCGGCCGCGCCCATCGCCGCGAGGATCATGTCCAGGCCGTAGCCCGCGTTGCGGCGGATGGTCTTTGGAAATCGCTCGCGGATAAGGCGTTCGTGGCGGCGGACCACATCGCAAACGCGAAGCGTGATGTCGCGGACGATTGGATCGTTCCCGGCCGCGCCCTTCGCAAGCCACGCGCTGCGCACGCCGCCCTCGTGACCGACGAGCAGGACATCAAGCGCGTGGAGGTTTTCGCTCGTGCGGCCGTACATGATCGAACGTGCCCCCGCCGCGTTGTTGCCGACGCACCCGCCGATGTTGGCTTGTTTGGATGTGGCGGGATCGGGGGCGAAGAAGAGGCGGTGGGGGGCGAGGGTGGCGTTGAGGTCATCGACGGTGATGCCGGGATCGACGACGCAGCGGCGGGCGGACGGATCAATGCTGCGCACGCGCGTGCAACGCGAGGAAAAGTCAATGACCACCGCTTGATTGGTGCATTGTCCTGCGAGACTCGTCCCCCCCCCTCGCGGCAGGATCGCCACGCCCAACCGCTCACACACACGCACGGCCGCGACGGCATCCTCCACGCTTGAGGGCACGACAACGCCGATGGGTTCAACCTGATAGAGCGACGCATCCGTGGCATACAACATGCGATCGTGCCGGCCGAAGCGCACTTCGCCGGTGACGGCCGTGCGAAGCGCCGCCGCGATCGCCTCGCGGCGCAGCGGATCGGTGGAAGCAGACCGCCCGTTGGTAGCGTTGCCGGGCTGAATCACGGGAAGTCTGGGCATGGGTTGATTCAAGTGGTTCGAAGCGTGACGGACCTGTGGGATTCGCACAGGCGAGACGCCTGTGCCACCCGGACGCTGATTCCAATGACTCTAGCAACTCCCACGCGAGGATCCCCGGTGGCCGGACGTTTGCTGACGCATGGCCGTATGATCCGCCATGACGCCTCTGCCCCTGCATCGTGAAACGGATGGCCCGCACGCGGGCATCGTGACGCTGACGCTTGAACAGCGGAACCCCGATGGCACGCTGCGCCCCGTCGTCGTGCTTGATCATGATCTGATGCTGCGGCTGGAAGCGACATTTGCAGGCGTGCCGATCGACGCGCGAGGTCTTGTGCTGGCTTCGGCAGCGCCACGGGCGTTTGTCGCAGGCGCGGACCTCAAGGCCGTGGCAAACCTCGACGACGATCAACTCCACAAGTATCTTGAACTCGGTGCTCGCGTGTTTTCGCGGCTATGCGCGTTCCCGTTTCCGACGGCCGCCGCGATCAACGCCGCGGCCCTCGGCGGCGGGCTTGAAATCGCGATGCACTGCGATGGGCTGATCGCCACAACGCCGGCGGCGACGGCCGACCGCCCGGCCAGGCCGTATCCCGTCGGGCTGCCGGAGGCGGGCCTTGGCATCTGCCCGGGGTGGGGGGGGACAAACTTGCTGCCCGCGCGACTCGAACCGGCCACGGCCATCACGATGACCGCCGAGGGCAAGCCAACGACCAGCGACAAGGCCGAGGGCCTGTTCGATGCCGTCGCGCCCGCGGGCGAATCCGTCGTCGATGCGGCCAAGCGTTGGCTCATCACACAGCGCATCACGCGAGCGGATCGTGATGGCGCACCGCGGAAGTGGATCGGGCGTCCGGCGCTGGCCTCGAAAGTCTTGACGGCGCTGGATGCGGTTCGTCCCGCGCTCGCGGATTCGGATGCAGCCCGCGCGGTGGCCGATGCGGTCGATGTCGGTTTGACGCAGGGATGGCAAGCGGCGCTGGCCGCGGAGCGCGAGCATCTCGTGCGGCTTCGCCATACGCCGCGGGCGAAAGAGGCGATCGCCGCGTTTTTCGCGAAGTCGGGAGGTTGATCCGCGTGGCACACGGCCGCACCAGCATGTCGCGAGTTTATACCGCATGAGAATCATCGCCGGCGAGTTCCGTTCCCGCAGATTGTCAACGCCGAAAGATGCGTCGACGACGCGTCCAATGCCGGATCGAGTGCGCGAGTCGGTCTTCGGGTTGCTGCGCGGCAACTGCGAGGGCGCGGTGGTGTTTGATGCGTTCGCCGGCACGGGATCGGTCGGGCTTGAGGCGATTAGCCGGGGTGCTTCGCGCTGCGTCTTTGTCGAACGCGAGCGCCGCATCGCCGACATTCTTCGCGAGAACGTCGCCACGCTCGGCGTCGAGGACCGCTGTGAAGTCATCGAAGGCGATGCGCTTGGGCTTGCGGCCATGGCGCGATGTCCCGATCCGGTAGACCTCGTGTTCTTTGACCCGCCGTATGCATTGGTGAGTGATCCCGGCGGCTGGCGGCGCGTGCGCGATCAGTTCGCGCGGTTTGTCGCACGTTTGTCGCCTGAGGGCTTTGCGCTGATTCGCACGCCGTGGCCGTTCGTTCACATCGACGAAGCAGCCGACGTGGCCGCGCCTCGCGTGAAGGAGCGGCGCGGGAAGCGCCGCCGTACAAAGGTTGACCTGCGATCCGTTGAGATGATCGACGGCGAAGCGTGGGAGCCGTGGGATGGTGAAGCGATGGACGCGACGCTGGGGGAGGAACCGCCCGCGCGCCCTTCGCACCATCGCGTCGATCTGGCGATACCAGGCGCCAAAGGCCCGGAGACCCACACCTATCGAACCACGGCCGTGCATTTCTACATGCGAGACTTCACCCGCCCGTGAACAGGTTCACGATATCGTTGAACGTGACGATCAGGAACATCGCGCCGATGAGGAGGATGCCCGCGAAGGTCGCGATGTTCTGCACGGCCACGGGCACGGGCTTGCCGCGAATCTGTTCCGCGAGCAGGAAGATGAATTGCCCGCCGTCCACGATGGGCAGCGGCAGGAAGTTGATGACGGCGAGATTCACACTGATAAGCGCCATGAAGAAGAGGAGCCAGATCAGGCCGCGGTCGGCGATCTTGGTGCCCAGGTGCGCGATGCCGACGGGGCCTTTGAGGTGTTCGACGCGCACGGTTCCTTCGAACAGGCGCACGAGCGTGAGGTAGGTCATCATCATCACGCGGTGGGTCTCGGTCACGCCCATGCCGATGGCGCCGACCGGCCCCGACGCGCGAAGCGTGAACTGCTCCGGCTCGAAGATGCCCAGAGAGAATGGCGAGATCCACCCCAGATCGTGCAGCGACTGAACATCCTGCGCGGACAACGCCCACTCGCGATCCTGCACCAGCGGCGGTTCACCCGAAGCCGGCGCCAGCGGAAGTTCAAACACAAGGCGCACGCTTGCGCCGGTCCCGACGGCGGCGGCCTCGGCCGTGGACTCGCGAAGCGCATGCCGAACCTCCGCAAGCGTCGCGACCGCGCGATCATTTACCCGCGCGATGCGCAGGCCCGGGCGATCGACCAACCCGCGTGCGGACGGCACGACCGGTTCCGTGCCCGCACGAATGGGCGTGATGACGCTCGGCGGCATTGCCAGCAGCGTGCTGTCGCGCGATGTGTCGCCGGCCGAAAAACCGATCAGACCCTTCGCGCTGACCGATGGCGTCAGATCAATCGCCTCCCATTGATCCTCGCCGACGCGGCGCAGCACCGTCACGTCCACGCGACGACCCTTGTGCAGACGGATCTGCTCGATGCCCGCCGGTACGCTGGGAAACTCAACATCTCCAACGCGGGCGAATACATCGCCGTCAACGAGGCCCTGTGATGCCGCGCGGGAATCGGCAGATGCGACTTTGAGTACAGGCGTGAGGCCCAGCAGGTGTTCGATCGTCGTGCGCGAGCCGTCTGAGAGGTCCACGATGTGCGACTCAAGTTCCGGTTCCGGCGTGACTTCCACACGCGCCGTGCGCCCCGAGGAATCGGTGAACTCAAGCGGGACCGTTCGCCCATTGGATGCGCGAATCGCATCGCGCACTGCAAAGGCGGACGCGGGATCGGCATCTTCGCCCGCCCGCGTCAGCACCATGCCCGGTTCGACGCCCTTCAGGCCCACGCGCTCCAATGCCTCGCGCCAACGCTCACGATCCGCCGGCTTGGTCGGGTCCACGATGCGCGATGATCGCGGCGGCTCCACGCCGATTTCCATCAATCCCGTCAGACGGCTGACTTCAGGGCGAATGGCAAACTCAATCGGTTCGGACACGCCCTCGCGCCGCACGCTCACGTTGATGTCGCCGCCGCGCCGCGACATAAGCGACGCAAGCACAAGATCATTGAACGAATTCGGTCGTCGTCCGTTGATCGACACAATCTCATCGCCCGGATGCAGGCCCGGCTGCGACACGCCGAGGGCGTCGCCGTTGGTCGCTTCCGCTCGGCTCGCCGGCAGGCCGGGGACGACGTGGCCCACGGCCGCAGGCTCGGTCTTCAGACCGATCATGAACACGAGTACGAACAGGGCCGCGGCGGCGATGATGTTCATCACCACGCCGGCTGAGATGACCACCATGCGCTTCCACACGGGACATCGCTGGTAACTGTCGGGCGCGCTGCTCACGGCGTTGGGATTGATGTCCTCTTGCCCAAGCATCTTGACATACCCGCCGAAGGGCAGAAAGTTCAGGCGATACTCGGTGTGAGCCAGCCGTGCCAGGGCCCGCGTGGCACGCTCTCGCACGACGGAGTCGTCCGACTTTTCGCGTTTCTGAAGTTCCGCCACGGCCGTCTGCGTCGAACCCCTGCGCACGCCCACGCCGCGCCGATAGGACATCACCGCCGGACCAAAGCCCACCGCGAACGCGAGCACGCGAATGCCCGCCCACTTCGCCGCGAGGAAGTGACCAAGTTCATGCACGAAAATGATCAGGCCAAAGCCAACGATCACAATCGCAAGGTCCAACGCCGTCCCGGCAAGTGCCATCACATCCATGCGAGCATCCAGATTGACGCGGCCGTGCCATCCGTTCTCGATGCGCAAATACGACCGCGTGGGCTTGAGGATCGTAGTAAAGACAGCGACTAAAAACGGCCCGGGGGGTTCGCCCCCGGGCCGATTCTGAACGAATCATCGGCAATCCACGGCCATGGCTTTCAACCGCCCTGGCTGGGGCTGCCGTACTTGACGCTGCATCCGTAGGCCTTGGTCTCGGCGAACTCGACGGTTTCGCCGGCGATGACTTCCTTCAGGCCCTTCTCGACGTAGTTGATCGAGCCCAGACGAGCGGGGCTGTTGTCGTTGTCGATCGCGCCGGCATAACGCAGGATGCCTTGCTTGTCGATGATGTACATGTGCGGGGTGGTCTTGGCGCCGTACGCACGGCCGACCGTGCCGGCCTCGTCAAGAAGAATCGGGTACGCGATGTCCCACTTCTTCTTGATCTGCTGGTTGAGTTCAAGTCCGGCGCCCTGCTTGCCCGGCGCGCCGGAGTTCACGGCGATCCACACCACGTCCTTGTCCTTGAACGCTTCCGACGTTTCCTTCATCGTCTTGAACTTTTCGTGGTGCTTGACGACGAACGGGCAGCCCGAGTTGAACCACTCGAGGACGACGATCTTGCCTTCCTTGGTGTACTGGCTGAGCGTGTGCTCCTTGCCATCGGTGTCCTTGACCTTGAAGTCCGGCGCCTTCTCGCCGACCTTCACGGGTGCTTTGGCCGCGTCGGGGTTGGCCGCGCCGGCCGTGGGCATCGTCGTGCCAACGGCGAACAACGCGCCCGCGAGCAGAACGCCCCACCAAGATTTGCGTGCGATACTTTGCATCTGTGAAACCTCCTGTGTTAGGGCCGGACACTCCGGCCAGTGAACCTCACCATCAATCCTATGTGCGTGGTGGGGGCCTGGCTGAGAAGCGCCAACCACGCGAACTGCCTCAATCGACGCCATGCGCGTCGCCTGTACTGTGCCTACGAACCCCCGCTGGAATCTGTTCGCGGCGCGGGGCGATCGCCCGTCGACTCGCGGGTTGATCTGACGACAAAGACATCGGGCCGCGGCTGTCCCTCACGCTCGACCTCGATGACACCGGCGATGCCAGGACGATCCGAATCGGGCGCCTTGAACCGCACGCGCAGCGTGTCACCCTTCGCTTCACCCTCGGCGATGAGATTCTCAGGGCGCTGGCACTTCTCAAACGGATAGAACGTGATCCGCGTGGCCTTCTCAGCGCGAACGTGCAGCGTCGCCGCATCCATTCGCACCGCGAGCCATGACGGCAGCGGCGTTGGCAGTTCCTTCGGCACGCGCGTCAGCGTGTTGATGAACAACGGCGCATCGGATGTCGGCGCAGGCTTCGTGCCGCGCTCAACAACGGGAAGGTCGATCGACACGCTCGCATCGCCCGGAATGCACGCCTCTTCACACACGAGCCACTCAAGATCCGCCGTGATGCGCACGGACTGTCCGGCCGGCGCGTCCGCGGGAACCACAACTGGAACGATGATCAGAACCTGGTTGAAGTATGCGTGATCAAGGATGCCCTCGGCCGGGAAGTATCTCTTGGGCACGGGCCATTGCGGAGGCTTTGATTCAAAGCCGTCGGACAAGCGAAGTTTGATCCGCGGCGCAAAGCCGGTGTCGTTGATGCCATCCCAGTACAGATGCCAGCCGGGGTCGATGTCGAAGGCGATGCCGATACTGTGCGTCTCGCCGGCGACCAGCGCCGTGTGTTGACTGACGATTCGCGGGCGGGCGTGTTCATCGTCGGCGAACTGCGCGTTGGCCGTCGCACCCGCAAAGGCCACCGCACCAATCAGGACTCGCGAACGCTTCAGCATCTCATCGTTTCCGTCAGCCGCGTCCGACCCTCGACCACGGCCGATGACTATCGACCGAACGAGCAGGCGAGGGCCAAACGCGGAAGGCCCGGATCGCTTGCCCAAGTCCCGCGGCTTCTCTGGTGTATTGTTGACGCATGACTCGGTTGCGATTCCCGGTTTCGGTCCTGGCGGCTCTGGTGTTTGTTCTGGGCGGATGCCAGACGAACATCACGGATGCCGACGTGAAGAATATCGACCTCGCCGAGGTGCGGGAGCTCGTGTCATCTTCCACGGCCAGGCCGAATTCCCGCGAACTGCTCCTGATCTATCCGCGTTCCAGCGCCCGGTATGAACAGGCGCACATCCCCGGAGCGAGAAACCTCAAATTGCCGCAGTTTCCTGAACGCGGCGAGATTGACGCCGAACTCGCCGCGTACAACACGATCGTCGTCTACGGCGACGATCCCGCCGACGTGGCCGCCCGCGCCATGGCCAAACGGCTCATGGCGATCGGATACGGACGTGTGCGACTTTTCGCGGGCGGCCTGAGCGAGTGGCGTGCGGCTGGCTACCGGGTGGACACGATCGAGCGTGCGTCTGAAGCGGAAGGCCAACCTGAGGGGCCGAGTGAAGGTTCTGGACGTTGAGCCTGTCGTGGCGTCCGCGACGCCGGCGCGGCTGCATGATGATGACATAATATACATTATAGGACGTTATGGGGAATTTCACGACGGTTGCCTCAGGCCGGGCCGACGCCGACACTTCCGCCATGAATAACGCCCTTGTTCTCGATAGTTCGGCTTTGACTTGTGCGATGGTCGAGGCCGTGGCGCGGCGGAGTGTGAAGGTGCGTATTGCGCCGCAGGCCGTGGCCGACATGGCGCACGGACGCGAAGCGCTTGAGCGCATCGTGCGTGGCGGCGCGGCACACTACGGCGTGAACACGGGCTTCGGCTCGCTCTCACGCACGCGCATCAACGACGGCGAGATTCGCAATCTGCAGGTCAATCTGGTTCGTTCGCACGCGGCCGGCGTCGGTGCGCCGCTCGATACGGACCTGGTCAGGGCCATGATGATCGTGTTGGCCGCATCGCTGTCGCGCGGACTTTCCGGTGTGCGTCCGGTGGTGGTCGAGACACTGGTTGCGATGCTCAACGCC
This sequence comes from uncultured Phycisphaeraceae bacterium, assembly GCA_964614515.1. GTDB lineage: Bacteria > Planctomycetota > Phycisphaerae > Phycisphaerales > UBA1924 > CAZTPJ01. The sequence goes on along the minus strand of CAZTPJ010000016.1, from coordinate 21,154 downwards.
GGTGTCGTGCCGCGCGTCCCGGAAGTTGGCTCCGTCGGTGCATCGGGCGACCTGGCGCCTTTGGCGCACGTGGCGCTGACGCTGATTGGCGAGGGCGAGGCCGCGGTCGTTCCCAGCGGTGGCCCCGCGATGAGTCCGAAGTGGGAAACTTCCGCGGCCGTGCTGAAACGTGCGGGGATCGCGCCGGTGCAACTCGAAGCCAAGGAGGGCCTGGCGCTGCTCAACGGCACGCACCTCATGGCCGGCTGGGGCGCGCTGCTGTGCATGGATGCGGCGAGATTGAGTGATGCTGCCGTGGTAGCGACGGCGATGTCCATTGACGCCTGCCGCGCAACGGATGCGTTCCTCGATCCGCGGGTGTATGCCGCGCGATCGCAGCCCGGCCCGGCCGTGATCGCCGCGCGAGTGGCGGAACTTCTCCAAGGCAGCGAGATCATCGTTTCGCATCGGGAGAACGACGCCCGCGTGCAGGACCCCTACTGCCTTCGATGTGCGGCCATTGTCACCGGCGCGGCCGTGGATGCGATCGAGTTTGTCCGTACGGCCGTGACGCGGGAACTCGGCGCGGTGACTGACAACCCGCTGCTGCTGGATTGCAAGGACCTTGTGTCGGCGGGGAACTTTCACGGGATGCCGGTCGCGCTGCCATTGGACGTGCTGACGATGGCTGTGGCGCATGTGGCGGGCATCTCGGAACGTCGGACGTACTTCATGCTGGCGGCGTCAGCGCCTGAGATGGACCTCTCGCCGTATCTCAGTCCGAAGCCGGGGCTGCATTCGGGACTGATGATTGCGCAATACACGGCCGCGGCGTGCTGCAACGAGATTGTCGGCCTGGCATCTCCGGCGAGCGTGGTGAATATCCCCACGAGCGCGGGGATGGAGGACTACAACTCGTTTGGACCGCGAGCGGCGGCGAAGGCTGCGCGATCGATCGACCTGGCCCGGCGGGTGATTGCGATCGAGTTGATGTGCGCGGCACAGGGGATCGACCTGCACAGGCCCTTGCGCTCGGGGCATGGGGTTGAGCAAGCCCATTCGCTTGTGCGTGCGCGGGTGCCGATGCTTGCGGAGGATCGTCCGCTCTCGGGGGATATCGAGACCTTGGCCTCCATGATCGCCGATGGCGCGTGGAGTTCACCGGCGTAGGAAAATCATCGGGTGTCATCTGCCAGGGGCCAGCGAACGACGGCAGGTTGCGAGTCGCGGGCGGGCATCGGACGAACCTGGGTGAAAAAAGTGTGTGCGGCATACTTGTGTTTGCCTCGCGGCGCGGCTACGTTGAAGGTATTGGAGCGCCGGCGGGATGCGGTGGATCGCCCATTCACGGGTTGCGAGAGTCCCGCTCCGGCGCGCATCGACAATCACGCACTCATGTGAGGTGGGACATGCCGGCAGTCATGGAACCAAAGGCGCAGCATCGCCGTGTGGAGGTTTCGCGCGAGCAACGCGGCGACATTCGCGCTCCACGCGGAAGCACGCGAACGTGCAAGACATGGCAGGCCGAGGCCGCCATGCGCATGCTCATGAACAACCTGGACCCGGATGTCGCCGAACGCCCGGAAGACCTGGTGGTCTACGGCGGGCGCGGTCAGGCCGCCCGATCGTGGGAGGCCTATGACGCGATTGTCGAATCGCTGCGCAAACTTGAACCCGACGAAACGCTGCTCGTGCAGTCGGGCAAGCCCGTGGGCGTCGTGCGGACGTTTATCGATGCCCCGCGCGTCCTCATCGCCAACTCAAACCTCGTGCCGAAATGGGCCACGCAGGAGCACTTCGATGATCTCGCGGCCAAGGGCCTGATGATGTACGGCCAAATGACCGCGGGTTCCTGGATCTACATCGGCACGCAGGGCATCCTGCAAGGGACATACGAGACATTCGCCGAGTGCGGGCGGCAGCACTTTGATGGATCGCTGCGCGGGAGACTGTGCGTCACCGGCGGATGCGGCGGCATGGGCGGCGCGCAGCCGCTGGCCGTGACGATGGCCGAGGGGACATGCCTGATCGCGGATGTCGATCCGCTTCGACTTCAACGTCGTCTGGAGAAGAGGTATCTTGACGAGATCGTGTCGGATCTCGATGCGGCGATTGATCGTGCGGTGGCGCACGCGGCGGCGGAGCGTGCGGTGAGCGTGGGTGTGGATTGCAATGCGGTGGATTTGCTCGAACGCCTGCTCGAACGCGGCATCACGCCGGATGTGCTGACGGATCAGACCAGCGCGCACGATCCGTTGCACGGCTATGTGCCGACGGAAATGACGGTGGGCGAGGCTGAGGTGATGCGCCGCCGGTATCCCGCGCAGTATCTTGAGGCGAGCCTGGCCACGATAGAGCGGCATGTGCGGGCGATCGTGGCGCTGCAGCGCCGCGGCGCGGTGGCGTTTGACTATGGCAACAACATTCGTCAACACGCGTTCGATCGCGGGTTTGCGGAGGCGTTCAGTTTTCCGGGCTTTGTTCCTGCGTACATTCGGCCGCAGTTCTGTCTTGGGCGCGGGCCGTTCAGGTGGGTGGCGTTGTCGGGGGATCCGGCGGACATTTTTACGACGGATGAAGCGCTGATGGAGTTGTTCCCCCATGATGCGGCGCTGCACAACTGGCTGCACAAGGCGCGTGAGCGCGTCGCGTTTCAGGGGCTGCCAGCGCGAATCTGCTGGCTGGGCATGGGCGAACGCGCCAAGGCCGGGCTGCTGTTCAATGAACTCGTCGCCAAGGGGCTTGTCGCCGCGCCCATCGTCATCGGGCGCGATCATCTTGACTGCGGATCGGTCGCCTCGCCCAATCGCGAAACCGAGGGCATGCGCGACGGCACCGACGCCGTGAGCGACTGGGCGCTGCTCAACGCATTGGTCAACACGGCCAGCGGCGCGTCATGGGTCAGTTTTCACCACGGCGGCGGCGTGGGCATCGGGTACAGCCAACATGCGGGGCAGGTGATCGTCGCCGATGGAACGCCCGAGGCGGCCGTGCGCCTGGATCGCGTGCTGACCAATGATCCGGCCCTGGGCGTGATGCGCCATGCGGACGCGGGGTATGACCTTGCGCAGCGGTGTGCGGATGAACTCCACGTGCGGATTCCGATGCGGTCGTGGTGAGGTCGGACGGCCAGGGTTCGTATCATGCTCATGGAGGAATGCTGCGCGACATGCACAGGCGAGGCGCCTGTGCCGATTGTTGTTCAGGAATTTTCGGAGGTACTCCGATGCGGAGGCGGTGGTTGAATCTTGCGGGTGCTGGGCTTCTGATGCTGTCGGCTGGGGGGTGTGGCGTCGCCGGACATGTGATGAACGACAGGCCCCCACCGCCGGAACTTCAGGCGAGCGTGGAGGTGTATGACCCGTTTGACTCGCGGTCCGTGGCCGTGCCGATTCAGGTCTCGGCCGGCGCCTCGGCGGACCTGCGAAATGCGCTGGAGCAAATTCGTACAAAGCAGTGGGACGCGGCGCGGGTGCTGCTCGAACAGGTGAGCGAGGCCAATCCGGGCGATGACAGGGCACGGTTGTTTCTGGGCCTGATCCATGAGAATCGCGGGAACTGGGATGAGGCGATAACGTGGTTTGACGCGGCGAACACCGTCCGCGAGACTCAGCAGGCACAGGAGGGCATGGCGCGTTGTCGAGCGAAGCAGGCGATCGAGCGCGGAGAGTGAGCACGGGCCTCGATCTGTGGTCGGGGCCGCTTCCGCACGGGCTGCGCTGTCGTCGGTGTTCATATGACCTGGCGGGCCTTGACATCGACGGCGTCTGTCCCGAGTGCGGCAAACCGATTGAAGAGTCGCTCGGCGGCGATCTACTCGCGCACGCCGATCTGACGTATGTGAAGTCGCTCCACCGCGGCGTGGTGATGATTCAGTTCGGGATCCTTGGCTCGCTCCTGGCGACGCTGGCCTCGATGGCGTATTGGTTCACGCACAGCACGAGCGCCGGGCAGTTCGCGGCGTCGGACCTCATTCACATTGGACTGCTGGCCATCCACACTTTCGGTGGGGCGGCCGCGTCGGTGGTTGCCGTCATCGGATGGTTCTGGTTCACCATCGCGGATCCGGGTCTGAGCGAGAACGAACGGGGACAGGGTCTGCGGCGGTTTCTCCGCGTCGTTGCGCTGACCACCGGCGCCGCCACCTTGCTTACGGCGGTGCTGCGCGTGACGTTCGGAACGATGGCCACGGCTTGGAACGGGCTGATGGTGAATAACCCGCCGGAGGTGGTTGTCGTTGCGTTTGTGCAGCTCGCGTTGCATGCGGCATGGATCGTGCAGTTTTTCGCGGGCATGGCCTATCTGCGGTGGATGGCGCAGCGCATCCCGGACGAGGGCCTGCGCAACCGCGCGGGGCGATCCATGTGGATTCTGCCGCTGTGGTGGACGCTGGGGCGAATGCTCTGCGGTCTTGGCCCGCTGATCGCCATCGTACTGTACCTTGACATCTTCAGCCAGATGCGCGTACACCTTCGCGCGATCATCAATGGCGCCCCGGTCGTCCCGCGCAGGCCGTGAGATCACTCGGCCATCTGCGGATAGATCATCAGTCGATCGTGCACCAGCAGAAGCAGGTCGCCGAGGCCATTGCCCGTCAGGTCTGTGATGATCGCGGCGGAAGGTTCGAACTCGCGCGTCTGGCCGCGCGAAAACAGCCGAGACTGGAAGACCTGAAACTCGGTGGCGGGCAGGATTCTGCGAGCGGCGGTGAACGTGTAGATGGAACACATCTGCTCGCGGGCATCGAGCACGACCAGATCGAGATGCCCATCACTGTTGACGTCGCCGGCGCGCATGGTGTGTTCCATGCGATCGCGGGCTTCGGGGCGCATGGCCTCAAACTGTTCGAGTCGCGTGCGATTGCCACCCAGGCGAACCGTCGCAAAGCCATCATCGCTGATGCACAACACCGAATCGCTCCCGTCGCCGACGAACTGTCCCGCGTAAATCTCGCCGAGCGGGAAACCGAGCAGGCGGATGCGCTCACGCACCCCCCACCGGCCAGCCGAGTCGCGACCGAAGATCACCAGCCGACGATTCGCCTTGTCCGCGGCGATCAGCAGCGTCTCGTCATCTTTCTCCAACACGGCGAGTCCGACAAAGTCCGTCGAGGGATCGGGAATGCTGACCTGATCGAGCACTCGCCAGCCGCGCTGGACGTCGTATGAGCATGCCCGGATGAAGTTGGCGTTGGCGATGATGAGTTCGGGGAGTTGGTCGCCTGTGAAGTCAACGATGGCCGTGTTGGCCGGGCCCGCCGCCTGAACCAGTCCGAACTGGGGCATGTCGCGATTGGTGAGGAGTTGATTCGGCTTTGCCACGTCGCCATCGCCCGTGGGGGATGTGCCGCGCACCATGACCATCGGCTCGCCGGGGGTAAGCAGGAGGAGATCGGTCAGGCCGTCGCGATCCGCATCCGCGGCCAGAATTGATCGCGGCGCTCGACCCACGCCGGTCAGCGGAATCGTCGTCACCTGGCTTTCCTCGCCAGCGCGGTGGAGTTCAAGCACAAAGTCTCGCCGATCTCGCACGGCCACGGCCGCCCATGGCTCGTCATTGATCGTCAGCGCCTGCATGGCGGCGGGTTGTCCGCCGCCGGTTCGAATTTGAAGCGGCTCGGGAAACGCGATGCGGCGTTGCTCGCGATCGACGTGGGAGACCCCCACGGCTCGCTCGTCTTCGGACAGCACGAAGACTTCGGGGCCTGGCTGGCCATCCCACTCGCCCAGCGCGATGCCGGTGGGGTTTTTGAAAGTGCTGAATGCGGTGCCGGCGTCAAGGCCGAGATTGCTGATCTGACGATACAGCACCACGTCGTGGCTCTTCTGGTCCGTGGCGAGCAGGTCCAGCAGACCGTCGCCGTCGAGGTCCCCCACCGCGACGGATCGCGCGCTCGAAGCGCCGCCGCGAAACGCGACGACTTCCGCGAGGACTTCGCGTTCCGCGCCCGGCGGCGCGGTTTCACCGCCCGTCGTCACGTCAAAAAACACCATGCGGCGCGAGGCGCGTTCGATCACGCCGATGGATGCGGCCGGGCGATCCGCGAACCGCAGCGCGCGGGCATCCATCAGCGCCGGCATCTCAAATCGAAGTTCCGACGCGAGCAAGCCCGCTTTATCGCTCATCCCCATCGGCTGCTGTTGCAGCCAGAGGCGCAGCGGCGCGGCATCATCCGGGGCGACGGCCAGAATGTCCTTCATGCCATCGCCGTTGAAGTCCTCAATCGTCAGCGCTGTCAATCCTCCACCCGCGCCGATCTCTTCCGGATCACCAAGATGTCCCGCAGCGCTGAGCGGATAGATCGAGATACGTCCGTCAACCAGCACAAGGACTTCGGGCTCTGGTCCGCCGCGCACGTCCGCGACGGCGAGACTCTCCGCCCGTTGTCCGCCCGTCCGCAGCGGGCGTCGCGAGTGAATCGACCAATCCGAGGGAGAGTTCTGCCGCATGACCACGAGTTCATTCGGCTGATTGCCCGCGTAGATCAGGTCCAACTTGCCGTCGCCGTTGACGTCATGTGCCACGACGGCCACCACGCGATGCGCCACGCTGATGTTCTCGCTGTCATACCACGGATTCGGGGGCAGGTCATTGACGCGATACCCGGCGATCACCTCGTCGTCCGTTCGAGGCTCAGCGCGAAGATAGAACAACTCGATGCGGCTCTTGCGGTTGTTGACGGCGATCACGTCGGGGCGATCGTCGTCGTTGACCCTGGCCACGACCGCAGGGCCGACGCCCGGATCCACCACAATGATCCGAGGTTCGGCGAACCCGAAGTGGTGGGCGAGATCGGTCGAGGGTTGCGCGGCCGCCCCCCCCGCCGTCACGAAGCCACCGACCATCCACGTTGCACCGATACGACCAAGTGACGTGCGCGACATCGGACCTCCTTTACAGACTTGATTATTGCGATGTCGTGGACACCGGGCGAGCCGCCGGGCGAAACGGCCATGGCCGAAGCCCACGGTGTCGCTGATGCGCGGTGCGGGCTGTCCCACGGGTGGAGGCCCGGCATACACTTGGGCCATGAAAATGCGGAACTTTCTTGGTTGCGTTGCGGTGCTGGGCATGGTGGCGGTCGCGTCCGCACCGGCTCGGTTTCAACCGACTGATGCGTCTGTCGATGTCATACGACTTCAGGATGGGCGCAGCGTGGCGGCGCCGATTCTCAAGGAGACATCGCAGTCCGTATGGGTTGATCTTGGGCACACGGTGATCGAAATCCCGCGCACGCGGATCGACTCGATCACGCGGGCCGAACGCGTCGAGTCAACCGAAGAGGAAACCGGGGATCGACTCTTCCGCACGGGCACGAACTTGCCGGAGCGCACGCCGCGAGAACTCGCCCAGACCTATGGCGGCGCGGTCATCATGGTCTCGACGCCCGTGGGCCTCGGATCGGGGTTCATCATTCATCCCGATGGCTATTGCATCACCAATGCGCATGTGATCCAGGGTGACACGCGATTGAAGTGTACGGTGTACGAGCAGGGCGACCTCGATTTCCGCCGTCGGGTGATCGAAGATGTCGAAATCATCGCCGTCAACGATCACATCGACCTTGCGCTGCTGAAGATGACGGACAAGGATGGCAAACCATTCCCGACGGTGAACATCCAGGGTTCCGAGGAACTGTCGGCGGGCCAGGATGTGTTCGCGATCGGCGCGCCGCTCGGGCTTGAACGCACACTTTCTCGCGGCGTCATTTCCACCACGCAGCGGAACTTTGAGGGCATGACGTACATCCAGACCGATACGCAGATCAATCCCGGCAACTCTGGCGGCCCGCTGTTCAACCTCAAGGGTGAGGTGATCGGCGTGACGAACATGGGCATTCCGCTCGGCGAGGGATTGAACTTCGCGATCCCGGCGCGATACCTTCGCGACTTCATCCGCAACCGCGACGCGTTCGCGTATGACAAGGACAACCCGAACTCGGGCTATGTGTATAATCCTCCGCCGACGCGAACGCGCTTTGACAAGGCATCGCAACTCGACGATGCGAGCGGTTCGCGATAAGGCACGGGCGCAGTGTTGTCAGACTTGTACCATCACCGGAGCATCATCAACATGACACATCGAATCGTCGCCATCACCGGCGTCGTGGGCGTTTGGTTCAGCGCGCTGGCTCAGCCGCCGGCGGACATGGCCTCCATCGCTCCACAGGGCACCATCGCCATCGTCAGCGTGCGCGACATGGCCGCGATGACCCAGGCCCTGGATAGATCCGGCCTCGGACGGCTGTTTGAAGAGCCGCAGATTCGAGCGATGATTGACTCCGGCACCAAGGACGCGATGGAAGAGATGCGCACGGGCCTGAAGGAGGCCGGCATTGAGATGGATGACCTGTCGCTGCCGACGGGCTTGTTCGGCGTCGCGGTGTTTTCACGAACCGTCGAGGAGGTTCAGCAGTGGAACTTTCTCGCGTGCGCGGATTACGGCGACAAAGCCGACGCCTTCGCGGCGGTGATGGACACCTTCATCGACGCCCAGATCGAAAAGAACGAGATCGAAGTCAAGGAAGAGAAGTTCGGCGACGCAACGGTATGGACGATCGACATTGTCGCACTGATGGATGATGAGGATGAGGGCGGGGACGATGAAATGGAGTTCGAGTTTGAGATGGCCGAGCCGCCGTTCTCGCAGATTCAGTCGGTCTACCTCGGTCGGCTTGGCGGAGTGTTCGTCCTGTCGTCGGAACTTGGGGCGACGGAAGATGCGCTGGATGTGATGCAGGGTCGGCGACGCGAGAGCCTGGCTGACAATGCGGACTATCAGGCCGCGGCCGCGCAGTTGCCGAGAGATGCACAGATGTCCGGCGTGGTGATGCTCGGGCCCGTGCGTGATCAGATGCTCAAACCGATGTTCGAGAGCATGATGTTCATGTTCGGGGGCGAGATGGACCTGGCCGCGTTGTTCCGCGCCCTGGGCCTGGACAATGTGCAGTCCGCGGGGTTCTCGATGGCGATGGACACTCCCGATGGCATCATCGAGAGTACGCAGGTGCTGCTCGTTCCTGAGAAGCGAGGGTTGTTTGGCCTGTTCGCGGGAACCGGGGATCCGTTCGTTCCTCCGCCGTTCGCCGGTCGGGACACCGATGGTGTCTCGAGAATCTCCGCCGACTTCACGAAGGTCGTTCCGATGATTCGTGCGATCATCGAGACAATGCCGGAGGACTTCCGGGCACAGACCAAGCCCGCCTTTGAACAGGTCGCGGCGCCGCTGATGGAGCAGGTCTTCGCCGCGCTTGGGCGTGACGTGTACATCGTCAACAACTTTGAGGAACCGTTCACTGCGGAGAGCCAGCAGACGGTCTTCGCGGTGCCGGTCAAGGACGATATCGTGATCGGCAACGCGATTCAGACGTTGCCCATCGGCCTCCAGGCGACGGACTTTGGCGGCAACGTGATCTATCGCTCGCCCGAGGAAATCGTCCCGCTCGTGATCGGCCTGGGATTCGGATATGCGTTCATCGGCCCCGCCCCGGCCGTGGAGAATGCCATGCGACAGGCCGGCAATCCCGAGGCCGGGCGTCTGTCTGATGAGGCGCATTTCCGCGCCGCCGCGAGCCGCCTGGGCGCGACGGGCATCGGATATGCCTGGGCCGCGCTCGAGCCTCAACTTCGCATGACAATCGCCGGGATGCGCGAGGCCGCCGCCGAAGAAATTGATCCCGAGTGGGGCTGGGAGCCTACGGGCATCGACAAGGCCATGCTCGACATGGGCAAGTCCATGCCGGACGCCGAACTCTTCCTGAAGTACTTCGGCGATCAGGTCTCGGAATACACGGCCACGCCGTGGGGCTTCCGTGCTCGATCGCTGCTGCTTCGGCCGCGAGCGCAATGACCACGGCGAATCGTTCTGCGTCATCGGGCGAACCCGACGCGTCGGGCGCTGTGCGTCCGCGCGTCGAGTTATACACCGACGGTGCGTGCAGCGGCAACCCGGGTCCGGGCGGCTGGGCGTTCATCCTGCGCCATCCATCAACCGGGCGTGAACTCGAACGCTCGGGCGGTGACCCGCAGACCACCAATAACCGGATGGAACTTCAAGCCGTCATTGAGGGACTCTCGACGCTGACCAAGCCGAGTACGGTTGACCTCTTCTCGGACTCGCAATATGTTCTCAAGGGCCTGCGTGAATGGCTGGCATCGTGGAAGGCTCGTGGCTGGCGCACGGCCGACAAGAAGCCGGTGAAGAATCAGGATCTGTGGGAGGCTCTCGACGCTCTCGCGCAGCGGCATGACGTGCGGTTCCATTGGGTTCGCGGGCACAACGAACATCCCGAGAACGAGCGGTGTGACCAGTTGGCCGTCGCCGCGCGTGACAAGGCCGCGTCGTCGCGACCCTGATCGCGCTGACGTCTGAGCCAATCTGACCCGGCTGCGTGGGCGTTTCGCCCGTGCGCGTTTCATGCGCTGCGCCTCGATTGTCTGCGAGTGAGTTTGCCGGTCAGGGAATGTCCGCGCAACTTCGAGCGCGTGTCCGTACCGGCTGGGGAGGCTGGACCGGTGGCGCGGGGCAGAACGTCCAGCCCTTGCCAAGCGCCCGATCCCCCCCGTCAATCCAAGTGCGCAACGCGCCGATAGCCCTTGGCCCGCCCATGCTCGGCGCGGACATCGACCGGGAGGATCACCGTGGACCTGAAGCGAATTTTGACGGCCGCGTATGAAGTCGACGCGTCGGACATCCACCTCATTGCGGGCCAGCCGCCGGTGATCCGCGTGCATCAGGTCATGACGCCGATGGACTTTCCGGTGATCACGAAGGAATCCGCCGACGGAATCTTCCGGGAGATGGCTCCGAAAGAGGCCGTCGAGATTTTCGACCGCAACAAGGATGCGGACTTTTCGTATGAGATCCCCGGCCTGGCGCGATACCGCGTCAACGCGCACCTTCAGCGCGGCAGCGTCGGTTTGGCGATGCGAATGATCAAGACGAAGGTGCCGCCGCTGGCCGCGCTGAATCTGCCGCAGGTCATCGCGAGGCTCACCTATCTGCCCCGCGGACTGGTGCTCGTCACGGGTGACACGGGTTCGGGCAAGTCAACGACGCTCGCGGCCATGATTCAGGCGATGAACGAGCGATATCGCAAGCACATCATCACGCTCGAAGACCCCGTTGAATACACCTTCAACTCGGACAAGTGCATCATCGAGCAGCGCGAACTCGGGCAGGACATGCCGACGTTCTCGTCGGGTCTCAAACATGCCCTGCGTCAGGACCCTGACATCATCCTCGTCGGCGAAATGCGAGACCTCGAGACGACCGCGCTGGCGATTTCCGCCGCGGAAACCGGCCACCTGGTCCTCTCAACGTTGCACACGATCAACGCATCGCAGACGGTTGAACGAATCATTGACATGTATCCGGGCGGGCAGCAGAACCAGATCCGCTCGATGCTGTCGAACACGCTTCAGGCCGTGGTGTCGCAGACATTGTTCTCGCGCATCGACAAGCCTGGCATGGTTCCGGCGGTGGAAACGCTGTTGTGTACGCCGGCGGTTCGCAACCTGATTCGCGAAGCGCGCACGTTTGAAATTCCGAACGTGATCGAGACCAACCGGGCCATCGGGATGTGCTCGCTCGACGCGTCGATCGCGGAACTGTATTTCAACGGCATGATCTCGAAGGAGGACGCCATCGCCCAGGCCGCGTTCCCCGACAAACTCGAACGCCAACTCGTCGCGTGACCCCCTGTGGTTCACGTTGAAGTGACTGCCTTTCCATTGCACACCGCGTCGCACCCGCACCAGCCCGACACCCCGCCGATCCGTGTAACCCATGCCGAACTACCGCTACCAGGTTCGAACGCCCTCAGGACAGGTGCAAGTCGGCGTGCTCAGCGCTGACAGCGTGAACACCGCCGCGGCCGTGCTTCGCAATCAGGGTGTGCATGTTCTGGCCGTGAGTCCTGCTGGCGGATTCTCGATGAACGCCGGGGGTCTTCAGCGGCTGAAGGAACTTAACGCCGGTCGTCCGACACAGAAGCATGTGCTTGACTTCACGACGCAGTTGGCGGTGATGATTCGCGCGGGGATCAACCTGCGCGCGTCGCTCGAAGGCATTTCGGAACAGACCGAGCACGTCGGCTTCAAGAAGGTCATCGCGGCGCTCAAGACCGACGTCGAGTCCGGCAAGCAGTTTTCAGAAGCAATCGCCCGCCACCCGAAACTGTTCGGGCCGCTGTATGTGAACATGGTCCGGGCGTCGGAAATGTCCGGTTCGTTCTCGAAGATGCTTGATCGAATCGCGGGGTACATCGCGCAGCAGATCGAGACGCGCAAGATGGTGATCGGCGCGTCGATCTATCCCGGCGTGATCGGCACGATGGCCGTGGCCGTGACCGTCTTCCTCCTCACGTTCGTGCTTCCGCGGTTCTATATGGTGTTTGAGGGCAAGGAAGATGTGCTGCCGTGGGCGACGAAGTTCCTGATGGGCCTGTCGCGGTTTGTGGTGGCGCAGTGGCCGTATCTGCTTGGCGGCGCGGCCGGGATTGGCGTGATGCTGTTCATCGGGCTTAAGACGGAAGCGGGCGGGCTTCTGGCTGATCGGTTGAAGTTGACGATTCCTGTGTTCAAAGCCATGTTCCGTTCGCTGTACATCAGCCGCTCGCTCCAGACGATGGGGCAACTGATCAACGCGGGCGTGCCGATGCTCGACACGATCGCGATCACGGGCGACATTTCGGGCAATCGACTGTACAAGCGGCTGTGGCGCGGCGTGTATTCCAGCGTCAAGCAAGGCCGAAAGATCACGGCGCCCCTGGCGAAGGACGGCCTGTTGCCCAAGGCAGTCGTGCAGATGATCGCCGCGGGTGAGGAGTCCGGTAAACTCGGTGAAGTGCTCGACGAGGTTTCCGCGTACTACGCGAAGCAGCTCAAGGAGCAGATCAAGGCCGTGACGAGCCTTATCGAACCCATCATGATCGTGCTGATGGGTACGGTTGTAGGGTTCATTGCGATGGCAATCATCCTGCCGATCTTCAAGATGAGCCAGATCGTCAAGTGAAGCGCGGAATTGGCCGAATAGTCTCACTGGATCCCCAGCGATCCGCGGGAGGGATGGGCGATGCGCGCAATCTTGACAAGCCAACACGAACTTGTGCAGCCGAGTGCTCTGCCACTGCGTGGCGGGTTCCTGGGTGGCCTGCCGCTCCGCGGCAGGCGGCTGACGCCGAGGGCGGGGTCGCCATCGCTCCATCGAGGAATCGCAAAGACCGCTCGCGGAGCGAGCGGTCCACGCAAGCCGGCCTTCACGCTGATTGAAACCGCACTGGCGACGATCATCATCGGCGTGGGTGTTGTCGCGATCATCGACGCCAACCAGGCGTTCATGCGATCGAACTCATGGTCAAGCCTGTCGGCCACGGGCACGCTGCTGGGTAACGAAATTCGCGAACTGACCCGCGGCTATCCGCGCCACGACGCTGTGACGGGCCTGTTTCTCGGCGAAGATGGCAACGGCGGCAGCGTGCTCATCGGCTGGGGTCCGGAACCGTTTGAAACAGCGTTGGCCGACTATGACGATCTGGACGACTTCGATGGCGTGCGTTTCGGCACTGACGGCGACTTCCCCGGGCCGATCGACGCCTTTGGCAACATCATTCCGCAGACGTTGCCCGACGGCACGGTGCTGATGAACAACGGTGAGGTTGTGCCGCTCGAAGGGTGGTCGCAGACCGTGTTCGTGGAGAAGGTCAATCCGGTGGATTTCAGTCAGATCCTCGCGCGGAACTTCGAGGGCCAGGCGAGCATGAGCGCCCCGATACGTGATGTGGATCAGTTTCCGCTGCGTGTGACGGTGGTTGTTGAGTATCGCGGGCCGTATGTGCGTGAGCCGCTTGAAGTGACTCGCGTGACGTGGATTGTGCCGTAGTTCGGAAGGTGCGCCGAGGCCGCCACGGAGTGGCGGTGCACGCGGTAGTGTGGGGGTTTGGTGTGCGAGGCGATTGGATCGAGCCATGAAACGGAATCGTGCGAGCGTTGATCGATCAGCCCATCGGCGTGCACCCCGCGCGCGGCGGCGTGGCCGCATTACCCGCCGCGGCGTCGCCTCGATCCTCGCGATGATGTTCCTGATTCTCTTTGGTTCGCTGGCCGTTGCGATGGCCATCGCCAGCCAGGGCAACATGCGCACGGCCAACACGCATCTGCACGTCCTACGCGCGATGGGCGCGGCCGAGACGGGTCTGGCCGTGGCCGAAGCGCGACTGTCGCACGGCGTGTCGCGATTCGTCGTCGATCGCGGCACGATCGATGCGAACTTCGGCGCGAATCTATGGTCGGGGTCGCTGGGCTCGCTGGGCACGGTGAGTGTGTTGCCGCTGGAGGATGGCACGTTCCCCTCGGGCGTGGCGGATGCAATGATCCAGTTGCACTCGATGGACAGCAACATCATCAACGTCAACGGCGTGACGCAGCCCACGCTCGGTCTGGCGCCGACGGGCCTGCCGCCGGGCGTGTATCGCGACAACACCTGGGTGATGACGCCGGCCGTGGCGGTGGATGAACAGATCGGTCGGGTGAACGGTCTTGGCGAGCCTGTGCCCAACGGCGCGGCGTTCCAGATCACCTACGCCCCATTGGCCAACGGCGTGGATGTTCGCGTGATCGTCACCGGCTACGACTTCGACGACACGCGGCAAGGTATCCCGCTGTCGCGCACCATCATGCAGGACTTTCGCATCGTCAAGCGCGTCAGCCACGCCATCATGTCCCCAAGCCGCATCATGATCGGCAAGAACGTGACGATCAAAGGCAGCCTCGGGGCCGCGTACACCGGCGTGCAGCACGACAACGGCCACCCGGTCGTGCTACGGTCGGACTTCCGCGGTCTTGATCAGGATCTCGATGAAAAGATCGACTGGTTTGAGCAGTCGCTGGCGGACTTCGACGTTGACGGTGATAATCGGCTTCGCGTCGCGCACCCGGTCGAGAGCCAGGGCCTGGCGATTGACACGGATGGCGATCTCGTCGCGGATTATTTCTTCCAGGATCGCACGGGCGATGGATACGTTGATGACTTTGACCTCTTCATCCGACGCTTCGACACGAACAACGACGGCCGCGTGGCCCTTTCCGACGCGCTTCGCGCCGGCACACCGAACGAGGCCCTTGCGGCGGAGTTCGTTGATGCCAACGGCGATCCCATCGATGACGACCTCGCGTTCATGATCGACTCGATGAACCCCGACCGCAACGCCAATGGCATCTACGGCTTTGTCGACACCAATGGCAACGGGCGATGGGATCCCGGCAGCGAGAACCTGCTGGATGTTGATCCGCGGACCGGCGCGTTTCGCGATCATGTACTCGGATATCGCGATGGCGTGATTGATCGGCGCGATCAATATGCGAAAGTGAATGGATCGCTCATCTTCCGCGTCAGCGAGGCGAACTGGTCCGCGCAGCAGGGCGACATTCGCCCGCATCTGCGGGGTCCCATCAAACCGGCGTCGGGACGCGATCCCGTGACCTTCCAGGCTTCCGCGGAGGAACTGCCGGTCATCACGGCTGCAAGTTTCACGACCTCACAAACGGCCCTCAAGGTGGCCGCGCAGAACGGTGCAGACTTCACGGCGCAGGTCGCACAGCAACTGGGCATCAGCGAGTCGCAACTGGCAACCTATGTCGAGACGGGCTCGAATCCGACGGCGCCGCAGTTCTATCGCCTGGATCCGGACGTGGACGGCGATGGCCTGCCTGACAATTACGCCAGCGCGCACTTCGAACGCATGCCTTTCAACTCGCCAACATTCTCCGACTGGTACTACCGACCCGTTTACAAGAACATGCTCTTCAAGGATATCGAGATTCCCATCGGCACCAACGCCTTGTTCGTCAACTGCACCTTCGTCGGCGTCACCTACGTTCGTACGCACTCGGACAACACACACCTGAACTGGGGCAGTTACGGCCGGCTGCAAGTCACCGCGCCGGGCGAACGCCCCGTGCCCGTGGTCCCGCGCGTGCCGTTCACCGACGCGGCGCAGTATCCCGACGACATTCTGCCAGCGTCAGCGCTGCCGCCGAATCAAGGTTTCTTCATCCCCACGGACATGATGAACATGGCCCTGGATCGCGCCGACTTCCCCAAGGGAGGACGGCCCGCAAACTGGGACCAGTTGCCCAGCCCTCTCGTCATCGATGGGAAACGCGTCGTTGATACCAAACTGTTCTCCAACAACGTGCGCTTCCACGACTGCCTCTTCATTGGCTCGATCATCAGCGACACCGCCAACGAGTACACCCACAGCCGAAACAAACTCCAGTTCACCGGCGCCACCAAGTTCGCCTCCGAGCATCCGGATGAACTCCTGCGCCTCGACCCGCGATACACGCCCGACAGCGAAGACCTCGCGGCCATCGCCACCAGTTCCATGATGCTGCCGAACTACTCCGTCGACATCGGTTCGTTCAACTCACCGCCCGAGCAGGATGTGCGGCTCCAGGGCGCGGTGATCGCCGGCATCCTCGATGTCCGAGGCAACGCCGACATCGACGGCGCCCTGATCCTCACCTATGAACCGATCCGTGGCCAGGGACCTATGCGCGACATCCTCGGCCAGCCCGTCGGCAATCCCTCGCTCTTCAACGCCACCATCGGATACTTCGGACCCGACGACGGCGATGATGAATCGCTCGACCCTCGCACGCTCCCCATGCACAACGATGTCAAGATCGTCGGTTGGGATCTCAATGGCGATGGCCTGCCCGACCTCCCGCCAGATCAACAGCCCACCCCCGAGCAACTCGCCAACGGCGCCACCGCCGTGCCCTTCCACGGCTACGGGCGAATCGAACTTCGCTTCAATCCCAACATGGGCATGCCCGACGGGATCATGCTGCCCCTGCAACTCTCGCCGCAGTTGGGCACGTACAAGGAGGGCCGGCCATGACCCCCACCACCCCCACCACCCCCACGACCCAACCCTCTTCTTCACGACCATCGTCCCCTTCGCATCTCCGCGTTAAATTCCTCTGTGGGCGTCGTGGGTTCAGCCTGATCGAGATGCTCGTGGCCCTGGCCATCTCAGCGCTGCTGCTCACGGCGTCGCTGGCGGCGCTCGATGCGTCGTTTCGGTCGTACAAGGTGACGACCGACTCGGCCTCCACGCACGTCGTCTCGCGAATTGTCATGCATCGCATTATGACAATGATTCGAACAGGACAGGACTTTGCGCCCTTCCCCACCGATGTCCTCGATCCCCAACTCAATCCCATCGTCTCGAACTTCATCGAGTTCATCTCGATCGATGACCCCGCGAACAACTTCCGCCAGATCACACGCCTTGAAGCCATCCCCGACCCCAACTCGCAGGATGGCTCGCTGATGCTCCAACTCGTCCTCGAGAACGATGTCGGCGGCACGATCACGCGGGAAGAACGGCCGCTGCTTCGAGGCCTCCGCGATGCGACGTTTACCCTTGAATATGCCATCGGTCCGCGACTCGCACGAGCCACCGTGGACATGACCATCATGCCCAACGACGGCGATGCCGCGCGGCTCGCCCTGGACATCGATGCGCCCACGATCCGACTCGTCGCGTCCACATCCCCGCGGCAACTTGAGTAGATTCGCTACGGGCGCGGGCCGATCTCGCTCGGCTGGAGCGCGCGGTGGAACGTCGGCACCAACAGTCGCCTTCCTCGATATCGCACGATCTGGCCGCTGAGTTCAAATGCGATCGCATCGCCGCGGGCCGACGCCAGGCCCTCGATGCGCATCAGATTCTGCCCCGGCATCAGCACCATCGGGGCCTCATCCATCGCGTGGTCACCCGCGCCCGCCTCAAACACCGCGCTCCACGCCCCCCCCACTCGCACCACACGCGCCTTGCGACGGATCAGAAACGCCGGCGAACGCGCAGCCGGCGCGGCCGTGCCTTCGCCTTCGGGCGTCTCGCCGCTGGTCGGACGCGCCAGGGACTGATGGTCCAGGGCGCGGGGCGCATCGGTCGCGGCCTGAAGTTCGGCAATGAGTTCCTCAACGCTCGGATCGTCGGCAGGCTCACGCCCATTGGAGGGCGCATTGCCATTGGCGGCGACGTTGTTCACGGGATCAGGTGAGGCGTCGCCTTCCGATAGCCGGGCTTCGGGCGCGAGTGACCACGCCTGGGGAAGCAACACGTTACGGCGGTGATACACAAAGACCTGCCCCGCGATGCGCACGACGAGACGGCCGGAAGCCTCCGCGCTGATCGCCGCTTCGAGTTCTTCCAGCACCGGTGAGGGCAACAGGGCCATCGGAGGCAGCGGGCGTCCGGCCTCTGGAGCATGGAAGACGACGAACCACTCGCCGTTGCCCGCCCGAAGCATGGTCGCTCGCCGGGGCGTCAGAAACGTGCCTTCGGGAAGGAGCGAAGGCATCGCAACGCGATAGTTCCTCGCCTCAAGCCCGGGCACGGTCATCGTGCCGCTCGCGCCCTCGCCTGGATTGGCGGATACGGGTTGCGATTCCGACGGCCGACTTCGCAGGCCGTCAATCACTTCCTGTTCGGGTCGGTCGGCAGGTTCGGACTGCGGTGGCGGGCCTTGCGCTGGGGGCTGGTCCTGCCGCGCGTGTCCCACGTCCGCGAATGCGGCCATCATGCCCAGGCCGGCCACGAAAGCATGGCGCGGTTTGGGGAAAAGCCAAGGTCGTTGGTGTGTGTTGAAGTGCGACATGGGAGGCCGTTCGTGGGTCCGGTGGCGTCAATGGTATCGGCCCGCGGCCCGGTTGACCGCGAGAACGAGCACCCTTACCGTCTTGGATCGGCCGCGTGCCAGAGTGGTCTAATGGGGCGGATTGCAAATCCGTTGGGGAAACCCATCCTCGGTTCGAATCCGAGCGCGGCCTTTATCAAGCCAGCCATCATCGGATGGCCCGATCAGCCGGGAAAGGGCGTGGCGAACCACCCACGCGTTCGTGTATGGCGGTCGCTACCCTTGCTCCATGGTGCTGCCAACGATCATCATCGCTGTCGCCTTGGCGATCCTCCAGCCCGAGGGACCAACCGAGAGAAAGATCGACCGGGTCGGCGAGATTACGATTCGACTCCAAGCGCCATCCTTGCCGATCGGCGAGCGCGGCAGGTTGATGGATGAGGCGATCTCGATCTACGGGACGCTTGCGACAACCGATGATCCGCGATGGCCGACCTGGGCGACCGAAGCGGCGGCGCTTCACCTTCAGCGCCTCGCCCTGGACGGGACGGACTCGATCGTAATCGTCGGCTTGCCCAGCGATGCACAGCGAAGTCGCGCCGCGGCGACAGCGACCACCGCACGGGATCTCATTTTTCGAGTATGCGATCACCTTCTTGATGATGAGGAGGCCAATTCTTCCACCCTCGCGCTTCGGGTCAATCTCCTTGGAGAAAGGGCCGAGTTGATCATTGGCGCGAGTGTTCCAACAGGTAAGCCCCAACCGATGCGACGTTGGAGAACCAGGTCGCTTGCTCCCGGCACGGCCGAGTCTGCTCGCCGCGTAACCTCCGCGCTTCGTGTGATGGTGAGCACGGGCCCGACGAGCCATGCGTTCGTGCGACAGGATCTTACTGAGCTGCTCTCAGGCGACGCAGAATTCTTGCCTCAGACCCACGCTGAAGCGCAGGCCGCGCTGCTGCGAGTCAACATCCATGGTGGCGCGACGTGGGCCGACATTGAAGCCAGCGTTCGGTCGCTCTTTGTGTTGTCTCGCGAACTTCCCAAGGATCAGCGGTTCGCGAGCAATTCCTTGCTCGTTGAGGCCGTGGCAAGGGCGTACCTCGACATGCCGCGCGTTAACTCACCCGTTGAGCGTTTCACAGCGGCGGTCAAGGCCCTTGAAACGTTGACAGACTGGATGGATTCGCCCGAGATCGCACGCGCATGGGCGATCGAAAAGTTGTCATGGCGGGCGTCTGAACTGACGGAACTTGATGGCACGCCACTGTTGGCTGTGCTCGCGCGCGCACGATTCTTGGAGCGTCAATCAGAACGACTTGCCGCGGCCTCGGTTCTCGCGACGGCCGCGGCGCGGTTCGACGGACATGACCGCCTCGACGCGATGCGGGCGCGGCTGCGGCTGTTGATGATCGAGGCCGAAGCGGCGAGAAGCAAGCAACTCTCCATCGACGCGATCACGCTCGGCCTGGAGATGCACCGCGAGTTCCCCGACGCGACGGGCCATCTCGAATCCTGCCTCATCATCGCCAAGACGCTGACCACCCGCGCTGATACCGATGATGCGGACTTCAAGCGGTTCGGGCAGTGGCTCGATGTCGGCCTCGCGAACTCGACAGCGCTGGGTGAACTGGACTATTGGCGGTTTCAGCGCGGCGACTATCGCGCCGCCCGTGCGACGACCATCACGCACACGTTCGCGGCCTTGCAGGACTTTGATGCCGTGGATCCCGAGTCGCCCATTCGCGAACTGGCGAACGCCAGGTTTCGCGAGATCGCCGTCGCCGCGCTCGCGCAGGCCTCGACACACGCGGCCGAGTTGCGCAAGCAGGAGGACGCCGACGCGCTGGCACGTTTCAGCACGGATCAATGGCTGCCGCTGGCACGCACGGCCAATGACTGGGCCGAGCGCTCGCTGCAAGAGCCGCTCCCCGCGATTTCGCGCGGCCTCGCCGACGCCATGGTCGAAGCCAAAGTGCCCGGCGCGGAAGCGACCTATCGCCGACTCATCGCCACGGCCGAGCCCGCTTCCGCCGAAGCCCTCGAACTCTCGCTCGGCATGGCGCGCGCTCTGCTGCTCGCTGACAAGTCGGATCAGGCCTTCGCGCTTCTCCGCGATGTCGCCACAGGTTCGGACTCCCCCACGGCCGACGGCCAGGCCCGCCCGGATCGTTACTGGCACGCCTGGACGCTCATGCTCGAAACGCTGCTGGAACAGGACGATTCGCCGCGCCAGCGCACGGCCATCCGAACGCGACTCACGCAACTCGAATCGGTGGATGCCGCGCTGGGCGGACCACCGTGGAACCGACGACTCGGCCGTATCCGCGAGGCCGTCGGCAATTGACGCGGGCTGACCACGCGGCCGATGGTGAAACTGACGGCATTTTCGTGTGTATGCTCATTGGGCGGCCTTGAAGTTCGGAGGACTTAGCGATGTTCAGGCATGTCTATGCGGGCGTAATCGTTTCAATGGCGACGGCGGTGTGGGCGCAGCCTGACCCGGTGGCGCTGATGGCCGAGGC
>CAZTPJ010000015.1:50034-58973 GCA_964614515.1 uncultured Phycisphaeraceae bacterium | reverse complement strand
CGGGTTGACGAAGATGCTCACGATGCTTGCGGGGGGGGCGTCGGACTGCGCCGCAGACATCGCCCGCGCGCGGGCTGCGCCGAGGCGTATCAGCGCGGCATGGCCCTCGTGCAGCGCACCCATCGTGGGCACGAGTACGAACTCGCCCACCTCGGCGGCCAGCGAGTCGATCTCTGATTGCGTCCGGACGATGCGCATGCGCCCCTAAGGGTCAGGGGCCTGCCTCGCAAGGTCAAGCGTGCTTCGATTTGAAGGTCACTCGGCCATCCACGACTTGAGCGTCGGCTTATCCGGCATGGGCAGCAGATCGACATCGAGACGGTACAGGCCGTCGCCGTCATAGTCGCACTGCCGGACCTTGCCGTGCAGGATCACCGGCTCTGCGTCGATGAGGTGAATGGCGACGAGCACGACCGCGCCGACATAGCACATGCGGCGAGAGCGAATGACGATGCCGGATCGGCTGATCTGCTTGGCTTTGGCCGTCCACGTCGGGCCGGGGCGATCGCGATCGTCAACCTCACACATGTCAATGTCCGCGTCGAACACATGCGACTTCCCTGAGGGCATCAGCGGTTCAGGCTCCGGCTCGCGCTGCGGAGGACGACCTGCGACGCTCGCCGGCGGCGAGCGTGTGGCCGTCGTGTCCGAAAACAGTCCGGATGAGCCCACGCCCGCTTCCCTCGTCAGTCAAAGAGCCAGGTCCGCAAACACCGCGCGGCCATCCCGCCGCGTCGGGTCTCTTCATCGTCGCGCCGACGCCACCCCATCCGCCGCTGGCCCCAGATTCCGCCGGTCCACGCGGACTCAACCCCCGCATAACCCGTTCGGTCAGACGCCCTGTGCCACTGGCGGCTCGCCCGCCAGTGTTCGCCCGGCGGCTCGCCCGCCAGTGTTCTTGGTTCGCCACGGATTCCGGTTGGTTCGAGATGACCCGTCGCTACACTCACCCCCACGCCATGAACCCACGAGTTCACCTGGTTCTGTGTACCCATACGACACGGCATCTGGAGGCAACACTCCGGGCCATCGGCCGTCAGTCCGTACCCCCGGCCACGGTCGTGCTGACGTGTGATACCGACGCTCCCGCCATCGGTGAACTCATCGCCCGCGTCTGGCCGTCGATCGGCGGGCGCCACGGCGTGCCGCTCTGGCATGTCTGCCGCCCGCACACGGGCGAAGCGCGACTGAATCAGGTTCGCAACAACGGCCTTCGCGCGTTGGATTCGTGTACGGCGGTTGATGATCGCGACCTGATCGTGATGCTCGACGCGGACACGCTGCTCGCGGCGGATGCCATCGCTCGGTACGAAGCGCTCGCTCGCGCCAACGCGGAACTTGTGATTCCCTATCGCATCAATCTCGATGAGGCGCAGACGGCGGGTCTCGCGGCCAGCGCGAGTATCGACGTCGCCAGCATCGCCACGCCGGAGCAGATGGCCGCGCTGCGGCAGCGCGAGGCGCGGTATCGACGACAGCTCACGGCGCGGCGGATCGGTCTGCATCGCCTCGGGCTGCTTAAGAGCCACAAGCCCAAAATTCTCGGTGGCCACCATGCGGTCTGCGTCGCCTCGCTTCGCGCGATCAACGGGTATGACGAGCAGTACATCGGCTACGGCTATGACGATGACGATCTGACACGGCGGCTCTATTCGCATCGTCCGCGGATCGACGTGCGCATCGCAGTCTCGGACATCCTCGCGCTGCACCTGTGGCATCCTTCGCGTGCTCCGGCCCGGCCGACCAACGCCCCGGGCCATGCGCGATTCGCACGGACGGATCTGCCCGCGGTGTGCGAGCGCGGCTGGCGCGACGCCACCGATCAACCGCCCGTGACGCTCACGCGCATCGACCCCGCGTGATGCTCACGCAGGTTGAAAGTTCTGCTTCGCGCCGCGAATCCAGCGCGTGATATCCGGGTCATTCCGCCAGTCCACGGCCGGCTCGACCGTCGCCGACATCGCCTGTCGCCGACAGATCGCCGACGCGACAAGGCCCATGAACATCGGCTGAGGACTCAGCGGGCGGCTGGTCAGTTCAGGGTGAAACTGCGCCGCGATGAAGTACGGACTCGTCACGCGCGGCGAGCCTGCCGCCTCGTCGGTCGATGCCTCGCCCGAAGACGGACGTGCAGGCAACTCGATGATCTGCATGATCGGGTGCGCTGGATGTCGGCCGGAGAAGATCAACCCGGCCTTGGTGAGCCGATCGATGTAGGCGGGATCAACTTCATAGCGATGGCGGAATCGCTCGCGAATGGTGAACTGGCCGCGGGCGTCGGCGGCCGTGCGCGACGCGAAGAGGAAGTGCGCGAGCGTTCCGGGGGTGATGATGACATCCTGCGCGCCGAGCCTCATGGATCCGCCGAGGCCCTCGATCTGCTTCTGCTCGGGCAGTTCGCTGATGACCGGATCAGGACATCGCGGATCAAACTCCGTCGATCCCGCGTTCGCGAGGCCGACCACGTTTCTGGCGAACTCGATCACCGCCACCTGCAACCCAAGACAAATGCCCAGATACGGCACGCCGCCCTCACGGCAATGCCTCACGCACGCGATCTTGCCCTCAACGCCGCGCGAGCCAAACCCGCCGGGCACGATCACGGCGTCCACGGCCGCGAGATGCTTGGCCACGTTCGCGTCGTTGATCTCCGTCGTATCGATCCAATTCGTATGAATGTCGCAGGCGAGCCACGCGGCGCAGTGTTCGAGCGCCTTGTCAATCGAGGCGTAGGCATCGCGCAGGCCCGCATACTTGCCGGTGATGCCGATGGTCACTTCGCGCCGCCGTGGCGACGTCAGCCGCCGCACAAACCCACCCCATTTTTCGCGCGCCCGGTCTTCGTGTCGCGCATCGACGCGATGGTGCAGATCGAGGATCGACAGAATCTCGCGGTCGAGGCCCTCCTGGCGCATCTCCTCGGGAAGCGAGTAGATGCTCGCGCGATCGTGGAGCGAAAAGACCCGCTTGAGCGGCACGTTGGAGAACATCGCGATCTTCTGCATCGCCGTGGTCGAAACAGGATTGCTCGCCCGGCACGCGATGATGTGCGGTTGGATGCCGGCTTCCATCATTCGCTTGATGCCGAGTTGGGCGGCCTTGCTCTTCTGCTCGCCGAGGGTTTTGGGTTCGATGATGTACGTCAGGGCGACGAAGCAGACCGAATCCGGCCCCTCCTCAAACGCCAGTTCGCGCATCGCCTCGATGTAAAACGCATTCTCATAGTCGCCGACGGTCCCGCCGACCTCCACCATCACAACATCCGCGGGCTTCTTGCCGTCGCCGGTCATCGCCAGTTCGCGAAGTTTCGTCTTGACCGCGCCCGTCACATGCGGGATCATCTGCACGTCGCGCCCGAGAAACGAGCCAAGGCGCTCACGCTCCAGAATGTCCGCGTAGATCTGCCCGGAGGTCGTGAAGTTGCGGCGCGTCAGGTTCTGGTCGAGCATGCGCTCATACGTCCCCAGGTCCATGTCGCACTCGGTCCCATCATCGAGCACAAAGACTTCGCCGTGGCGATAGGGATTCAACGTGCCCGAGTCGATGTTCAGATAGCCTTCCATCTTGATGGGCGCGACGACCAGTCCCTTGTCGCGCAGCATCTTGGCCATGCTCGACGCGAAGATCCCCTTGCCCAGCCCCGACATCACCGTCCCCAGCACCACAACGTACTTGTGGCGACCCGTTCGATACCCATCGGGCACGGGCAGGTACATCTCGGTTTCCTGGCTGACATCGGCGGCGGCGGAGAGGAGCGTCATCGCCGACGGCGGCGCCTCGCCCGTGGCCGTGGGCTTGGCCGAACGCTTGAGCGCCCGGGTGCGAATCGTCCATGGTTCGGCGGTGGGCATGAGACATCGTAACACCCCTGCTCGGTACTTTCCGGATCGCGGGCGAATTCCAACCGCCGCCCAAGGCAACCGCAAGATCGTTCACGCCTGCACTGCTGGATGGTGCATCGCGCATCGGCCGCGCAGGAAAGGCGGGCGGGACGCCCGCCCCACCGGATCCAATCAGACTTTGCGGTTGCCCTGCCGCCGACACCGGTGGTGCGCCAGCATCGGCGCGGTTACGCTTTGGCGGTCACTTTCGCCGGGACTTCGGCCGGCGCACGGAGCCAGAACCATGCGGGATCGCCCCCAATCCATGGCCGTACACTTCGCCGCTCTCCTCCTGGCCCTTGTCGGCCACTCGCTGGCATTGGCGCAGGCCGATCCGCGAATCGACGCCGAAACGGGGCGCGACCTGGCGAACTATCCCCCGGACGTTCACTTCGATCACCTCCACATGCGGCTTGAACTCGACATTCCGACGATGTCGCGCCCGCAGTTGTCAGGTCGGCAGCACATCACGGCCTTGGCCGTCGGCTCGCCTCGCGGCATGATGAAACTCAACGCGCTGGGCATGACCATCCGCGGCGTGCTGGCGAACGACCGGCCCGCCGCCTTCACGCATGACGGCCCGGCGCTCTTGATCCATTTCCCGCAGCCGGTCGCCCCCGGGCAGCAGGTCGGCGTGACGATTACCTATGACCTTGATTTCTTCTCACACCGCGGCATTGGCCTGACGTGGAGCCCCGGCCGTGACCGCGGCGCAAACCTGACCGATGCCTCGCCACAGATCCACGCGCAAGGTCAGCCCGAAAACAATCGCATGTGGTTCCCCTGCCACGACTATCCCAACGATCGACTCACCACCGAGATCATCCTCACCGTTGAAGACGACTTCGACGCATGTGCCAACGGACGACTTGTGTCGCGCGAGGCGGTTGCCGAAGGCCGCACACGATGGCATTGGATGCAGGACAAATCGCACCCCGCCTATCTGGTGACGCTGGTCGTAGGCAAGTTTGAGATTGTGGATGTCGGGGGACCGGAGTCGGCACGGCCGGGATTGCCGATGGAGGTCTATGCCCCCCACGGCGCCGGTTCCCGCGTGGCGCAGACCTTTGGCCGCACCGCCGATATGGTCGCCCACTTTGAAGAACTGTTCGACGAGCCGTATCCCTGGGACAAGTACGACCAGTTGCTGGTTCGCAACTTCCGCGCTGGCGCGATGGAAAACACGTCGGCGTCGACGTTTCAGGCGGCGTTCGCCATGATGGGCCGTGACGCCACCGAACCCATCATCGCCCACGAACTCGTTCACCAATGGCTCGGCGACCTCGTCGGGTATAAGGGATGGGAACACCTCTGGATTGGCGAAGGCTGGGCGTCGTTCGGCGAGGCGCTGTGGTCCGAAGCGTCCGCGGATGAGGGTCAGGCCGCGCGGGAGTATCAACGCGTCATCGCGCGGTTCTTCGCCCAGCAACGCGCACGAAACACAACCACCGCGCCACTCTCGCCGGCCATGGTGAGTCGGCACTACGGCCATCCCGACCAGAACTTCTTCAAGTCCAACGATGTCTACTCCAAGGGCGCGTTCGTGCTGCACCTGCTCCGAATGAGGCTCAGCGATGAGACCTTCTTCAAGGGCACGCAACTCTTCATCGACCGCTTCAAGTTCACCCAGGCCGAGACCGACGACTTTCGCATCTGCCTTGAAGAAGTCTCCGGCGAGAGCCTCGAACGATTCTTCGAGCAGTGGTGTCATCGCCCCGGCCTGCCGCGGCTCAATGTCAATGTGCGATGGGATTCTGAATCCTCAAGCCTCATCGTCCGCGCGGAACAGACCCAGACCATCAACGCCGACAATCCGGCCTTCGCGATGGAAGTCCCGCTCTATATCACCGTCGGCGAAGGCGACGGCCGGTATCTCTACATGCACACCGACCAGCGCATCGCCGAAGCGACGTTCCCGCTGGAATCAGCGCCGACTGATGTCGTCGTTGATCCCTACTTCGCCTCCGGCGCGCCATGCCGCGTTGAAAAGTCGCTGGCCATGTGGCTGCGGCAGATGAACGACGGCCCGACATATCTTGCGCAGGTGCAGGCGGCCGAGCACCTCGCGGCCTTTGATGATCCCGCCGCCATCGCCGCGCTTGTTCGCGCCACGCACGTTGAATCACCGGATGATCCCCTTCGCCTCACGGCCGAAGCGGCGCTGGCCGACATCGAATCCCGCGACACGCGACACGCCGGGCTGACCTCTCGCTGATTTTCACGGAGTTTCCTCCATGCTTAGACGAATCGCGATCCTGGTTCTGGTCATCATGGGCGGCCATATCGTCGTTGCCGGCGGCGAAGAGCGCCGCGGCGTCATTGGCGACGCCTGGGAGTGCGGCTGCCTCGCGCATCGGATGTATGCCGCGCAGCGCGCCGGCTTTGATCCCGGGCGGGCCTTGCATTTTGATGAAGTCACCGGACGTGACCTGCGAAACTATCCGCCAAGTCGCCATGTCGATCACATCCACATGCGTCTGGACATCGGCATCCCCGACATGAACGATCCGCGAGCGCTCGTGCGCCAAACGCTCACCATTGCCCCGATCGCGCGCCCGCTCGACCACTTCACGCTCAACGCCCGACTCCTCAACATCGAATCCGCCCGCGTCGCGGGACATCGCACCGACTTCAACCACGATGGACGCGTGCTCTCGCTCACTTTTGACCCCCCCCTGCCCGTCGGCGAACGACGTGACCTCGTGATTCACTATGAAATCAATGATCCTCCGGACGGCCTCTTCTGGACGCCGGAGTCGCCCGAGTGGCCCGGCCGCCCGGCTCAAATCCACACACAGGGCCAGCCGCAGACCAACTCCTTCTGGTTCCCGTGTCACGACTTTCCCAACGAACGCGCCACCACCGAGATCGTCGTCACCGTGCCGCAGGGATACGAAGTGAGTTCCAACGGGCGTCTCGTCTCACGAACGATGTCGGACTCGATGGAAGTCTTCCACTGGCTCCAGGACAAGCCGCATCCGTTCTACCTCGTGACGCTCGTCATCGGCAAGTTTGACATCGTCGATCTTGGCACGCCCGCGCTGCCCATGCCCGTCTATGTCCCCCCGGGCCAGGGGCCGAATGTCCACGGAACTTACGGCAACACCCCCCGCATGATGGACCTCTTTGTGCGGCTCACCGGCGAGCCGTATCCGTGGGATCGATACGCCCAACTCGTCGTCTGGAACTTCGGCGCAGGCGGAATGGAAAACACAACCGCCACCACGATGTTCGACACGGCCATTTTTTCGCCAGACGCGCTGCTTGATCACTCGCTCGAAGGACTCATCGCCCACGAACTCATCCACCAGTGGTACGGCGATCTGATCACCTGCAAATCCTGGGAACACATCTGGCTCAACGAGGGCTTTGCGACGTACTTCACGGAACTCTGGTTCGAAGAGCGCGACGGCATTGACGGATATCAGAACGCGATGATCGGAAACTTCGACGCCGTCATCGGCGCCGACCGGGGCCACGCGCCGTTCCAGCCCGCGCTTGTCAGCAAGGAGTATGACCGGCCGTGGGATGTCTTCGGCAAAGCCTCCAACCCATATCCCAAAGGCGCGAGCGTGCTGCACATGCTTCGACGCAAACTCGGCGACGGCGTGTTCTTCGAGGGCCTCCGCGTCTATCTCCAGCGGCACAAGGCAACGGGCCTCGTCGAAACCGCTGACCTTCGCAAGGCGCTTGAGGCCGTCTCCGGCGAGTCGCTCACGCAGTTCTTCGATCAGTGGTGCTATCGCCCCGGCATCCCTCGCCTGACGATCGACACGCGGTACGACGTGGACAGCGGCGACCTGACGCTGCGCATCGTGCAGAATCAGACCATCGACGGCTTCAATCCCGCGTTCGCGTTTGACCTGCCCGTGTGGATTCTCACGCAGGGATCATCATCGCCGCGCGAGGCGATCATCCACGTCGATGCGAAGGAAACCACCGCCACGCTGCCCCTGGGCGATGCGCCGCAAATCGTGGCCGTCAATCCCAACCTCGATGTCCTCGCCGAAATCACAGTCCGTCAGCCCGAGTCTCGCTGGCTCTCGCAGTTGTCGCGCGGGCCGACATTGGCATCTCGCGTGCAAGCCGCGCGGGCGCTGGCGGAGAATCCATCCGCCACCGCCGCGACGGCCCTGGAACGCATGATTCGCGATGGTTCTGTCCACAAGGCAGTTCGCATCGCGGGCGTGCGTTCGCTGCGCGACGCGGGAGACGGCATTCGCCTGATGTCCATCGCGCGGACAACGATCAATGATCCGTTCGTGCGCGAGGCGATCGTGCAGGCCATTGGCCACCTGGCCGTACTCGATGGCAATGTCGCGGATCGCATGGCCCCGTGGCTGGCGGGGCGTGCGGAGAGCGATGAGAGCCTGCTTGTGCGTTCCGCGTCGGTTCGCGCACTGGGCGGGATTCGGCGGATTGAGTGGCTGCCGGTGATCCTCCGCGCGGCCGAGACGGATTCACAGCATGATCGCATGAGACAGGCCGCGCTCGATGCCCTGAGCCTGCTGGATTATCGCGAGGGTCTTGATGTCGCAATGCGTCTGGCCAGCCCGGGCAATCTGAATCGCACGCGGCCCGTGGCGATCCGCGCGATGACCAGCCTGGCCCATCACGACACGGCCGCCGTCTTTGATTCGCTCGCGAACCTCGCGACCGATCGCGAAGCGCGAACCGCCCGCGAAGCGCGACGCGCGATCCTCAATCTCGGCGACGTGCGCGGCCTCGACATCTTCGACCAACTGCTGCAAAGCGCACGCACCGATGAAGAACGTCAGGACATCGAGCGAATGGCCGACGACCTTCGCCGCTCGCTCAACATGGCTGAGTTTCTTGACGTGGCCCGCTAAAGAGCCGATCGCGCAAGCGATCGAGGCACTTGAACTTCACGCCCGTTGACCGGTTCCAACAAGCACAGGCTCGGACGCCCATGCCACCGCATTCTGAGGGAGGCTGATCCCCGATCGTCATCACGTCCTGCTCGCCGCCGTGCGCCCCCCCGTAGCCCGCGGCGCGGCGAAATGGGCCCACACCGGGGGGATTGGCATCAATACGACC
>CAZTPJ010000015.1:0-50024 GCA_964614515.1 uncultured Phycisphaeraceae bacterium | reverse complement strand
CGTGCGCCGCCGCTTCGCCGGCGGCGCGGCGAATGGCTCCAACTCGGGCGGAATGCGCTTCAATCCTCGCCGTCCCGCTTTCGCAATCGCGTAATGCAGCGATGCGTGCATGCGCCGACGCACGCCTTCCGTCACGTTCAGTCCGCGCTGTTCCATCTCGGCGATGGCGAACGCCCACGCGTGATACTCCTCCAGACATCGCGGACGATATGCCCCAAGCCCGATCGCGTGATGGCCGATTTCATGCAGAAACACCGCTGCGGACATCGGACCCTTGGGCCGCGGCGCCTCGATCCACTTGCGTCTGACGCCGGACCTGTCCATGGCTTCCCATGCGACGCCGGTCATGGCGGTGCGCCACTTGCGAACTTGTACGCCGTGCTTTGCGAGCATCTCGCGCGACATCGCGTCATAGCGATCCTGCATGGAGGCACGGCCCGCGCCGCGCGGCGCGGTTTGCGTTCGCGGCGCAGCGATCGACGGCTTCGTTCGAGGCGTGCCGCGACTCGGTCGCGCCGCGGACGCATCCTCGCGGTCCGCCCCCGCGGCCGATCGCACGAGATCCCACAGCGTCTTGATCACGCCATGCGATCGCCGCGATTGATGCTTCGACCTCGCGCGAACTCCGCCCACGACATCTTCCTCCCGCCCGCAGGCTGAACCTCAAGAATCCGCAGGGCCGTCCCCCCCCCGCATCGCACCGTTCCCGCCGCGGCGTCCACAACGCCTCCTATTCCCACTTCTTCCGTATCGGCCCTGGCCCTTTCCACCACGCCCGCTCGCAGCAGTTTGATCGACTCACCGTTGAGCGTCACGCTGACCCCAGGCCACGGGTTCAGCCCGTGAATCCGGCGGCGACAGGCTCCGGCCGTGTCATCAAATTTCACCCATGCATCCGCGCGTGAGAGTTTCGCGGCGCGTGTGACGAGCGATGGATCCTGCGGCCGGCCCTGGGCCTCGCCGCGTCGGTGGGCTTCGAGCACCGCCCACACCAGCGCGGGTCCATCGCGTGCAAGCGTCTCTTCCAGGTCCGCCGATGTCCACGCGGGATCGATCGCGACGCGAGATTGCGCGAGAATCAGCCCCGCGTCCATTCGCTGCGCCAGCGTGATGACGCTGTTGCCCGTCTCCACATCCCCCGCGAGGATCGCCGACTGGATTGGCGATGCCCCGCGCCATCGCGGCAAGCGCGACGCATGGAGATTCACCGCGAATACGCCCTCAAGCAGCCTTTCGCTTAACTTCTGTCCAAATGCCACCACCACCCACGCATCCGCCCCCCAGGCGTGGACCTGCTCCACAACCCGCGGCTCGTTGACATCCTCGGGCGTCAGCAGCGGCGTCTGCGGCCGATGCTCGGTGGTCCACGCCGCAACGGGCGTCGGCGACACCCGCCCCCCCCGTCCCGCCGGACGCGCGGGCTGGGAAACGATCCCCACAACCTCGGTTCGCTCACACAGAATCTCGAGCGTCGGCAGGCCAAACGCCCCGGAGCCGAAGTACGCCACGCGCATCGGCGTCATGGCCGTCGGCCCGCCCCGGCTTGCTCCATCCGCCGGATCACCGCCTTGTTCGCCAGTTGCGACTTGAGCGTCATCCGATCGATGATGAGCACGCCGTTAAGATGATCGAACTCGTGCTGGAAGCACCTCGCCAGCAGCCCTTCGGCCGTGATCTCAAACGGCTTGCCCGTCACGTCCAGCGCCGACAGGCGGGCGATGGCGGGGCGAAAGACTTCACAGGTGATATCCGGCAAACTCAGGCACCCTTCCGATCCGCCGACGAGTTCGGACTTGACGGGCGTGACTTCCGGATTGATGCAGACGATCGGCTGGGGCGTCGCGGTCTGCGGCGAGGCCGTGGCCGATCGCCCCTCTCCCTCAGGCACATGGACGACGAACAATCGCCAACTCAGGCCGACCTGTGGCGCGGCCAGGCCGATGCCGTCGGCCTCGTGCATCAGTTCGATCATCCTCGCCGCCACGGCCCGAGTCTCCTCGGTCACTTCCCCCACGGGCGCGGCACGCCCGCGCAACACGGGGTCCGGGAAACTCCGGATGCGAAGGGCTGCTGGATCAATCGACATGGCCCGATGATAGGCGATTCTGCAAGTTCCCCGGATCACGGCCTCCGCATCGCCGATGACTCGTGTACAATGCCTCCGAGCAATCCTCCCAACCACGGCCGAGGATTTCCCGCGATCGCCACCAGAGGATCCCGCCTTGGCGCTGTTCGCTAAGAAAAAGACGCAACCTCCGGAAGATGCGGCCGTCGCCTCCGAGACAAAGAACGGCGACGGGAACGGCACGAAGCCTCCCGAGAAGCCTTCCACCACGGCCGAGCAGCCAGAGTTCTCGCCCGAGAAGGCCTCGAAGTTCTTTCTTCACGCCAAAGCGGCGCAGGACTCGACGAACTACGAGTTCGCGTTGCAACTGTGGCTTCGGGGCCTTCGTCTTGATCCACACAACATGCCGGCGCTGGAGGCGTTCTTTCAGTCGGCGCACGCATTCCTTTCCAGCAAGGCGGGCAAGAAGGGCCTGAGCAAGGAAACGCAAAAGGAGTTCGGCGGGCGCGGTCCTGTCGAGCGATACCTCGCCGCGCTCCTGGCCTGGGCGATGAAGCCTGACGATCCGTTCTTCGCGGTTCGCGCCGCGGAGTCCGCGGCAAAGGCGAATCTGCCTGAGCCGGGCTACTGGCTGGGCGACCGCGCGATGGCGATCGTCGGGCGCGAGAAAAAGCCGCGAAAAGACCTCTACGTCAAACTCATGGAGGCGTTCAAGCAGATCGGCGCCTTTGACAAGGCCGTGATCGCCGGTGAACATGCGACGCGCCTCGACCCCGGCAATGGCCCGCTTGTTGCCGCAGTGCGGAATCTCTCCGCGATGTCCGCGATGTCGCAGGGGGGATATGACCAGACGGGCACGTCCGGCGGGTTCCGCGCGAACGTTCGCAATCTCGACTCTCAGCGCATGATCGAGGAGGGCGAGCGCATCGTCAAGACGGAAGAGACGATCGACCGCCTGATCGCCAAGGCCGAGCAGGACTTCCGCGCCAAGCCCGAAGACCTGCCCACGGTGATGAACTACGCGCAGCGGCTGCTTGAACGCGGGCGCGAGGAAGACGAGAGCCGCGCGTACAAAGTGCTCATGCACACCTATGAGAAGACCAAGCAGTTCCGCTTCCGCCAGCGCGCGGGCGAAATCCGCCTGAGACGCTATAAGCGACAACTCGCCGAGTATCGACAGATGGCCGAGGCGAATCCGAATGACGAATCGGCCGTCAAGACCTACGAAGAAAAGCGCCGCAAGTTCGTGGAGGAGGAAGCCAAGGAACTCCAGGCGCAGGTTGAGGCATATCCAACGGACCTGACGCTGAAGTTCGAACTCGGCAAGCGGCGGCTCGAACTCGGCGAACACGAGCAGGCCATCGCGCTCTTTCAGGAATCACAGCGCGACGCGAAGAACCGCGTGGCGTCAATGAATTATCTCGGCCAGGCGTTCATGGCGATTTCGTGGATCGATGAAGCCGTGGAGATCTTCCGGCGCGTTCTGTCCGACTTTCACAAGGCCCACAACGACGACGTGGGCATGGATCTGCGATATCGCCTGATGACCGCGCTTCAGGCCAAGGCTGAGCGGGATCGCAATCTCGAAGCGGCCGAGGAGGCCGATCAGATCGCCTCATCCATCGCGATTCAACAGATCAGTTATCGCGACATCCGCGCCCGGCGCGAGGCGCTCAAGGCGCTCATCGCCGACTTGCGCAAGTGAGCCGGGCGTTCAACCCTCAACCCATGTTCACTGCTAATCGGCCACGTCGCCCGAAGGCGGCGCCGTCTCAACGCCCGGCGGACCTTTCGGCGACCAACGCTGATACTCCGTCCCCGGGCTTCCAACCGCGTCCCACGGATGATCGATGAACATCCGCGGCACAATCATCACCGCATCCCACAAACCAAGCACCGGCATCAGAAACGCCTCGCGCAACTGCGCCATGCCCGAACCTTCGCGAAGTTCAAACGCGGACTCCGCGGACGGAAACTCCCCGCGCTGTCGCGCGGTCGCATCCACCAATTGTCGATGCGGCTGATACGCCGGCGGATGCAGCGTCGCGTCCGCCGGAACCGCCACCGTCGCCAACGTCCACGACGAACGATCCATGCCATCAATCGACCTCGGGGACCACTCGACGGCCGGGGCATCCTGGGTGCCATCACCCTCACGCACGGCCGCCACGTCGCTGAGCGTGAGTCGATCGTTCTGCACCGCCGCGCATCCCGTCAAGGCGAGCGTCACCGACAACCCAAGCCACATCATGCATCGTTTCATGGTCATGGACAGTATGGGCGAGTGTCGCAGGAGTCCATTGCCCGCCCCCCGGAGCCGGTACAATGCTCGGCGCACCGTGAAAGGAACCGCCATGTCCCTGCCATCGAACGCGGATGACCTACTGACCAAGGCCCGCGCGGGCGACCGCGAGTCGCTGGTTTCGCTCCTCGAAGCGTGCGCACCGCCGATCCGCGCCCGCATCGAATCACGCATCGGCCAGACGTGGCGAAGCGTCCTCGATGTCGATGATGTCATGCAAGTGACCTATCTCGAAGCCTGTTCGCGCCTCGCCTCATTCAAGACCGGCACCGCGAGCAACTTTCAGGCGTGGCTCTCACGCCTCGCCGAGAACAACCTCATCGACGCCATTCGCGCTTTCGAGGCCGCCCGCCGCCCTGACCCGCGAAAGCAGGTTCACAACAAGCGAACCCCCAATGAGTCGATGGTGGACCTGATCGAGGTGCTCAGCGCCAGCGGACCCACGCCCAGCCGCGTCGCCGCAGGCGGAGAGGCCGTGCGACATCTCGATGCCGCGCTGCGAACGCTCCCCGCCGATTATGAGAAGGTCGTGCGGATGTATGACCTTGAGGGCAAGCCGATCGAAGAAGTCGCCTCCGCGCTTGGGCGCAGCGAAGGCGCGACGTACATGCTCCGCGCCCGCGCACACGATCGTCTTCGCGAGGCCATGGGACCGATCGGCAACTTCTTCTCGCAGCAGGGGTGAATCACCGCCTGCGACGCACGGCCGTCAGTCCAAGCACGCCCAGCACGCTCAGCGCCCCGGGCGCGGGAATGACCCGAATCTCGCCGCGACCCTCCATGAGCGTGGCCATGCGGCTCTCGGACGCAGGCGATGTGTCGCTGATATACACATCGAAGCGAGTGGTGAGTGTCTCAATCGTCACAAGCCGAGGCCGGAAGTCGTTCGTTGACCAGTCGATTTCATACGCCGCAATCGGATTGGCCGTGTTCGCCATGACCACGGGTGGAAAGTGAATCTGACCGACCGTGATCCCCTGCACATATAAGGCGACAATCAAGGGAGGCCCATTCGGCGGTCCGATCAGGTGTCTGGGATTGCTCCAACCCGGCTCGCTCGCGCGCACTGTGAATAGCGACGCTGCGAACGCATGATCCACGGGATTGAACTCCACCGACAGCCGCACCGTCGCGAGCGGTTGCGTGGGCGAGACCACGTTGCTCGTCTCGATGATCCACCGCTCCTGCGCCCAGGCGCTCATCGCGCTCGTCATAACAACACCGACGCCCACACCCGCCATCGTTGTCATCGTCATCGCACACCTCCTTCGATGTTCCGCGACCGCATCGTCAGTACCCGCCGACGACGACGAGGCCCAACCAGCGATCACGCCACACACCCACGAAGGTTCGCACGATCTGCCCAAGACATGATACCACAAATTCAACGCCATTACCGGCCGTCCAACGCCTCAATGCCTTCCCCGAGCAGCCGCGCGACTTCCATCAGCGATGTGGCGGGCGTCAGGGCCAGCGGATGCTCAATTATCACCACCCGCCGCGAGGTCACGGCCGGGATCGGCCGTTGCGCCAGCGGGCCAAGGGCCTGCTCAATCTCGGCCCACTCTTGCGTGTCGGGACTCGCGGATGCCCGCGCGCGGAACACAACAATCACATCCGCGTCCATGCTCAGCAGTGTTTCGATCTCCAACGGGACATACGGCCGTCCAGCCTCCATCGCCGGTCGGCCACCGAGCCGAACCAGCAACTCGTGATGACACGACCCCGGCCCCAGCGCCGCGGGAGGATCAACGCTCGCAAGGAGCAAGATGCGCCCGGCCGCGGCCACGCCATCGCGATGCAACCAGGCCTGATCCAACGCTTCGCGGACATTCGCCGGCGAGGATGGAAGCGCTGCGTCATCACTCGCCCACGCACCGAACTGTTCGGCGAGCACCACGGCCGTATCGGCGACATCATTGAGCGACAGCAGTCGATGGTCGTGGACGAACCAGCCGCGTTGTCTGCGCAGTTCTTCGAGGCGCGCGGGCAGGTCTCGCGTGCCCCACTGCGTGAGGACGTGCGTGGGCCTGGCCGCGATCAGCGCTTCATAGTCGATCCCCGTCTGATCCCCGCACACAGGAACATCATCGCCCAGCACCATGTCCCAGGCGTGCCTGCCGACGATCAAGTGCGAAAGTCCGAGATCGCGCAGCGTCACGGCGATGGCCGGGCTGAGCGCGACGATCCGCGGCGGGCGATCCTCCGAATCTTCGTAATCTTCGTACTGGCCGTGAGGCGCACGAAACGCGGTCCACGCCCACAGCACGCCCGCCGTGCAGACCAATGCAACCAGCAACACCTGCAGCGCGATTCGATACCTCATGCCCCTACGCTCCCGTGAACGCCGCGCTCACGTCGCTCGCCAACCGACTGATCGACTCCTCGGGATGCAGCGCTGCGGGCCATGTGCGATCATAGATGATCCCGGCCTCGGCCCGGCGCACGGCCTGCACCTTCGCCTCATCGCGCAAGGTGGCCAGCCGTGGTTCATTTTGCGCCCGGCTCGTCGCCAGCAGTTCATGCAGCCGTCGATACAGCCCCGTTCGCTCCATCGACTTTCGCGGCGATCGCTTGACTTGCTCCAGCATGGCATCGCGTTCACGTTGCGCGGCCGTGTCGCCGAGCAGCGCGGGATGATGCCTCGCTCTGTGCGCCAGCATCTTCGCCGCGGCGACGTGCTCCGGGTCTACAACATCACTCGCGTCGAATGGCAGGCGCAGCGTGGCCGTGACCATCGTGGATGGCGCTGGCGGTTTCGCTCCGAGCCACGCCTCAAGCCACGCATCGGTGGCGGCATCATACTTCGCCCCCCCCGCGCCGTGAATGAACAGATCACACGCCCACAATCGCATCACGCCCGTGGCGAGCAGCGCCCGCGGCGCAAGTTGCCCCTTGTCAATCTTCGCCAACTCCCGCGCGAACACTGCCTCGCGCGGCTTGCCAAACTCCAGTCGCCACAGCGGCAGTTCCCATCCGCGCTGCGCATCGTGCGACAGCGGGCGCAGCCGCGCCTTCGGATGCGCCAGAGCCGCTGCGTTGTACGCCTGGCACGCACGCTCCGCCTCGCGACCAAGCCTATCAACCAAACCCGCGAACGCCTCCGTGGCGCCAATCTCACTCGCATAAACCACCGCGGCCGGCGCGGCGTGCCCCGAGAACAGCGACCGATTCGCCCGCGTCACCTGCCGTGCCACCGACGGCGCGTCGCGCGATTCGCGAAGCGCATGGCCGATCCGCGCCAGACCCTCGGCCACGCATGGCAGGGCGGGAGGTTCGATCGCGGGCGTCTGCGCAGCCATCGGCGGTTGACAGGCCGTGGCCACGCCGTCCCCCCCCCTCGGCCCCGCGCGCCACATCGCGCGGGTCAGTCGTCCCTGCCCGTTCTTCGCGGGGTAGCGGACAAAGCCCGCATCGTTGTCATCCTGATCCACGACGAACCACGCCGTCGCAGCCCCCGCGACCCGCGCATACGCCTCCGCCGCGAGGAACTTCGCCAAGATCCCCGCGTGCCAGAACTCCGCCTGATGCCCCGTCATCACGATCGGTTGATCAACCGGCAATCCAAGCGCAGCGCGAAACGCCTTTGCCTCAGCGCCCGCCGTCGCGAGACGCCACTGTTCCGGCGGCGGGTCGATCGTCACGAGTCGATCATCGCCGGCCGCATGATCGCCCCTCGACTCGCTCACGGACACGCGACCCGCGTTCGACCCTCGCGCGACGACAGCATCGATGCGCAGCGATCAAGTTCCTTGTGCAGCACGTCGCGATATACGGCCAGTCGCGTCACCGGGTCATTCAGCGGCCCGCCGAAACTTCGGTTCAAGTCGTTGTAGATCAGTTTGATCGGAATCTCGCGGATGCGCAGGCCCATCGCCGCCGCCTGCACCCAGAACTGCATGGGAAACGCGTAGCCGTTCTCCGTCAGGCGCAGTTTCTCCAGCGCGGACACGCGATACGCCTTGAACCCGCAGAACGCATCGGTCAGGTCCAGCCCAAGGCGATCGTTGATCTCGGCGGTGATCGTCGCGTTGATCTCGCGCCGATCCGCGGGCGGGCTGTCCACCGCGCCGGACTGCGGCATGTATCGCGAGCCGCTGATGATGTCGTGGGTATCGGCCATCGCCGCCGCGACAAATTCCGGCAGCGCCGCCGGCTCGTGCTGTTCATCGCAGTCCATGGTGATGATCCACTCATATCGATAACACGACGCCCAGCGGAACGCATCGCGCAGCGAGCGGCCATACCCGCGATTTTCCGCGTGACGAATCACTTCCACCGGCTGCCTGGCGAGCAGCATTGGCGTTTCATCCGTCGAGCCATCGTCGATCACCAGCACATCCTTCGCGTGCGGACGAACCCGCTCAAGCACGCGCGTGACATACTTCTCCTCGTTGTACACGGGGATCGCCACCAGCACACGCGGCGTGTGACACGTCCCGTTGCAGCAGCATGGCCCACTCTTCCGCATATCCCACCTCCGATGCAGTCCACCATGACTCGACACACCGAGCCGTCATATCGCAGGCTGGTCCTGCGCCCCATCATTGCTTCTGGCCAACGACGTAAACGCCGCGAACCCGAACGGCTCTTGCAGCGAAGCTTCGTCCGAACCCTCCTCTTCGCCAGCGCGCGAACGCTCTTCCAACTCCTGCATCAACTCCGGCGTCAATGCGTGAAACGCCCGCATCTCATGCAAAGGAAGCGTGAACACTTCGCCCGCCGGTGTGCGTATCTGAAACACCGTGCATTCCACGGCCGTGGAGAGCGCCTTGGATGCCTCCGTCTCATTGATCCCGCACGCAAACAGCGGAACGACATCGGCAATGGCGATCCGTTCTCCCGCGTGCGTGAGAATTGCGAGACGCCCGTCAAAGAGATTGTCGTGAGGTTGTTCCACCTGGCCCTCGGATGGCTCGGCCGTGGCTTGAGCCTGAGGATCGGCCTGGGCCGCGTCGGGGCGAGGCGAAGTCGCGTGTCTGTTCATGCTCTGGACGGAGAGGGACGTGAGGATCTGCCGCATCACGTTCTGCCAGAACAGCGAGCGCGCCGACTCCACGTTTTCCATCGAGGCGTGCTCGATCGCACCGAACGTGCCGTGCGCTCCGGCGATGGCGGACGTGATGTGATTGGTGTGGTTCATCGCCTGAATTCCGCCCATCCGACGCCGCGGACCACCAAAATCTCCTCACTTAGCGTAGCCCTCCGCGGCCGTTCGCACCGCGCGCACCCGCGCCAAAGCCCGGTTGAACGCGGACTCCCACGCGGTGCGCCGCCTGCTCGCGGAGTCTCCCATGATGCTGGTCTTGTCGGGCGGGATGGTGCGCAGGATCTCGGGGTAGGCCTTGACATGCGACTCAGCGGTGGCAATGGCATCTTCCCAGATGGAGACGACAAACAACGCGTCATGTGCGGCTTTGATCTGCTCGGCCCGCCCCTGTCCCGCGGGTCTGGCGGCGGCCGCCTTCGCCGTCTTGAGGTACTCATCCGCCGTGCCCATCGCGGTGTCAATATGCTCAAGCGTTTCGCGAACGGCACGCTCCATCTTGCGAAGTTCGCTGACGATCACTCGCGGCTGCCGCGTGACGATGTTCAGTTTCTCCGCGCGCGTCACACCCGCGACCACTGTGGGAGTCGCAGCGCCGATGCTCCGGGCGACATGCTTCGCTGGAATGTGCAACCGACCCGCGACGCTGAAGGCCACCTGCTCGCCCGCATCCTCCGAAGGTTGTGACAACGCCAGCGACAATCGCTCCTCGTTATCAACGATCATCCACGCATCCGGCATTGGCCCGACCATCACTTCCGCAAGTCGTGGCTCGCCCCCGCGATCCTTGATCGCCTGAAACAACGCGCCCGACAACTGACGCCGCACCTGTTCCCAATCCGTATCCGCCGGCGCGAACTCACGACAGTCATCGCTCGCTTCCCACACCACGGCCGCATCCGGGTGGACATACACCGTCTTCGCCAGCATCGCGATGGCGACGTGCCCCGCCCCATGTTCGCCCCGTCCGAGATACGACACAAC
This sequence comes from uncultured Phycisphaeraceae bacterium, assembly GCA_964614515.1. Taxonomy (GTDB): domain Bacteria; phylum Planctomycetota; class Phycisphaerae; order Phycisphaerales; family UBA1924; genus CAZTPJ01. Next base: position 39,626 of record CAZTPJ010000015.1, on the reverse strand, counting down.
GGGAACGGACGATGCCTGCACCACTTGCGCCAGTCGCCACACGACATCCTGCCGCGACTTGCGACCTTCAATTTCAAGCAGGATCATGCCGGCTCGGTCGCGAGCCGCCTCGGTGAACTGATCCTGCAGCAACTGCACGAGTCGCATCGCGTCCAGATCGCCCTCAAGCCGGACTCGCCACGCCCGCACACGATCCTGGCCCGACGCGGCGCTCGCCGCGAACATCATCACCGCAACCACCAGCCACAGTCCGCTACGAATCGACATGGAGATTCCTCCCCGACTCTCCCGGTTCAAAATAGTGCGCGTTGGCCATGTCCACGTCGAAGCGTCGCGGCCCGGGCGTCAGGCCCACCCGCGCTTTGACCCGCGCCACCAATGCGTGACCCGCGCTCGTTGAACACAACACGTCCATGTACTCGCCGAGGGGCTCAACCACACGAACCTCAAGCCCCACGCCGCCATCTTCGCCCGCCGACTCTCGAAACGACGTCGGACGCACGCCAAGACACACCGCCTGCCCCACGGCCAGCGTTCGCGCGTGCGCTGTCGCCACGGGGAGCCGAAGCCCCCCCCCTGCAAACCAAGCCCCGCCTTCACCGCCTTCGATCCGACCATCCACGAAGTTCATCGGCGGCATCCCCACGAACGATCCGACGAACCGATTGGCCGGACGCCCATACACCTCCAGCGGCGATCCAGCCTGCTGCACGAGGCCATCGCGCATCACCACAATGCGATCACCGAGGGTCATCGCCTCTTCCTGATCGTGCGTGACATAGATGGCCGTGGTCTTCAGACGCATGTGCAGCGCCTTGAGTTCCGCCCGCATCGTCACGCGCAATCGCGCATCAAGATTCGACAGCGGCTCATCAAACAAGAACGCGGCCGGCTCGCGCACGATCGCCCGTCCCACGGCCACGCGCTGGCGCTGCCCGCCCGAGAGCGCCGCGGGGCGACGATCGAGCAGATCCTCGATGCCGAGCAGTTTCGCGGTCTCGTGCACTCGTTTGTCGATGTCTGCTTTGGGTGTGCGGCGCATCTTCAGGGCGAAGCCCATGTTCTGCCGCACGGTCATGTGCGGATACAGCGCGTAGTTCTGAAAGACCATCGCGATGTCGCGGTCCTTCGGATGCACCCGCGTCACCACGCGATCACCAATGACCACATCCCCCGACGTCGGCTCCTCAAGGCCCGCGATCATCCGAAGCGTCGTCGACTTCCCACACCCGGACGGACCCACCAGCACCAGGAACTCGCCATCGGCCACGGCCAACGACACACCTCGCACGGCCTCGACGCCGCCGGGGTACACCTTTCGCACGTTCTCAAGTTTCACCTGGGCCATAACTCGGAGCAAAGCGTACCGGGTCCGCGCCGCCATGCCAACCCGGATATCCGTCTTACACCCACGCCCATCTTTGCGCTTCCCCAAAGCCGCGCTTCGACGTGGCCGATAGCACCGGCATGTCGCAAGGAATCACGTCAATGCCCGCTTCTGAACAAGCCTTCAACCAGGTCCGCAGAATCCTCGAAAAAATCGATCGAAGCATTGATGAGGCTCGACAGCGGCGGACTACACCCGTCCCGGGAATCCCCGCGAATCGGCCGCAGCCGCCGCAGGACAACGGCCCGGTGCTTCGCGCCGGTCGGATCGAACGGCCGAATCCAACACAGAACGGCAACCATCCGTAGTCACAAGAATTCGCCTCGGACCTCTTTCCGCAGGAACGGCAACCGTGAACCACACCGAAGGCGCACCCGCCAATGACTCAGCCCCCTATGACGGCGGCACTCAGATCGTCTCCGATGGCGGAAGGACGCTCGCCAAGGTCGATTCGCTCGGCCAGACGCTTGTCGCCACCGTCGTCGTCTCCGCGCTCTCCGGCCATGACGCCGTGGACCTCACATCGCACCTGGCGTTCCGCATGTCCGAATCGGGGGCACGTCACGTCGTGCTGGACCTTCAGAACGTCGAGCACATCGACTCGACGTGTCTTGGCGTGCTTGTGGAACTGCTGACCAAACTGCATCAGGCCGGCGGACGCATCGCCCTGGTCAACGCCGCGCGAAACGTCGAGTTCCTGTTCAAACTGACGCGGCTGGATCGCGTCTTCCCGATCTGCCGGGACATGATCCGCGCCCTCGATGTCGTCGAACGCGCCGCCTGATTGCGCCGAGAATTCCATCATCCGTGCCACCGACCGCGCCTCGCGGTCGGGGCGTTGGTCGTAGATCAACGCCTTCGACACTTCGTGACCCACACGCACCGACTTGCTCCGAAGACTCCGCAAGTCGATGGCACACCCACCATCCACGCTTTTTACAGCGTCACCAGCAACACCAACCCCAGCACAAGAAGCCCCGCCCCGATCACCACGATCGCGACGGCGATCACGTTGGCCATCTGCGTCTTGCGTCTCATTGAGTCACACTCCCGCCGGAACCTCACCGCGCCAACCCGCCGCCGGCGACGGACACTTGGTGTACCACCTATGCTCGGCTGTGTCAAGTGGGGCCGACGGCGGCCCGCGCCGTCATTCTTTCGCCACGGAGACCTGCCTTGGATCGTGAATTGCTGCTGGAGCGATTCGGCCCCGCCATCAAGGTCGGCCAGCGGTATTGGCCGCTCGCGGTCGGAGCCGTGTTCGTGGTGATTCTCGTCGTGTCTCTAACCATGTGCATCACCGGCGGGCGAACCGAAGCGCCGATCCATCGCGACGCCACCCCATCTTCGCTGACGCTTCGATCCACGATCTTCCGCGATGGCAACGCCCTGCCCGCCCTCTACACCGCCCAGGGACGCAATGTCTCGCCAGCCCTGGAGTTTCTCGCCCTGCCCTCCGAGACCCGGCAACTCGCGATCATCGCCGAAGATCCGGGAGACTCAAGCGTCGTGTATTGGGTGGCCTACCGAATTCCGCCGACACTCACCGCAGTCGCTGAGGGCATCGGCCAAGAGACAACGCCCCCCCTCCTCGCCGGCGGCGTTCAGGGCAGGAACTCCATGGGCACGATCGGATACCACGGCCCGGACACCCGGGAAGGAAGCAAACGCATTCGCTTCACCCTTTACGCCTTGAGCGAGCCGCTCGATAGCGCCCTCCCGGCCGAACTCACGGCCGAGGACCTGCGACCGCACCTCGAAGCACGCACACTCAAGACGACGACGCTCACCGCGACGGCACGCCCGTGATCGCACCGTTCCAGCCGATTCGCGACTCAGTTGCCGGCGTTCATGACCGCGGAGAGTTTGGTCTCGCGCTCCGCGTCGCTCATCGAATCCCACGGTCCGAGGCATCCCTCGCAGCAGAACCCGACCGTGCGCCCGCGCCACTGCCGCGTGAGTCCGACTTCCACGGCCTTGGGATCAATCGGATCTTCGCCGATGGGGCAGACCGCGTTGACCACTTCAACCGTTTTGGCCTGGCCGTGTGCGTGCGCGGCGGCATCCGTATCCTTGCATGAACCGCAACAGGCACAACCTCCGATAACCAGCAAAGCGAGACTACAACCAAGGGTTGCGATGACTGATCTGTGGATCTTGTGGGTGTTCATGCCCGTACTGTAGCAGTTGGCCCTCACCGAGTCAGGGAGTTTTGTCGCGCAATTTCAGCGCATGACCTCGTAATTCCCGATACACTATCCCGCGCTGAGGAGGCGGACCGCGATGTCAGAAAGCTACCGGGCGCTTTGCTCGGACCATTACGTCAACCAGAAACTGAACCTCAAGCTCGATCTCCCGCGAGATCGCCAGACCACGCTTGACTTGTTCGATCGCGTGCGCCGCGAGTTCCCGGCGATGGATCAGGTTCGCCGATATCGCGATGAACTCGCCCTCGAATCTCGCAGCGACGGCGCGAATCATCAATGGCTCGCCATTCGCAGCAACAACATCCGCTCCGGCAGCGTCAACCCCGAATCGCTCGACCAGGCGTATCGGTTTCACATGTACATCGTCGAGGCGTCGCCGTACTTCCTGAGCATTTCGCCCCTGGACGTGGACTACATCGAACTGCTCTTTGGGTTTGACCTGCTCGCATCGGGTAATCACAATGAAATCGTGCATCAGGCGTTGATCGCCGAGACGCCGCTGGGCCAGTTGCTCGACTTGCCCGGCGCGGTGCCCATCGATTGTCAGCCTGTGTTCGGCATTGCCCTGCGCGATCCGCAGCAGTTGGAGGTTTGCTTCGAGGTCAAGACCCGCGCGGGCTCGCGCGGGCGAGCCCCCGAGGCGCACGCCGAGCCGATCAGCGTCTATCTCACACTGCGCAAGTACGGGCCGGTGGCCGTGCTCAAGGACTTGCCGGACATCATGCGGAACATGGCGGATCGTGGCGAGGAGTTGGTCGAATCGCGCGTGATGCCGTGTCTGATCGCGCCGATTCGCCAGGTGATCGGGCCGGGCACGTGATCGGAACCGTTTTCGATCGCGTGCGCGTTCGGCTCATTCAGTAGTTCGGCGTCGGCGCCCGGAACTCATCAAACGAAACGCTCTTGAAGTACGCGATCGTCCTCCGCAAGCCTTCATCAAGCGCGATCGTCGGCTGCCATCCGAGTTTCTGCTTCGCGAGATCGATCACGGGCTTGCGCTGCATCGGATCATCCGGCGGCGAGGGCTTGTGAACGATCGGAACCTTCGCGCCCGTCAGCGCGATCACCCGCTCGGCCAGATGCCGGATCGTGAACTCGTCCGGATTGCCGAGGTTCACCGGACCCACGAACTCATCCGGCCCGTTCATCATCCGGATGATCCCGTCGATCAGGTCATCCACGTAGCAGAACGATCGCGTCTGCGAGCCGTCGCCAAAGATCGTGATCGGCTCGCCCAGAAGCGCCTGGCGGATGAAGTTCGACACGACACGCCCGTCAAACGGGTGCATCCGCGGGCCGTAGGTGTTGAAGATGCGAATCACGCGGATGTTCACGCGGTTCATTCGGTGATAATCGAAGAACAACGTCTCGGCGGCGCGCTTGCCCTCGTCATAGCACGCGCGCGGGCCGATCGGGTTCACATTGCCGCGATATGACTCGGGCTGCGGATGTACCTCCGGGTCGCCGTAGATCTCGCTCGTGGACGCCTGGAGCACCTTTGCACGGCAGCGCTTGGCCATGCCCAGCACGTTGATCGCGCCGAGCACCGACGTCTTCATGGTCTTGATGGGGTTGTATTGATAGTGCCCCGGCGCGGCCGGGCACGCGAGGTTGTACACCTCATCGACCTCCAGCCACAGCGCGTGCGTCACATCGTGACGGATCAACTCGAAGTTCGGTTTGGTCAGCAGGTGAACGACGTTGCTCTTCTGGCTGGTGAAGAAATTGTCGAGGCAGATGACATCATGGCCCTGCGCGACGAGACGATCGCACAGGTGCGAGCCGAGAAAGCCCGCGCCGCCCGTGACGAGAATGCGTTTGACTTTGGACACGAATCGCTCCGGGGAAGTGTGAAGGACCGTTGATCCTTGGCGCGCCCTTGGGCGTGCGTGAGTGCCATCGCGAGACTCGCTTGCCACAATGCGGGCGAGACGCCCGCACCACCGGATCAAATGCGTGCGAGGCCCCCAACACCACCCCACCATCACGGATCCGACGGCTTCGGCGGAATCATCAGCGTGTGACCTTCGCGAATCGAGTCCGGGCTGCGCAGTCGCAGCCGCTCGCGATTGGCCTCGAAGATCAGGTCAACGTACTTCGCCGAACCGTACATCCGCGACGAAATCCGCGACAGCGAGTCCCCGGATTGCACCACATACTCCCGCCACGGATCCTCGGGCAGCGGCTCAACCTCGACCGTCGGACGGCCCTGAATGTTCTCCGGGTCCACGGGGATCTTGATGACCCGTCCTTCGCGCAACCTCGACAAATCCGACATCGGATTCGCGCGGGCGATCGCTTCCGCATGACGCCGATGCCCCAGCTGCGCCCGTGCGATCGACTCAAGCGTGTCGCCGCGCTTCACCGTGTAGTCCACAAACTCCGGCGCCTCAACAGGCAACTCCGAAGCCGGCTCCACAGGCTCGATCTCCACCGGCGCGACGCTCACGTCCTCCGTCGGCCCCGCATCGCCTCGCACGGCCACCGAATCCACCTCGACCATCGGCGGCGCGAACACCAGCCTTGGGTCCGAGCGCGGCTCCCACCACCAGTACACCGCGATCCACACGATCGCCAGCAGGCACAGGAAACCAATGAACTGACGCGGATCCTTCAGCATGGCCGGAGGTTCAATCGGCTCGCGAGGGCTGGGCGCTGAAACCGTCACCCCCGGCCGGCCCGATCTGCGGAAAATCGTTCCTCGAAGAGGACTTATCGTGCCGTTTGGACCACGCCAGCGGAGCGCCAAGCGTAATCGAGGAGAACGTCCCGATCACCACGCCAAGCCCGAGCGAATACGCGAACGCACGCACGGATTCACCACCGATCCAGTACATCACCACCGTCGCGATCACCGTCGTCGTGCCAGTGATCACCGTGCGGCTGATGGTCTGGTTCACCGAGTCGTTGATGATCTGCGCGGTGGCGTGCTTCGCCTTGCCGCGGTTTTCGCGAATTCGGTCAAGAATGACGATCTTGTCGTTGATCGAATAGCCCAGCACGGTGAGCACCGCGGCCACGACCGTCAGATCAATCTTGAACGGCAACAGACCCAGCGACTGCGCCAGCGTGGGCGAGACTTCGCAGAGAATCTCCGCGAACGCGATCAGACCGATCACGACAAAGCAGTCGTGCAGCGTCGGCACGATCGCCGCGATCGAGAACCGCACCGAGTTGAACCGCACCCAGACGTAGATGATGACCAGCAGCGTGCTGAGTCCCGCGGCCGCGATCGCCCGCGCGACGAACTGCCGCGCAATGGCCGGGCTGAATGATTCAATGCCCATCAGCCGCGTGCTCTGCGAGAGCGACGCGACGGCGAGTTCCCACTCACGATCCCGCAACTCCGACGCCCAACGTTCCGTGGACGTGAAATAACTGATGTTCTCATCGCGCACGAGAATCACGGCCGAAGTCATCGCCTGCGGTGTCCCGCCGAGCACCACCACGCGCGTGGGGCGCGCGGAAGCATCGGCAAACTGCGGAGTGATGCGCTGCTGATCCAGTCGCGTCGCCAGCGACTCCGCCGAGATCGGCGGATCGAGATTCTCCAGCACGATCGCCACACCGCCGAGAAACTCCTCGACATTGTCCAGCACGCCCGGGCGGTTGATCGCCGCGCCAAGTATGCGCTCGGTGATCGGATAGGCCGGGATCGCCGGCCCAGCAGCCATCTCCGAACCGGTAAACGTCACGCGAGGCTGCGCATCGGTGACATCAGTGAATGCTTCGGCGATCGCTGTCTCGACAAAGGCCGTGTCGTCCACCAGTGTCTTGATCTTGAACTCGCTCGATGTGACGCCGTCGGGTTGCGGGTTTTGAACCTGAATGCTCGCGCTGGCGAGCAGACGCGCACGCGGATCATCCACACCTTCCGTGATCGCACGCAGGGCATCCTGCACGTCCTGACGCTTCATCGTCATTCGACCGCCTTCAGGCAGGTCCTTGAGTCGAAGCGAGACGGCCGTGCCGCCGCGGAACTCCGTGTCGAACATCTGTTCGCCGCGCACCAGAGCCATGGTCACGGCCAGCCCGATCAGGCAGGCGGAGATGGCGTACAGGCCGTAACGAATGCCCAGCCAGTTGACGTTGGGCGTGAAGAACCGATCGATGCCGGGGAAGACCAACGGCAGCATTCGCGCCTTCTTCCAGCCGACCTTGTCGATCAGCACGGTCATGACAAACCGGGTGACGTACAACTGGGCGAAGAGGGTCGTGAGCACGCCGATGCTCATCGTGATGCCGAACCCGCGGATCTCCTGCGTCCCGACCGAGATCAGCATCACGCAGACGATGAGATTCGTCAGGTTGCCGTCGATGATCGCGGAGAACGCCCGCTGATAGCCAAGACGCATCGAGGTCTTGAGATCCTCGCCGCGGCGAAGTTCCTCGCGCACGCGTTCGTAAATCAGCACGTTTGCGTCAACCGCGATCGCGAAGGTCAGAATCACGCCGGCGATGCCCGGCAGCGTGAACGTCCAGGCGTTGATGGCCATCACGCCCACAAGCAGCACGCAGTTGATCGTCAGGCCGACCACCGCGATCCCGCCGCACGCGAAGTAGTAAACCACCATGAACGCGCTGCACAGGATAAACGACACAACGCCCGCTCGAAGGCCCTTGGTCAGATTGTCAAGCCCGAACTCCGGCGCCAGCGTCACCTCGCTCATGGGTTCCGCCGACAACTTCGCCTGCAGCGAACCCGCGCTGAGCGTCCGGATGATGTAGTTCAGTTCCTCGGGAGGGAAGTTCCCCATGATCTGGCCGCTGCGACCAATGCGCGAATTCAGAACAGGGGCCGTGTACACCTCATCATCCATCAGCACGGCCATCTTCTGGCCCACATGCCCTTGCGTGAGGTTGCCCAGCAGGATCGAGCCCGACGCGTCCATGGTGAAGTCGATCGCGGGGCGGCCCATCTGATCCATGCCGCGACTGGCGCGAGCGACGGACCAGTCACCTTCCGCGCGCGTCAGACGGCTGTCGGGCTTGTCGTACAGCAGCATGAAATACTGGCCGTTGTACTCTTCAACGATGTATCCCTGATCGCGAAAATACGCGGCGGGATTGGCGATGAGCATTTCGTTCTGCTGTTTGGAATCAAACCAGCTTTCGATGCGGTTGATCTTGGCCCAGATGACGGGCGGGTCGGCGGGACGGACGTTGCGCGGTCCGAGTTGCTGAAGTTCCTGCCGCAGGCGCTGCTCTTCGGGATGAGGGCTTGCGGGATCGATGGCGATGCGAAACTCCAGCACGCCCGCGCCACGCAGGAGGCGCTTGAGGTCCGCCGGATCATCGAGGCTTTTGCGTTGATTCTCGTACACCTCGAATGCGGCGACGACGGCGTCAATCCGCGCGATCTTGTCCGGGTGAGCGTCGCGAATGCGCTGCAGGGCCCGGGCACGCTCGCTGGGCATCGTCACCAACTCATCCGTGTCGCGGTCGAGTTTGCGAACCTCAAACTTCGACAGGCTCAGCGCGTGCCGCAGATCCTCGGGCCGCAGCACGCCCGCCAATACGCGGTCGCGAATCTCCGACAGCCGCACCTCGGCATCGCCGGCGCGCTGGATCAGTTCGCGGATGCGTTCGGGCGGCGCGCCCTGCTCGCGGGCGGCGGCGAGTTCGGTTCGTGCGGCCGCGGCCGTGTCACGCGCCTGCGCCGCCTCGCGAAGCATCCCGGCGAGTTCCGCGTCGCCGCGCGATACGCGATCAATCTCCGCCTCGCGCACGCCCGGGGGTTGACGAACCAGGAGGTCAAAGTCGGCCTGCGTGAGTTCGACCGCGCTGATCTCGGCCAGGCGCGCCTCAACATCACGGCGAAGTTGCTTGACGCGCTCGTTGGGCAGCGGCATCGTCACTTCGATGCGGTCGCGACCCTGCGCCACGAAACTGATGTCCAACTGATTGCTCGGGTCCACGCGGCGCTTGAGCACCTCGATCAGCCGACCCATCACTTCACTCGCGCTCTCGCCGGGACCGATCTGCACCGAATACACCAGCGTCACGCCGCCGCGAAGGTCCTTGCCGCCCCGAAGACGCTCCGACGGCGGCCAGATCGCCGACCCGAGGAACAGCAGCACCGCCAGGATGATCGCACAATGAAGCCAAAGTCGTTGCATGGAGTTGAGTCTCGTCAGGCCCGGCGGAGGCGCTCCCGCGGGCGTTTCGTCGCGCACACACGCTTCACGCCGTCTGTCGTTCCTTCACCGGTTCGATGGATGATGTTCCATCGGCACGGCCCTCACGCAGCACCTGCTGAATCGCCGAGCGCGCGAATCGAATCTTCGTGTTCGAGCCTTCATCCACTCGCAGCGTCACCTCATCACCCTGCATGTCGGTGATGACGCCGATGATCCCGCCGGCCGTCTGCACGCGGTCGTGCTTCTTCAGCGATGAGAGCAAGGCCGCCCGCTGCTTGCGCTGTTTTCTTCCCGACATCATCATCAGGAAGAACATGCCCAGGATCATGATGAGCATGAGGTTGAGCGGATTGGCCCACCACGGCATCGGCGGCGGCCCCTGTTGCGGTCCGCCGGGCGCTCCCGTGGTCCCGCCGGGCGTCGTCGCGGTGCCCTCGCCGGCCGTCGGCTCACCGGGCACACCCGTAATCGGGGGCGCGTTCTCCCCGGCCTGTTGCGCGACCAGCCAGACCCAATCCATCGCCAACGTCAGTTGCTCGTCTGTCATTCGTGACCTTCTTTGGTTTCGACGATCCGCATTGCCCGACGCATCCCTCAGTGCGCCGGTCGAATCGACGTTTCCGATTGAACCACATCCCCCACAACCGTCCACTCCCGGGCAAACCCGGGCCACTGGTCCTCAATGATGGCCCGCCTGATGTCCGACATCAGCCGCTCGAAGTGGCGAACATTATGCAGACTGACGAGGATTGGCCCGAGCATTTCGCCAGCCATGAACAAATGGCGGAGAAAGGCCCGGGAGAAGTGGGAGTCGGCGCCTTGGGTGGCTTGCCTCTCCGCGGCATGAGCACCCTCGTGGGTGGTTTGCCGCTCTGCTGAAGCATGAGACTTGCCACGGAGTGGCAAGCCACCCGCGCAGGCGAGGCAGTCGCAGCCTTGCTCAATCGGCGCGGGATCCTCCGCGAATCGCGCGTTGCGCAGGCGCAGCACGCCCCGCCGCGTAAATGCGCACGCGTTACGCCCGTTGCGCGTCGGCAGGACACAGTCAAACATGTCCACGCCGGAGAGCACGGCCGTGACGATGTCGCGCTCATATCCCACGCCCATCAGGTATCGCGGTCGAAGTTCCGGCAGCAGCGGCGCGGTGGCGCGGACGACACGGGCGATCTCATCGGTTCCCTCCCCCACCGCGACGCCGCCGATGGCGTACCCCGGAAGGTCGATGTTGCAGATGCGCTCGACGGACCATCGCCGCTGGTCAAGGTCCGTTCCGCCCTGCACGATGCCGAAGAGGGCCTGCTCCGCGGCGCGGGCGTGCGCGGTGACACATCGTTCGAGCCAACACACCGTTCGTTCATTCGCGAGGCGAAGTCTGGCCGGGTGGTCATAGCCGCGCCTGGGTTGATCGCGTGCCACGGCATGGCGAAGCCGCGCCTGATTCACGGGTGCTGACGCGGGGTCCACCGATGGCGGGCAGTCATCGAACGCCATGATGATGTCCGCACCGAGTTTGTTCTGCGTGGCCGTGGCTGACTCGGGCGTCAGGCGAATCATCGCGCCATCGACGATCGAGCGGAAGGTCACGCCGTCGTCATCGACGGCGTTGATGTCGGCCATCGAGTATGCCTGATACCCGCCCGAATCCGTGAGAATCGGGCCGTGCCAGTTCATGAAGCGGTGCAACCCGCCGAGCCTCTCGACGATGTCCGGCCCCGGTCGCAGGAGCATGTGATAGGTGTTGGCGAGGATGATCTGCGCCCCGGCCGTGGCGACCTGCGACGGGAGCAGGCCCTTGACGCTGCCGCGCGTGCCGACGGGCATGAAGGCCGGGGTGTCGAACGAGCCGTGCGGCGTGTCGACCCGTCCGACGCGGGCACGCGACGTGCCGCACCTGGCGGTGATTTCAAAGCGAATCGGTGTCACGATCCGGTGACGCTAGGCGCGGTCGATTCGGATGCAACGCCCGATGGGCCGGGCTATGTGTCCTGCCTGGCGTGTCGCTGCAGCACGCGGCGTTCCTGCTCGGTCAGGCTGTCCAGCCCTTCGACCGAGACCTTGGCCAGAATTCGATCGACTTCGTCGGCGTTCGCGCGCTTGCCGCGCCGCGGCTTCTTGCGCGAGTCTCCGAAGATGTCGAAGAAGTCATGGAGCATGTGCGCGTTGCGGATGAAGAAGTACCCCGCGATGGCGCCGCCGACATGGGCCGCGTCGCCGCCCGCGTTTGGCCCTCTAAAGACGACGAGATTCAAGAACGCCACCGCGACATAGCCGTACGCGAACACCTTCAGCCGAAGCGGGATCGGCGGAAAGAGCAGATGAATCCGTTCATCGGGCGCGATGTACGCCGACGCGACGATCACGCCGAACACCCCCGCCGACGCCCCGATGAGCGGCATCCAGATGTCATGCACCAGCGCGCCGGGGATTCCGATGCCAAAGTTCCCAAGCAGATTGAGCAGCAGGTACATCAACCCGCCGCAGATGCCGCACATCAGATAAAACGCCGCGTACCGCTTTGAGCCGAGGTGCTCTTCGACCAGGCCTCCGAAGACCCACAGCCCGAACATGTTCAGAAACAAATGCAGCGGCCCGGCGTGGAGGAACTGAAACGTCACCAGCCGCCACACTTCCATATGCGGCAGGAAGCCCGTGCCGGTGGAGAAGTGGCCGTAGTACTCGAGCACATCGCGCGCCCACACGCCCCCGCCGGGCGGCGGCTGCGAACGACGCAGGAACATCTGCACGACGTAGACCGCGCAGTTGATGATGATGAGCCAGGCGTTGAACGAAATGAAACGCACCGAGGCGACGCCGCCGCGCGGTCGCTGAGGCTCTCGGACATAGTCGCGGTCGTACAGGCCCATGAAGTCGTGCGTGCTCCGGGTTGGCGGCCGTGAGGCTCACGGGGCAAACCCTCGTTGATGATTCGGAACTCGGACCCCGGAGTTTACGGCTGGTGCGGGCCGCCGTGGCTGCCGCGTCCATTCTTTCGGCGACGTTCCGTTTCGGCGGTGAGAAACTTCTTCTCCCCGGCCGTCAGTGCTCCCATGCCCTGCACGCGGATCTTGTCCAGGATTCGATCCATTTCGGCCTGGGCTTCGGCGGCTTTCTTCGCGCGGCGGACTTCCGCTCGCGAGGGTTGACGCGGCTCATCCTCCTCCGCCTCTTCCGGCATCCCCGCGTACCCGCGCGAAAAGTCATACCCCGCGACGCCGCCGCTATGCTCGAACCGCATCTGACGAAGTTCCGCCCAGCACGTCAGCCCGCCGAAGAGCGCGATCATCAGCAAGGTCAAATGCCCCTGCCCGACGATCGCAACCGCCGCGACCACCATGGCCGTCACAAGCCCCACCCGCACCGCAATCAGCCGCGACCGTTCGTACCCCATGCGCCGCCAGAGGATGCACTGCAGCGTCCGCCCCGCATCCATCGGATACATCGGAACACACATGTTGAACACGAACATGATCATGTTCACGTAGTGCAGCCACCAGACCCACACGAGCAGATACGAATGCTCATTCTGACGCGTGCGCAGCAGCGCCAATGTCTCGCCGGGCGCCAGCGGATTGAACCACAGCGCGGTGGAGATCTGGCTCGTGCCGACGATCGCCCACAAGGCCGCTGCGAACACCGGCCAGAGCATCAGATGCACCGCCGGCCCGCCGAGCACCGTGATGAGTTCCGCCCGCCAGTTGTGCGGCGGGCGGCAGTGCGCCAGGCCCCCCAGGGGCCAGAGCATGATGCGGTCCGCTTCGCCGCCGACCTTGCGACACCAGAAGCAGTGTCCATATTCATGCAGCAGCACGATCGCGAAGAGCGACGCGATGCCCAGGGCCGTGTAGGGGAACCCGATATTCCGCGCCGGGATCGACGAGATCAACTCCGCGATGATCCAGATGAGGAAGAACAGGTGCAGGCGCACCTCGATGCCCCATGCGCGATAGAGCGGCACACCCCACGTCATGGGATTCTCACCCTCGCCGAAGATGCGGCGAAGCACCTCGCGAAAGCGATGACCCCCGCTTCTGGGTTGGTACTTGCGATCAAGCCAACTCACGGCCTGCCCCTTGCGCTGCGCGACACCACCCGGGCATGGGACACCTCGCCATCCATGACCAGAGCGTATGCCCGAATCGTGTGCGACTCGGGGGTGTACCGCTCACGCCGCGAGCGGTTTCTGGGTGGATCGCTCACTCCGCGAGCGGTTCCTGGGTAGACCGCTCACTCCGTGAGCGGTTTCTGGGTGGACCGTTCGCTCCACGAGCGGTTTCTGTCTCGTCGCAGTCGTGGTCGCGCGCCCTCCGGGCGAAGAGGATCAAGGAGTCGCAACCGGAGGCTGAAGCCTCCGGCAACGATCGCGCGCCCTGCGGGCGAAGAGGCGGACGCCCCACGGGGAAAGAGGCGCGCGCCCTGTGGGCGAAGAGGACACTGGCCAACGAGCCGCCCATGGCACGTACCCCCTCGACACGGACGGGGATTTCCTGTACACTTGATGTCTCGCCGGCCGTTCTGAACAGGGCGGCGGCTTATATGGAGAACCACCGATGACCACTCGATCCGCGTTGATGCTTGCACTTGCCGGCCTGGCGCTCTCGCCTGCGATGGCTGCCGCACAAACTGTCGTGTGGTCGAACATTCAGGAGTATCCGGCGGACCTGCTGGACATTTCGTCGGGATGGAGCGCGGTGCGGTCGGAGCCGCCGCACTTTGTGTCCTATCGCTGCGCGGCGGATGACTTTGTGCTGACGGGCGACACGCAGATCCGTTCGATCACGTTTTACAGTTTCCACGCCGACAACCCCATCGTCATCGGCGGCGACTGGTACATCTACACCGATGAGGGCACGGGCCTGCCCGGCACGCTGCTCGAATCCGCCCACTCCCAGCCCATCCGCCACGACCCCACGGGCATCGTGCACCCGCGCTACGGCATGATCTATGAGAACGAGCTCGAAACCCCGGGCCTGTTCCTCCCGGCGGGGCGATACTTCCTGGGCGTTCGCACCTATCAGACGATTCTGCTCGGCGTGCCGGGCAAGAACACCAACGCGATGCTCACGACGCTTCGCGAGTTTGGCGATTCGCGCGGGTCGTGGACGTTTGATTTGTTCGCGGATGGCACGCTCGCCGGGCCGTGGGTGCCGATGACGACGTTCGCCCCGGGGCAGTCGCACGAGTGGGCGTTTGTCATCGAGGGCGAGACCGAGTGCTACGCGGATTGCGATTCATCCACCGGCCCGGGCGTGCTCGACATCTTCGACTTCCTCTGCTTTGGCAACCGCTTCAGCGCGGGCGACCCGTATGCCTGCGACTGCGACACCTCCACGGGCATGGGCGTCTGTGACATCTTCGACTTCCTGTGCTTCGGCAACGCTTTCGGGGCGGGGTGTCCGTAGCGGTCGATCGCGCGGGATGACGGTGACCGGGCCGCCGCACGCACACCCACGCAGCCTCATCTACGCCGCGAGGTTGGTTCGCAGCGCGGCGGGGGTGCTGGGCGCTGCGGCCACGCCGAAGTTCACCAGGAACACGCCCGTGCGGCCGCGCGCGGTGGAGCGCTGGGCGGTGATCTCATAGACCGCGCTGGCTGCGCCGCGCGGCAGCGTGGCATCGCGGAAGGATCGCGTGCCCGCGGTGATGAGATGCTCCGGCGGGCCGCCATCGACAGCGCGGCGCACGTCGTACATGACCCCCGTCGACCCGCGCGGGTTGCGGCATTTCCAGCGCAGGCGCAGCGAGCCATCCCCCAGCAGGTCCGCGCTGAAGGCAAACGGCCGGCCCGGCCGGGGTCCGGCGCCTCGCACGACCGCCGGGGGTGGGGGCGGGAGCATCGCCAGGACATAGACCTCCGGGTTGGCGGTGACCGCGGCGTGGTTCTTGATGGTGGCGATGAGATCCGCCCCCAGGCCCGGGGCGCTGTGCAGATGGTCCATGGCGTTGTGAAAGCGCAGCGTCGCCGCCTGCGCAGCGCGATGGGCCTCCTGCTGGGCGTTGAACGCCGCGCGGGCCTCGGCCAGGGCGGCGGCGAGCGCGGCCACGGCGGGCGCGCTGAGTCCGATGGCCGCGGTGTTCTCGGTCCACGGCGCGAGGTGGGATTCGTAGAACTCCAGGCGCGAGCGTTTGGCTTCGGGAACGATGCGGCTCATCGGTCCTGTGATGTCGGTCTTCGGCGGCCATCGCATGAGCGGCGAAGCCTGCATCGCGGGCGCTGCGCGATGTTGCGCGTGCCTCGCCGGTGCGTGCGCGGGCGATGCGGCCCGCCGCACACGCCACCCCAACCCTCGCACGTGCGATGCTCACCCTCGCACGGGCGAAGATCACCATTGCGGGGCGGAGGCTGTGTGAAGATTGGCGCTTGGACCGAAAACCTCGCCGGGTGGAGTGGGCGCGGTGGGGGGCAGGGGGACTTGCATCCGCCCGTGGGTTTCTGGTACACTTGCGGAACCCTGGTCGCGGGCGACTCGTCGGCGCCCCCCGGGCACACATCCCATCGAGAGGAGTCCATTGTGAAGAAAGTTTGTGCAATCGTGATGGCCTGCGGCATGGCCGCGGCCGCGAACGCCCAGGAAAGCGCCCTGATCTTCGACAACTTCACCGGCACCGTCGGCGGTGTCAACAATCAGTGCGTCGGGTGGCAGTTCGATGTCGTTGCAGAGGTCACCGTGATTGGCCTTTCGTGGGCCGACCTCGAAGGCGATGGCCTCGTCCGCGATCACCCTGTCGGCATCTGGGATCCGGCCGGAACGCTGCTGGCCAGCATCCGGATTCCAGCCGGTACCAGCGCCCCGCTCATGGATCAGTTCCGCTGGGTCGAGATCACGCCCATCACATTGCAACCCGGCGTCGGGTACATCGTCGGCGGCGAGACCTTCTCGCTTCCCAACGATCCCTTCCGCTGGAACGTCGCCAGTCAGACGACCCATCCGAGCATCGTCTTCTTTGATGCCACGTTTTCCGCGATCGGGTCCGGCCTCGTGCGACCGGCGAGTTTCTCGTCCGCCGTCAACGGCTTCTACGGCCCATCCTTCGTCATCGGCGAAGGGGGCTGCTACGCCGACTGCGACACCTCCACCGGCGTGGGCGTGCTGGACATCTTCGACTTCCTCTGCTTCGGCAATCGCTTTGACGCCGGCGACCCGTACGCCTGCGACTGCGACACCAGCACGGGCATGGGTGTCTGCGACATCTTCGACTTCCTCTGCTTCGGCAACGCCTTCAACGCGGGCTGCCCGTAATCGCCTGTGATGAATCGATCCCTCGCCCGGTCGGGAACGGCCGGGCGATGGTTTTTTGGTCCGAGAAGGGTCGAAGACCGCCCCCCTGACGATGCTTCGCACGCCCCGCCGCGCCCGTGGTATGCTGTGATCCATGGCGCGGGCCGCCCACCCCGGGATCCACCCACGCTCTCGCACGAACAGTCGCTGGACAAGGGAGGAATCACGATGAACTCACCCGTTCGCCTCGCCGCACTGGCCGGCACGTTGTTGCCCATGACCGCGCTGGCCCAGCAGCCGTGCGAGCCGCTCTGGTCCGAGGTCGGCGGCGGGATCACGCTCGGTTTCCTCCCCGTGATCTATCAGTCCCTCGTCTGGGATGATGGCACGGGTGAGGGGATCTACTTCAGCGGCCTGTTCGAACTCGCGGGCCAGGTTCCCGTGCAGAACATCGCCAAGTGGAATGGCTCGCGCTGGGCGAGCCTCGGCGGCGGCATCACGCGCGGCGCTGCCCCCGCCATCGCCGTCTGCATGACCACACACGATGATGGCTCGGGCGAAGCGCTCTATGTCGGCGGCCTCTTCACCAGCGCGGGCGGCGCCCCCGCCACCACCTACATCGCGCGGTGGAACGGCAGCGAGTGGTCCAGCGTCGGCGGCGGCATGAACGCCAACGTCTGGGACATGGTCGAATGGGATGATGATGGCCCCGGACCCAACCCGCCACGCCTTTACGCCACGGGCGAGTTCACCTTCGCCGGGGGTGTGTCCGCGAGCCGCGCGGCCGTGTGGGATGGCACATCATGGTCGCCGCTGGGCACGGGCCTCGATTTTGGCTCGCAGACGTTCCTCGCGGGGTACACGATCGAGCGACTCGAGCAGGGTGTCCTCATCGGCGGGATCTTCGGCCTCGCGGGCGGCATCCCCGTCAAGGGGCTGGCCCTGTGGAACGGCACGGGCTGGGAAGGTTTCGGCCCGATCATCGACAATCCCGGCTTCAACACCAGCATCGGCGACATCATCATCTTTGATGGCGGACAAGGGCCGCAGGTGCATGTCACCGGCTCGTTCATCTCATCCGAAGGCACGACGCTCAACCGCATCGCGCGGTACGACGGCCAGCGCTGGCAGCCGCTGGGCACGGGCCTGGTCGGCGGCGGGAGCAGTTTCGCCGTGTGGGATGGCGTCGGCGGTCATTCGCTCTGGGTCGGCGGCACGTTCACCAGCGCAGGGGGGGGCAACTCGCCCAAACTCGCGCGGTGGGATGGGCAGCAGTGGCACGATGTCGGCGCCGGGCTGTCGGGCGTCGGCCCGATCATCGAGGTGACGACGATCACGCCGTGGGATGATGGCCAGGGTGAAGGGTTGTTCGTCGGCGGGCACTATTCGATGGCCGGGTCGCTGCCGGTGAACAACCTCGCGCGGCTGGCCGCGTGTGAGGTGCTGTGCTATCCGGATTGCGACACGGGCACGGGGCCGGGCGTGCTGGATATCTTCGACTTCCTCTGCTTCGGCAACCGCTTTGCCGTGGGCGACCCGTACGCGTGCGACTGCGACACGTCTACGGGCGCGGGCGTCTGCGACATCTTTGACTTCCTCTGCTTCGGCAACGAGTTCAACGCGGGGTGCGAGTGACCGACCGCTCCAGCACACGGGCGTGCCCGGGGGCGTGGTGCGGGATGTGATGCGATGCCGATCCATGCATGGCACGACACAGCCCCGGGCGCGAAGCCCGGGGCGATGTCTCCCGGAGCATTTCGTATGATGGTGTCAACGCAGGGCGAGGCCGGGGCGAACCGCGCTGCGCTGGGCGTGCATCATGCGGCGATGGTTGCGGAGATGGTTTCGCTCCAGGGGCCGGGCTCACCTTTGGAGTTGATATAGCGCAGGGCGTAGTGGGCGGTCTGGTTGCCCTGGTCGTTGGCGAAGGCGTGGTTGAAGGTCGATCGGGTGGCCTGTCCGGCGTAGGAGAAGCCGGCGATGCCGCTGTCGGCGGCCCCGCCGATCTTGAACCAGACCTCGGTGGCCTTGACGCCTTCGGGCTTGCCGCGTCCACCCTCAGCGTTGACGATCTTCAGGGTGTGCTGGAGGCGGTTGGATGTATCGACGATGCCGACGGGAACCTCGGTGGGCACGGGAATGGGGGAGGGTTCGGTGTCGCGGACGGTGATGCCCAGGGCTTGGCGCTGGGTGTTTGTGACATCGGGGTTGGCCTGGATGCGTGCGACCACTTCGCGGATGCTTGTGACATAGCCGGCTTTGGCGGAGGATTTGGCGGCGGTGGCGCCTTCGGCGGCGGCGAGGGCGGCCTGCTGGGCGGCATAGTTGGTGGTCCAGGTTGTCTGGAGGTTGCCCAGGGCGGTGATGTCGCCGACTTCGAGGCCGAGGGCGGCGACGTTGGCGGCGGCGTATGTCAGAAAGGTGTTCTGCCAGGTGTCAAAGTCGCCATCGCGTGCGGGGATGTAATCGGGCATGTCTTCACTCCTGTGGCGCGGGGATCGCGCTGCCGGTTCACATGCGGCCGCAGCGCCTCGATCACCGGCGAGAGCGGGGGCGCGGACTTAACTGTCTCGGCGCGATCGGGGGGTGACTTGAGGAATCGCTCGGGCGATGCATGTCATCAAGGAGGCACAATCCGGACCGCCACCCACGGCCACCGCAAGTTATGCGCGACCCACCGACATGCGCATCGCATCGAACGAGGTGTCGGCGATGCAGTTTGCGCCCTTACCATAGACCTCGGCCTCGAACTCGCTGCGGATCATCATCGCTGGCGCGGCGGTTGCGTCCGGGCGATGGAAGACAGCCCGCGTCAGGTCGAACTCGTGGGTGGTTCTGGTGATGGACCCGGAGGCGAAGCTCACGGTGATCGTCTCAGTCGATGCGCGACATCCCCTGGCGAAGCCAACGCGACCCTGCCCTCCTCGGCCCACCCCGATCGGGCGGGGCTGCAGCGCAGCCTTGGTGATGCGTCTGACGCCGTATCCCGCCGGTGACTCGCCGCGAGAGCCCTGAGCGGGGGCGGCGGAGGCGGCGGGGGCGGCAACCCCGGCAGTGGGACTTGAAGAGGCTTAAGGGGATGGAAGCGTGATCCAGAATCGCCGAAGGCGGCGCTGGCTCCCATCCGCGAGTGGCCCCCTCCCGTGAAGCACGCGCCCGTTGTCGATCACCAGCGCCTCACCCTCCGAGAGTCGCACCTCCCAGGCGTGAGTTGCGGCCCGTCGCTCGATCTCCGCTCGGAGCGCACTGAAAGCCGCAAGCGAATGCGGGTCCGCCTCGATGGGCTTGATCCAGGACGCGAAGAACAACCGATCGCCGGTAGGCATCGTCCGCACGATCGGCACATGCGTTGGCGGCGAGTCGCCGCGGATGCGAACTTCCGCGTGGACGTGCCTCAGGGTATCGCGCACGCGGGAGCCGCAAGCATCCAGGGCCGCCAGACCATCGAGCAGTACTTGCGTTCCATCCGCATCGTCCTGCACTTCGCACCGCCATGACATGAGGTGAGCATCGGGATGGTCCGTGTGCATGGGCACCGCGACTGGCTTGCACAGGTAGCTGCGCACATCCGGCCGCAGTTCCACGGCTGTCTCGCACCACGGCTTGCCTAGTCGGGCGACCAGATCGCGGTACTCGGAGTCCGATATTGGTCCGAGCCGACACCACCCTGACTGCCGTACGGCTTCCAAGATGTGCGCCGCCTCCTGCATGGTCATAACGGCTCAGATCGTGATGAGTTCCCGCTGCTTCGCACGCGAGTTGCAGGCGTGCCAGCACCGGCCGGAGCAGTCATGCCAGCAATTGGTCATGTTGGGATCGAACTCTCGTTCGACGTACTTCTCGCCAAACTCCTTCTCCCACAGTTCCGCCGTCCGATTGAACGTGGCCTTGAGCTCGGGCAACTCTGCCGGATCGGCCCCGAAGCCGCCGTCATGGTCGAGGATTTCACCGAACAACCGCACGCAATCCTCGTAGTACGCGCGCGGGTGCGTCATGTGCAGATGCCACATCTGGTCGATCTGCATCGTCGGAGCGAGGGGCTGCCCTGGATAGCGCTGTGCCAGCAACAAGAACTTGCCGTATCGGGCAAGTTCGCGGCGGATCTTGTCGTCATCCCAATCCTTCGGAAAGCTGGGCGACTTCTTCGCCGCGGTGAACAGATCGCAGGAAATCTTGATGCTCATTGTTCCTTCTCCTACGGGTGCGGAATGACGTTCCCACATGATACCCGCAGACTCCGCCGAGGTTCGCACGGTTCAAGGGGACGATCCAGTTCGTTGGGGCGGGGGCGTGGGGAGATAGGCATTCTGCAGCCTCCGATGGCCCTTCGATCGGTCAGACCCTGATAGGTGCCGGTCCCCAATGCCAGAGGGGGCCGCTGCCCCCTCCGGCACCTCCCCCGCTCGGAGAGGGACCGCCCCGCTCGCCCGACGCACGAGGGCCATGCCCCACGCGGGGGCACCGGTGGCGGCAGGGCGCGCACACCCAAACGGACGGCGTACAATGATGGGCACGGTGCTGGAAGCGCCGAGCCGGAGAAGCCGCATGGAAGCAATTTCACTCACAACGTTCGTCGATTTCATCAATAAGGCGGGCACGCCCAAGATGACCGTCGTCCGCGAGTGGAAGCACCGCGACAAGTATCACCCGAGCAAGGACTATTGGAAGGAACTCCGGGACGCGATCGTGGAACTGCACAGCGCGGGGAGAGACATAAAGACTCTGTCCGCGACGCCGCCGCGCGACCGGCCATCGGACGGCCCCAACTACGCCGATGCGATCAAGGCCTACAAGAAGTGGATCGGCCGGCGGACCTTGCCGTGGTTCGCGCCGCACAAACTTACGTGGCAATCCGGGGGCGTGGATGTGTTGGTCAATCCCGAACTCGGCCTAGAGATCGAAGGGACCAAGCACCTGGTCAAACTCTACTTCAAGGCCGACAAGTTACCCGCGAACCGGGCGAACCTGGTGCTGCAAATGATGCACGAGTCGATCCCGAGCAAAGGAAAGTCAGTTCCGGTCATGGCGTTGCTGGATATTCGCAAAGGCAAGCTTCATACCTTGGCCGCGCCGAAAAAGGAGTTTGGCAGCCAGTTGATCGGCGAGGCCGCATACTGGGCGGCAGTGCTACCGACCGTCTAGCTCGGCCCCTCCTCGTCTTCGTCGGCCTCGTCGTCTTCCGATTCAAGGATGTCCAACGCCATTTCGACTTTTTTCCGTAACTTCTTCTCTAGGTCCTCGGGGCTGTCGTAATACACCACACCGCGACTTTGGATGTTGCCAAACCGGGGTGTCCCGGCCTTTGCGATGAACACGATGAGACCTTTGTCAAACTCGCGATCGCACAGGCCTATTTCGTGGGCCACGCTGGGCCGTTCGTAGGTGAGATCGATGATGGCGAAGTCGCAGCGATCCACCAAGGCCTCAATGATCGCTTCAATCGAGTATGAACCGGGAAACTCCTCAACGTGGGCACGCTGAGGGACGACATCAAAGTGCTTGCAAACCTTGCGAATGACTCGGTACACCTCGTCGCATCCGGGTCGGCCAAGGGCCATGCTCACAAAGGCTTCGAGCGGCGCTTCATCGTCATCCTCGTCGCCATCCTCGTCCGATTCATCATCGTCTTCGTGGTCCCACTCGTCGTCCAGGTCGTCATCGTCGTACATGCAGGCCTCCCATTTATTCGATTCGTATTCCGTTGCAAGTCATCCCTTTCCCGCGATGAGGTCTTCAACGGTCTTCTTGGCCTCTTCCAGCAGTCGCGCGGCCTCGGCGCGAGCGGTCATGGCCGCTTGCACCTTGGCGACCACTGACTTGCGGGTCTTGGTGTCGGGCACGATAATGGGGATGCGCATGAGGCGATCTTCGGGGATCGCTGGATACATGCTTGCGGTGCAGTTGAGGTCGAGGATTTCGCAGATGATCGGGAGGCGCAGGTACGTCAGGAGGACTTCCGGCTCGATGCCGTCTGCGCCGGGCTTGGGAGTCAGGCACGCGAAGCCGGAGGAGCAGACGCAGCCGTCTTGGTCATCGCGCACGAGGGCGGAGAGGCGGCGGATGGGGCGGACGGTGCTCGTGATGATGTCGCCGGGCTTGACGATCCACGCGGCGCGGCTGGGGGCATCGGCCACGTCGAGGGTTTCGGCCTCGGCTTCGCCGTCGCCGTTGAGCGAGCCGATCTCGATGTATCGGAAGGTGCTGCCCCCTGCGCCAACGCCCTCACGGGTAGTCCGGAGCGCGGGGTCGAAGGGGCGTTGGGCGAGCGGGGCGACATCGGCGAGCGTGCGGCCCCCGGCGCGGAGTTTCTTGATGATGCGTTGGTACTTGGGGTTGAAGTACTCGGCATCGAAGCGGGTTTCGGCCTCAAGGTCGCGGAAGCGGCGGGTGTAGCACTTCTGGGGCAAGAGGTCGAGGCGATCCAGGCCCAGCGCTTCCATCAGCCGCGCCTCCGCGGCGGCGATAATCGTGGCCGCTTCTTTCCGTTCTGATACGGCCTTGCGATACAACGCGGCAGCACGGAGCTGATCCTCTCGAGGCAACTTCACAACCGGAATGGCTTTGATTCGCCCAAGGTTCGTGTGTTGCTGAACGGATCCGGTCTGAGAGGCCAGCAAGAGTCCCCGGCCAAGCCCGGAGTTGATGTAGATTGCCAAGTAGTGGGGATCGAACGCCTCGGGATCGCGTACAGTGATCTTCGCGATGTCTTGGCTTGAGTTGAGCGGCCACCCGCCGTCATACACGGCTGCGTGTCCCAGCCTTGCAGCCATTGCCACCAGCACTTGGCCAGTACTCACGCGCGACTTCCACAGAAGTCCGGAATGTTGGCTTGCAGGAATCCACCGCGCGTTCGCGTGATCGATAAAGCCGTCCTGAATGTCTTGTGCCGTGATGAACTCGACGGCGTCAGCGTCCTTCTCCTCGAACTCCTGAAACGCGATTTCGTTGCACAGGCTGTAAGCGCCGAAGTTGATAACCGACTCGCTGAGTTGTTCAACAGTCTCGACCGGCCACCGCCCTTCCTCAACGGATCGCCGGAGGCGCAACACTTCGGGGCGGTAGTACTCCGCATCTATCCGAAGGTCCGGCGGCATCTGCGACAGCTTGACGACGCTCCACACCGCCATTTACTCGCCCCCTTCGCAGAAGGCCAAGCCCTGCCCCTTACCCCACTTCACGAACGCCACCGCGATCTCGTCCAGATCGTGGTCCACGATCATGTGGTTGTGGGTGTCCAGTTTCGGCGCATTCTTCTCGTCGTACACGTAGACGTAGTCCCCGCTGTTATCCTTCCCCGGCTTCTCGCTGGTGGCCAAAAACGCCGGGTAATCGACCTGCCTGGGGTTCAGCGGCCCGGCCTTCTTGTCGTCGTTCCACGTCTGGATGAACAGCACGCTGGTTTTCGTCCCCGTGTGGGGCTTAAAGGTGTTGCCGTGAAGGCCCACCACCGCCAGAATGCGGGCACGCTCGGCGATCCACTTCCTGATTCTCTCATCCCCGGAGTTGTTGAAACGCCCTTGCGGCAAGACGATCGCCGCCCGGCCCCCCGGCTTCAAGAACTGAAGGTTCCGCTCGATGAAGAGGATGTCGCGCCCGACGGCTCTCTCCCAGCCGCCCTTCTCCTTCTTCGCCAGGTCGTACTGCGAGAGGATGCGGTTGTCCTTGATGTCTCCGGCAAAGGGCGGGTTGGTCAGCAGGATGTCGAAATCGAAGTAGCGGAACTGCTCCTCGTTCCGGCGGTTCTCATCTGCATCCTTGAACTTGCGCAGGCGGGGCCGCAGGCCCGCCCGTGTGTCCTCGGACCACATCCTGGTGTCCAGCGTGTTGGCCCGGTAGACGTTAGTTTTGCCATCGCCCGCGATGGTGTTGAGGGCCTTGGCGATCTTGACGCTGCGCGGGTCAAAGTCGATGCCGTAGACGTGCGTTCCTGCATATTCCTTCTGCCAGGAGTTCGGTCCCTTGGCGGTGAACACATCGCCCCAGACGTGAAAGATGGCGTGGACGGTGAAGCCGCACGACCCCGCCGCCGTGTCGATGACGTACTCCTCGGTGGTCGGGTTGAGCATCTTCACGCACATGTCGATGACGTGCCGGGGCGTGAAGTACTGGCCCTTTTCGCCCTTGCTGGCCTTGATCGAGAGGTACTCGAACGCCTCATCAATCACCGAAAGGTTTGAGTTGAAGAGTTTGACCCGTTCCAGCGCTGAGCCGCAGACCTTGAGGTGGTCCGGCTCCAGCATGATTCGCTCGCCCGGGCTGAACACCCCCGGCCACTCGTCCATCGCCTTTTCAAACAAGGCGGTCACAACCTGGAAAAACTCCTTCGCGGTGCGCCCGCCGACGCGAAACTCAAGGTAGCGCTGGCCCTTCCTCGCCCGTGCGGCACGGGCTTCGTCGAACAACTTGGCGTAGATGAGTTTGAAGACCTCTTCAAAGGCATCGACCCCCGCGTTGGCGAGGACCAAATCCTCCATATTCAGGATGACATCCTTGAGGCTCGTTCGCTCGACGACCAGAATGTTCTCTCGCTCAAGGTCTTCGAGCGTCCAAGGCTCGCTGAGCAACTCGGTGAGGGTCTGCGCGGCCGTGGGGATGTCCGGTAGTTCCCGGTAGAGGTTCGGTTCCTCCCGATGGAGCGCGATTGTTGAAGAGCCATTGGTCCAAAGCCCGATCGGCGCCCCTTCCGCGTTGCAGTAGGACTTGAGTTGCTCCAGGCCGTCCTTTCGCTTGGCCTTTTTGCATTCGACGATGATGTAAGGCGTGTCAGGAGTGTCCCTCTCGATAACGACAATGTCCGCCCGCTTCTCGTGAACGGTGGAGCCGAAATACACCTCTTTTTCGATGCGCAGCCGATCCTTCGGGTAGCCGTAGTGGCTGATCAGTTTCTTGATGTAGAGTTGCCTCACGATCTCTTCGGGCTTGGCGGGACGGTCCTTCCCCGTCGCCAGGCACTTGATGTATGGCCGGCCAGCCTTGTCAAAGAGCTTGAGTGCCTTGATATCCGCGTCTGAGAAGATCGTCAGAGCGAAGTCCGTCCCTTTCAGGATGTCGCTCAGGACGTGCGGCACGTTTCCGTTCCCCGTTGCAGTCTTGGCCATAGGGACAGAGGATAACGCAGCTGGACCGCTGACGCGATCCTCTGCCCCTCCGGGGCAGGCTTGAGAAGGGGATTCGCTGTCCACGGGTTGCGCTTCGCCCGCGAGGACGCGGGCTGCGCTTCACCCGTGGCTACAGCCCTGCGCCCCGCTGGGGCGAAGAGGCGCTGCCGCGTGAGGTGGTGCTGTTTGGGCCCCGCAGGGGCGACCTTTGGTGGTGGTCACGCTCTCATCGGGTTGCGCTCCGGTCGGCTGGCGCCGGGCTGCGCTTCACCCGTGGCTACACGCCGTCGCCCCTTTGGGGCGAAGAGGCGGGGCGGTGGGCGATAGAGCCGCGGCATGGGGCGGAAGAGGCGCGGCGGCGCGCGGAAGAGGTGCGACTTCGGGGCCAAGAGGCGCGGCGGCGGCGTGGGCGGGTGGCTCGGGCAGCGCGGCGGGCGCGGATGTGGGGGCGGGCCGGGTGTGGGCTGAACCCCGCCCACTGGCCCGCACACGGCGATGGTGTGGGGCACATGCGTAGTTGACCGTGGCGAGGGTGTTTCCGGACGGGGCGCAGCGCATCCTCATCGTGGCCGATGGCGTTCTCGCCGAGGCCAGCTTCATTCTCGCCCTGGCACATCTCACTCTCGCCTCGGCACACGCCGCTCTCGCCTCGGCACACGCCGCTCTCGCCGTGGCCGATCCGGCTTATGCCGTGGCGAATGTCGCGCAGGCCGTAGTGAAACTCGCGCAGGCCGGGGCCAACTCAGGTCTCGCCGTGGCCAACACGGCCCTTGCCCGGGCCTGGCCCGCCCGCGCTGCGCCACCCGTGGCCACAGCCCATCGCCCCGCGAGACCCGGGAGCGATCTTCCGCCCACGGCCCATCGTTCCATCAAAGCTGGCTACACCCCCGCGTGAATCGCGCGCAGTCGCGCGAGCATCGCATCGCTGGGTGTCACGCCGCGGCGCGACATCATCGCCCGCGCGGTTTCCTCAAACTTCTCGAAGCGGAACTTCCTCGCGCCGGCATCCGTCACCCACGCGAACGGTTCGATGCATCCGCTGATCGCGGCCGTGGCCGCCCACATCGCCCCCGCGTGGATCACGCTGCCGGTCATGATGCGCGTGCCGATCGCGGTCTTGACGTGATCGCCGATGACCGCGCCGAGAAACTGTCGCCCCGTGCGTTCGTTTGGGCCATCGGGCGTCGCGCGCGAGACGACTTCGCCGTAGGTGTTGAGCAGGTTCGAGTTCGTCGTCCCGGCACCCATGTTCACCCATTCGCCCACCCACGAATCGCCGAGAAAACCATCGTGCCCTTTGTTTGAATACCCCTGAAAGATCGTCCCCGAAATCTCGCCCGCGACCTTGCAGTGTGGCCCGATGGCCGTGTTCCCGCGAATCAACGCGCGATCAAGCACCGACGAGTGCGCTCCGACATAGCACGGCCCGAGCAGCACCGCCCCGGGGCGAACAACCGCGTGTTCATCAATCACGATCGAGCCGTTCGAGACATCCAGCACCACCGAGGGCGACACATCCGCGTTCGCGTGAATCATCAGGCGATGCGCTGGCGGCCGTGCATGCATGATGACCACGCCCGGCAGCGCCACATCCGCATCCGCCCAATCGAAACGCCTCAGATCCGCCGCGATCACCGCATCGCGCATGACGATCACATCCCACGGCCGACGCAGCAGCCTGTGCCCCGCGTCGCGCCACTGAATGCGTGTGAAACGAGCGACATCATGCGCCACCACCGCGGGCAGATCCTCAGCCCCCACCCGCGCGGCGATGATCTCACCCGTTGACGCCTCCACGGCCGCCTCGCCAACATCCAGATTCGCGGCCGCTGACCAGTCGCACGCCGCCCAGCGACCGTTGATCGCCAGCAGCGCATCACCCGCGAGCGATGGTGGGTTGATGAGCACGCCCGGATGCCGCTCGGCCGTGATGGCCGTGAGCGCTGCGGGCACGATCATGGCCGCGATGGTGACCTCGACCTCGCGGGCGAGGCGTTCGGCGATGGTCAACGCGCCGCATCGCACATCAAACGCCGCGCGCAGCCCCGTCAGCGGCGCGAGCAGGCCGCGCCCATCATCAAACAACACGACCGAATCTGTGTGTGGCGCCATGATCCGCGGTTCCGAACGACACTACGCACGCCGAGTCGGATATCGACCCTGCCCGAGATGAAACCCAAAGAACGACGACAGCGGCAACAACAACAGCGCAAGCACGAACGCCGATGCGCCCGTGTAGAGCGATGATCCCAGACGCGACAGCATCTGCGGACCCGCCGCGAACACGATCGGATCGCCCACGGCCGCACGCGCCGCCAGCAGCGCCACGACGATGATGTGCATCACGATCGACGCGACAATCGCGAGGAACGTCATCGTCAGCGGATTGCGCCGGATCATCATCGACCGCAGCGCCAGCACGAGTTGCCCGCCCAGCGCCAGGCCCAGGGCATACGGCCCGAGGATCGTCGGCGAGGTCCCCTGCGCCACGGCCGGCGACCAGGTCAGATCAAGCCCGAGTCCAATGAGCAAACACGCCCACACCGCCCGCGAGGGCGGCGCGGCCATCGACACAAACACCGCCAGCGGCACGACGAAACTCGGCGCCACGCCCCAGTCGCCCAGCGACAGCGCGTGCTTGAGCCCGAGTTCCAGGCCGAACAGCACCCACGCCGCGAAGATCAGCGCGTACCAGTTCATCCCCCCCCCTCTTCATCGCGCTCCGCCTCGGGATCCACGGGAATCCGCAGGACAACCTGGCTCACGCGATCCAGCGCCACCCGCGGCGCCACCGTGATCATCCGTCGCAGCGGCTGCGCGGGGTTCGGCTCAACCTCCACCACGCGGCCGATCTCGAGCATCTGCGCGTTCTCAGGCCACGTCTCATCGCGCAGCCGCACGAGCATCCCCGGCTCGATCGTGATGGACGGCTGGCCCGGCTGCGGCTCGATGAACTCCACCGGCCCGCGCAGCGTGCCATCGGGTCCGGGCGACAGGCGACACATCAGGCGCACATCGCCCGAAACCATCACCAGCCCGTCAAGCCCGCCCCCCCCCTTGTCGGTGATCGGGCGCACCTGGCTCGACAGCCGCCCCACGCGCACCACGCGCCCGACAAGTTGCACACCGTCGGCCACGGCCACGGTGCTGATCTCCGCCACGCCCGCGTTGGCGCCCGCGCGAACGGTCAAGAGCGGACTCGTCACGTCGCTCGATCGCCCGATCACCGGCGCGCTGATCGCCCGCACCGGCAGCGCGGGATTCAGATCAAGCCCGCCTTGCAGATCAGCGTTGAGTTTGCGCAGTCGCGCGTTCTCATCGCGCAGTTGCTCAAGCATCAGCAGCGCCAGATCGCGCTCCGCGAGCACATCGTCCATCGCCTCGTTCATCCCCCCTCCCCCTCCCCCGGCAGCCCGACCGGCCGGACGCAGATAATGCGATGCCCGCGAGACCGGATCGCTGATGGGGAGGAAGATGGTGTGCGCCAGTTCACCAAAGGCCGACGTCCACCGCAGCAAGCGTGCCGGAACAACAGACAGCACCAGCAGCGCGAGCAGCACCAGCGGCAGTGCCCGAGCATGCAGGTGTGATTTCGTAAGGGTCATTCTCACCATGCGCCAGGCCGTGGCGTGGGCGGCCATGCTCGTCGCGCGCAGGCCGCCGACATTATGCATCCATGTCGTTTTCGAGGTTGGCCTTCCAATCCTCGATGTGCTCGAGATAAATCGCCGTGCCACGCGCCACGCACGTCAGCGGATCCTCCGCCACACGCACGTCAAGCCCCGTGGCCTTGCCCATCACCTGCGGCAATCCGCGAAGCAGCGAGCCTCCGCCCGCGAGCGTGATCCCGTTGTCCACGAGGTCCGCCGCGAGTTCCGGCTCCGCACGCTCCAGGGTCCGCGTCACCGTTTCGATGATGGCCGTGATCGGTTCCTGCAGCGCTTCACGAATCTCCTCGGAAGTCACCGTGGTCTTGCGCGGCAGGCCCGTCACCATGTCGCGCCCGCGGACATCCAGCGTCGATTCTTCGCCCACCGGCGCGGCCGAACCGATGTCGATCTTGATCCGCTCGGCCGTCTGCTCGCCGATCATCAGGTTGTACGTCCGCTTCATGTGGCTGATGATCGCCTCATCCATGTCATCGCCTGCGACGCGAACCGACTCGCACACGGCGATGTCCGCCAGCGACAGAATCGCGACTTCCGTCGTTCCGCCCCCGATGTCCACGATCATCGAACCCGTCGGCTCCGTAAACGGCAGGCCCGCCCCGATCGCCGCCGCGATCGGCTCTTCAATCAGGTACGTCCGCCGCGCACCGGCCCGGTCCGCCGAATCGAACACCGCCCGCTTTTCCACGGCCGTGATTCCCGACGGAATCGAGATGACCACGCGAGGCCCCCAGATTCGGGACCGGCCGTTGACCTTGCGGATGAAATAGCCCAGCATCGCCTCGGTGATCTCAAAGTCGCTGATGACGCCATCCTTGAGGGGTCGCACGGCCGTGATGGAGCCGGGCGTCTTGCCAAGCATTTCCTTGGCCATCCAGCCGACGGCCTCGCCGTTGCGCAGCACCTTGTTCGTACCCTTCCAGACGGCCACCACGCTGGGTTCGTTCAGAACGATCCCCTGCCCGCGGACAGCCACGAGCGTATTGCACGTCCCGAGGTCAATCCCCATGTCCACACTGAACAGTCCCAGCAGCCGATCGAAGATCACGTTCGCTTCACACTCCTGCAGACCCGCCGGACGCGGGACCAACACCATCCGAACCGGCCGGAA
Organism: uncultured Phycisphaeraceae bacterium; assembly: GCA_964614515.1. GTDB lineage: Bacteria > Planctomycetota > Phycisphaerae > Phycisphaerales > UBA1924 > CAZTPJ01. The sequence goes on along the minus strand of CAZTPJ010000015.1, from coordinate 8,798 downwards.
CACCTCCGAGCGAGCCCGTCTCGCCCCGGACATGACCCGCCCCCGGACCACTGACATTATCGGATGCCAAGGCCCAAAGCCACCAGCGTGGGCGTGATTCCGGGGATGCCGAGCGCCGATGCGCGGGAACGCCTGTGCTGCATCGCCGCCCGGCTCAACACGTGAGGCTTCGCGTGGCACGCCCGACTCCGCGAAATCTCGCCACGCGATATCGCAATGACCAAGCCACCTCGATGGAATACGCTCCGATTCCCATGTTCAGGAATGTCGCCCTCACGCAGGTGCTCTTGGTTTTCGCGGGCATCGCGCTGGTTGTGGTGTTCGGGTACTTCGGGTGGATGGCGTCCAAGAAGCGCCGCGAGGCGCTGGCGGCGCTGGCCGAGGAACTGGGCTGGTCCTTTGACCCCGGGCGTGACACCTCGCACGACGACGAGTACGCGCACTTCGAGATTTTCCGCCGCGGACACAATCGCGCGGCGTACAACACGCTGTGGGGCGAGATGCAGATCGCCGGCCGGGCCTACCCCGCGAAGATGGGCGACTTCAAGTACGACGTGACGTCCAGCAACGGCAAGACCAGTTCCACCACCACCTATCGCTTCAGTTACCTGATCGTGCATCTTCCGTTCGTCGATGTTCCCGATCTGTTGATCCGGCGCGAGGGCATGTTTGACAGGATCGCCGGCGCGTTCGGATTCGAGGACATCGACTTTGAATCCTCGGAGTTCAGCAGGAAGTTCTTCGTCAAGTGCCGGGACAAGCGGTTCGCGTATGACGTGGTGCATCCGCGGATGATGGAGTTCCTGATGGTCGCGGCATCGCCCACGGTGGACATCGAGCGCGGGCGTTGCTGCATCAGCGATGGCTCGCGGACGTGGAAGCCGGAGGAGTTTCGCGGGCGCATGGCGTGGCTGACGAGTTTCTTCGAGTTGTGGCCGTCGCATGTCAAGCGCGATCTGGAGACACGCGCCTCGTATGAAAGGATGGTGTGATGGATCAGGCGGGCGTGGTGATCCTGATGATCGTCGGCGTGCCGGCGCTGCTGGTGCTGCTGTGGCTGGTGATGACGTACAACCGCCTCGTGCGCGTGCGACAGCACATCCGCGAGAGTTGGGCCGACATCGACGTGGAACTCAAACGCCGCTATGACCTGATCCCCAATCTCGTCGAGACGGTCCGCGGCTATGCCGCCCATGAACGCGAGACGCTCGAGCGCATCACCGCTTTACGCACCACGGCCATGGCCGCACACACCAACGCGGCCGCGCAGGCGGTCGATGAAACCGCGCTGAACCTGGGCCTCAAGCGGTTGTTCGCGGTGGCCGAGGCGTATCCAGCGCTCAAGGCCGATCAGCACTTTCGCGAACTGCAATCGGAACTGGCCAACACGGAGGATCGCATCGCGGCCGCGAGGCGGTTCTTCAACGGCAACGTGCGCGAGATGAACCAGTTGTGCCAGACGATCCCGACGAGCCTGGTGGCGGGGATGTTCGGCTTTGCGCCGGAGACGTTCTTTGAGTTGTCGTCAGAGGCGGAGCGCGTCGTGCCGAGGGTGCGTGTGTGAACGTCGCTGAGGCTCGTTGCAGCGATGTCGCGGCGGCACACGGAGAGATTCGATGATCGTCCCGAATGCCGATCGCGCCGAAGTGCCTGCTGACAAGGTACGACTGTACCTTCTGGCCACGTCATCGAAAGAGGGCCGGTCCAAAGCCGAGTTCTTCCTGTCACGAGGGTTCGATCCATTGAGTTGGTGGCGACTCTCGGCAGCCCTGTTGGAACATGTGCGGGCACATCCATACCGCCGCAGTCAACCGAACCCGTGGGGCCTAAAGTATACAGTGGACGGGCCGCTGCCGTGTCCCGATAGTTCAGTGGTCAATGTTCGGTCGATCTGGATCATTTTGCATGGAACGGACCATCCTCGTCTTGTCACGGCCCATCCGTTGCCGCGATTGACAACCAGTGGTGATGCACATGGCTAGCGCTCTCAAACAATTCGATCGAGTCGTCCTGACAACGGATCTGCCACAATGCGGCCTCGCTGCGGGCGATGTCGGCACGATCGTTGACGTATACGACGGCGGACGGGGCTTTGAAGTCGAGTTTTTCTCGCTGACCGGTGACACCGTCGCCGTCGAGACCGTCATGGCCGAACAGGTGCGTGCAATCGTTGAGACGGATGTCATGCATGCGCGACGAAGAGCCGGTTGACGCGCCCTCACGCGCTTCCTACTTCCCCTCAAACCACGTCCGCGCGATGTGCGCATCGGCCACCAGCGGCACACGCAGACTCATCGCCGCCTCCATTCGCTCCACAACCAGTGATCGCACGGCCTGGGCCGACTCTTCCGGCGCCTCAAACACGAGTTCGTCGTGAATCTGGAGCAGCATCAGCACGCCGGGAATCTCGGGCGGTCGATACGCCCCCCCCTTGTCGCGCCCGCGCCAGTGGCCCGCGTGCGTGCTCAGGCGGCCATGCAGATCGACCATCGCGATCTTGATGAGGTCGGCCGCGGACCCCTGCACGACGCTGTTGATCGCCACGCGCTCGGCCAGCGCCCGCCGCTGCGGATTGTTGGATTCCATATCCTCGATCGGACGCCTTCGCTTGAGCATCGTCTCGACATAGCCGTACCGCCGCGCCTGCGCCACGCATTCCTCAAGGAACGTCGTGATCCCCGCGAAGCGCCGCTTGTAACTCGTGATGATCTCCTCGGCCGCGGTGTTGCTGATCCCCAGCCGACGCGCCAGACCGAACGCCGTGATCCCATACACGATCCCGAAGTTCACCATCTTCGCCCCGCTGCGCTGCTCGCGCGTCACCTTGTCGAGCGGCACGCCATGAATCTGCGCCGCCACGGCCGCGTGAATGTCCTCCCCGCGCTCAAACGCCTCGCACAGCGCGGGGTCTCGCGACAGGTGCGCGAGCAGGCGCAGTTCGATCTGCGAATAGTCGGCCGTGATGAGCACACGCCCCGGCGGCGCGAGAAACGCCTTGCGTATGTCGCGACCGATGTCCGTGCGAATCGGGATGTTCTGAAGGTTCGGATCGCTCGACGCGAGCCTCCCCGTCGCGGCCACGGTCTGATGAAAACTCGCGTGAATGCGCTTCGTGTTCGGATTGATCGCCTCGCGCAGCGCGACCAGATATGTATTCACCAGTTTGGTCAACTGCCGATATTCGAGGATCAGTTCCGGGATCGGCGACGTCACGCCAGGGTCGCTCGCGAGTTTCTCCAGCACCTCCGCATCCGTCGATCGACCCGTCTTGGTCTTCTTCGCCGAGGTGATCCCAAGCCCCGGCTCCGCATCCGTCGGCTTGTTGAACAGAATCGTGCCCAGTTGCTTCGGGGAGTCAGGATCGAACGTCCGTCCGCACGCGGCCATCGCCTCATCCTGAATCCGTCCCGCCAAGTCACGAATCCGCCCCTCCAATCGCTCGCGCTGACGATTCAGTTCATCAGGATCAACAAGAATCCCGTTCCACTCAAGTTCCGCCAGCACCTCGACCAGCGGCAACTCCACCTCGCGCGCCAGCGTCTCAAGCCCCATCGCCCGCAGACGCGGCTGCATGTGCTCACACAGACGCAGCGCCACATCCGCATCCTCGGCCGCATACGGCACGGCCAGATCGAGCGGAACCTGATCGAACGTCCTCTGCGTCTTGCCGGTTCCGATCAGGTCCTTGATCGAGATGTTCGTGCGTTTGAGAATCGCCAGCGCCAGCGCATCAAGCCCGTGGCTCGATCGCCCCGCATCAATCAGGAAACTCGCGACCATCGAATCGCAACCCGTGGGCACACCCTCCGGGCGTGTCTTTGCGGCCGCCGCATCCAGCGCCCTTGATGGCTCAGGCGCATCGCACAAGCCGCGCAGTTCCAGCCCCGCCTGTCGCAGCACGAGCAGGTCGAACTTCAAGTTGTGCCCGAACTTCGCGATCGACGGATCCTCCAGCGCCTCGCGCAGGCCCTCGATCACACCGCGTTCATCCAGATGACTCGACGGGTCCGGCGAGCGAATCGGCACATACCACCCGGAACCCGCCCGCACGGCCAGACTCACGCCGCAGATCTTCGCGATCCGCGGCGAGAGGCCCGTCGTTTCGGTATCAACGCTCACCAGGCCCGCTTTGCGAATTTCACGGACAACCTCGCGCAGTTCCGCGGCCGTGCGAACGCAGCGGTAATCCTCGGCGACGGTTGGCGCGGCCGGGGCCATGTCGTCCATCTGCGAGAAGAGTCCGCCTTCGATCGCGTCCGGTCGCGATGGCGCCTTGGCGGGCGCTACGGGGCTGACCGCGATCGGCGCCGCGTTGACCTCGACGCGCGCTCCCCCCCCCTCGCCGCGATTCGCGAGAATCGCGTTCACTTCATCCTGATATCGATTGAACCCCAGTTCTCTCAAGATCGGCCCGAGGTTCGCCAGCGCAAGACTTCGCGTGCTCGCGGCCTGCAAGTCCAACTCCACCGGCAAGTCTCGATGCAGCGTCACCAGTTGCCGCGACATCGGCAACACCCCCACCGACGCCTTGATGTTCTCGCCGCGTTTGCCCTTGACCCGATCCGCCGCCGCGACCACCGCATCGAGCGAGCCATGTTCGGCGATGAGTTGCGCGGCCGTCTTTGGCCCGATTCCCGGCACGCCCGGCACGTTGTCCGACGTGTCGCCCATCAGCGCGAGCATGTCGATCACTTGCGCTGGCGCAAGGCCCGTGTCAACCTTCAATGCTGCTTCATCGAACACGATGTCCTTGTAGATGTCGTAGATCTCCACGCCCGACCCGGCCGTCGCCCCCCCCTCAAGCACCTGCTTGAGGTCCTTGTCGTTGGAGATGATGCGAATGAGCATGTCGGGATGTTCGCGGCGGATCTTCATCACGAGCGACGCGATCACGTCGTCCGCTTCATACCCCTCGGCCCCGATCACGGGCACGCCGATCGCTTCGAGCGTCGCGAGACATCGGTCAACCTGCGGCCGGAGATCATCCGGCGGCTCCGGCCGTGTCGCCTTGTACTCGGGATAAATCCGCGAGCGAAACGTCCCGCGATCACCGGAGACATCGAGCGCCACGGCCACAAAGTCCGGCGTGCCCCCGACGGCCTTCATGTTTGGCGCATCGCCGCGCAGGAGTTTGAGGATCATGCCGATGAACCCGAAGGTCATGTTGGTCGGTTCGCGCGTGACGGGGGAGGTCATCGGCGTGCGGATGGCGTGATAAGCGCGAAAGAACTGCGCGTAGCCGTCGATGAGGTAAAGGGTCTTCACGGAGTTTCCTCGTTGTCCGGTGCCGCCCCGCCTTGCTCACGAGATCTCGAACTGGCGAAGCCATCCTTCCGACTCGTTTGCACCAGAGCCCAGATCACCATCGGAATGGTGAGGTCCAACACGAACGGAATCCAGGCGACGTACAGCCGCTGCCTGAGTGTACCAAGCGGCGCGAGCATGATCGCCGAGGCACCCAGCATTCCGCCGATGATCGGAATCCACGAGTACCCTCGCCCAGCGCGCACTTCCGCCCTGGCCGCCAAGGGATTTCCAACGATGATGATCAGGCTGAGCGCACCGAGCAGAGCGGCACCTACCCATCGGAGAATTTCTCCTGACATGATCGCGCCTCACGGTTCACCACGTCTCGGTTGAGCAGGGATTGACCCGTACGGGCTGGAATATCCTCACGCACCGGCCACCAATGGTACTGATTCCAACCGCCTTGCGTGCCGTCTTATCGAAAGCGCGACCGGACCAACGCGGGAGCGAGGGCTAGCGCAGGGCGTTGCCTTTGATCCGCGCCACGGCTTGCCCTCGCGATCCACCTCCCTACACTTCCCATCGGCCGAGTTCGGCGGTCGAGGGTTCGGCGCGGGTGGGTCGCGTCGGGTCACTGCATCACTCGCGGGCATTCCCGCACGTATGAAGCGCCCTTGGGCGAGCGCCAGGGATTGTCATAGCCGAGTCGTCTCGGCCAATCCCGCCGATCTGTCGCCGCCGGTGTCGCTGCCAGAAAGGTTGTGGTTCATGTCAGACACACTCGTGCAGGACCTGATCGAGGCCGGGATTCACTTCGGCCAGCGATCGTCATCCTGGAATCCGAAGATGCAGCGCTTCATCTATGGCAAGCGCAACGGCATCCACATCATCGACATCAAGGAGACCGTCAAGGGCCTTCTGCTCGCCAAGAAGTTCATCGCCAAGACGGTGTCCTCGGGCAAGGATGTCTGCTTCGTCGGCACCAAGCGGCAGGCCAAGGATGTCATCAATGAGCATGTGCTGGGCATCGGCATGCACGCCGTGACCGAGCGTTGGCTCGGCGGCACGCTCACCAACTTCCGCACGATCCGCATCCGCCTCAAGCGCCTCGAAGAACTCGAAGCCATCGACACCACCGAGGGCTTTGCGAAGTATTCCAAGAAGATGGAAAGCCAGATGCGGCGCGAGCGCGATAAGATCAAGCGCAACCTCGACGGCATCCGGCGCATGGAAAAACTCCCCGGGGCCTTGGTCGTCATCGACGTTCGCCGCGAGATGACCGCCCTGAAGGAAGCCCGCAAACTCGGCATTCCCACCGTCTGCCTCATCGACACCGACGGCGATCCGGATTTCGCCGACATTCCCATTCCGGGCAATGACGATTCGATGCGCTCCATCGACGTGGTGGTTCGCGAGTTGTGCAAGGCCGTGGCCGAGGGCAAGCAGATGCGTCAGGGCGACGACGCCCGGAGCGAGGGCGCTGGCGATGGCGGCCAGGAACGCAAGCGCAGCCGCCGGGCGCAGTATCGCTCGGATGATCGTGAATCTTCGGCGGAGGCCAGCGCGGATCGCGCTTCGGAGCCGACTTCGCCCGCCCCCGCTCAGACCTGACCCAACGGGATTCGTCCCGCGTCCTCGTTATGCGTTCGCCGCAGCGTCGGCGGACAAATCGATCAAGCCCCGCATCCGCCGGGGCGTCTTGTGGAGACCCGCCAGATGGCAGAGATCAGCGCCAAGGATGTCATGATGCTTCGCAACCGCACCGGCCTGCCGATGATGGATTGCAAACTCGCCCTTCAGGAAGCCGACGGCGATCTCGAACGCGCCGAGGAGATCCTGCGCAAGAAACTCAAGGGCAAGATGGAACGCCGCGCTGAACGCGCCGCCGGCGAAGGACGCATCGGCATCGCCGTCAACGAGCAATCAGGCACCGCCGCCATCGTCGAGATCCGCTGCGAAACCGATTTCACGGCCAAGAACGAGCAGACCACCGCCGCCGCCGGGAAGATCGCATCGCTCGCGCTCAACGCCAACGCCGGTTCGGTCGGCGTCACCCCCGAGATCGCCGCCATCATCGACGACCTTCGCGCCACCACCGGCGAAAACTTCTCCTACGCACGCGGACACAAACTCATCGGCGAAACCGGCACCACGGCCTATGGCCAATACGTCCATCACGACGGCAAGACCGGCGTCCTCGTCCAGGCCACAGGCTCCATCTCTGATGAGACCCTGCGTCAGATCTGCATGCACATCACGGCCGCGACGCCCCGGCCCGAGGGCATTTCCATCAACGACATTCCCAAGGAAGTCGTGGAGAAGGAGCGTCGCTTCCGCCTGGAGCAGGCGATGGAGAGCGGCAAGCCGCAGGAAATCGCCGAGAAGATGGTCGAAGGCGGCATGCGAAAGTTCTATGAGGAGATCGCGCTGCTCGAACAGCCGTTCATCATGGATGCAACGCGCAAGGTCAAGGACATCGTCGGCGACAAGGCCACGATCGTCGCCTTCCTTCGCTGGCAGGTTGGTGAGAGCGCCTGAAGAGCCGATTGCGCGAGCTGTCGACTCGGCCCGACCAAACGAGCCGATTGCGCACCAACAGGAAGCCCGACCGTGAGGGAGGGCTTGGAAGCGGGGCGATTGCGCATCAGTCCGCGCGATCCTCATCGTCATCAGGTGCGCGTGCAGTGACGCGGGAGATCGGTTGATTCATGCAAGCCACAGGCCGCGGCTGAGCCCTCCCTGACGGTCGGGCTTCTTATAGGAAGCCCGACCGTGAGGGAGGGCCTGGAAGCGGGCGGGTGCGCATCAGTTCAAGCGGTCAACGGCGTCGTGCCGCGCGTGGATCGTGACGCGGGAGATCGGTTGATTCATGCAAGCCACAGGCCGCGGCTGAGCCCTCCCTGACGGTCGGGCTTCCTGTTGCGGATACGTCGCTCGCGCGATCGGCTCATCATTCTGAGATGCGTTCGCACGCGGAGGTCACGACCTCGATCACCGGCGGATCCGGCGGTTCTTCACGCTGCGCACCTTCCAGAATCCCGATCGCCAACCGCGTGTAATCCTCCGCCCCGGCCGCGGCGGGCGCGTAGTCGAAGATCGTCTGTCCGAAACTCGGGCACTCGGCGAGTTTGATGTTGCGGCGAATCGCCGGGCGCAGCAGCCGTGCGTCGCGCCACGCCACGGGTTGCCCGCGCGAACCTTCAAAGAACGCCTCGATGTCCGCGACGACTTCCTGCGTGTGCGTCGCCTGGGAATCGAACATGCACAGCACCACGCCCGTGACCATCAGGCGTGGATTGATCCCCTGCGTCACAAGATCGATCGTCTCGAGAAGTTTGCCCACGCCCTGAAGGCTCAGGAAGTGCGCCTGCATGGGGATGATGACGTCGTCCGCCGCGGCCAGCGCATTGATCGTCAGCATCCCCAGCGCGGGCGGACAATCAATGAGCATCACGTCATGGTCGCCGGCGACATGGCCAAGCACGCGCGACAAGCGCCCGTGGCGATCCTCGGCCGTGCCGAGTTCAACTTCCGCGGCCGCAAGGTCGGTC
>CAZTPJ010000014.1:0-60613 GCA_964614515.1 uncultured Phycisphaeraceae bacterium | reverse complement strand
CCGGTCGTCAACAGCGGTTCGTGGCAGCCTGAACAACTCAACGCGATGACGGCCGTGGCCGTCGAAACCAGTACGCGCTTTCCAAGACGATCGCATGTTCGAGCCAAGGTCATAGGCAGCTCCCTGTTTGGCCGTAGTATCTCATACCACAAGACCTCATGCAAGCCGGTTGAGGATGGTCTGGACCCGGATCGGCAGTTTCTCAGTCGGCTTCGGCGTGCGATCTCCGCTCCCAGCGCCCCCCCATAATCAGGGGGGGAGCTTCTCCCACCGGCCACGCACTCTCCGCTCGGCATGGATCGGCGCGACTACAAGGCTTGCGTAGGGTCGGTCGCAGCACAGCTGACCCCAGCCAGTCACTCGGCCCATCGAGCCACATCATCTATCGCCAAGCGACTAAACACAACCTTCACGCACCCCGCGCCGCGTCATAAGCACGGCCAAGTCCCCATACGGCTACCATCCCGCGCTCTCCAGACGCCCGGCCGTGGCGCTCGTGACTGACGGCCCGTGGAGAGCCTCCCCGGGGGGAACTGGTTCCTTCGGGTGTGTTTCTGGAGGCATCACAAGTCGAGGAGAAAGAGATGCATCGCACCGTGATTGGTACGTCTGCGCTGGTGGCGCTTGTCGGTCTGGCCATGCCCGTCCTCGGACAGGACAGCGTGTCCAACGCGCCGTTTTCGTTTGAGGGCGACGCCCTCGTTCCGTATGACATGAACGTTCAGTGTTCCTCATTCGTCGTCGATCTTGCCCCGCTGACCACGTCATGGGGCACGCGATTCGGCGTCGCCCCCGTGCTCAAGATGGGACGCGCCAACCCGGCGTTTTACACCTCGCTCGCCAGCGGCATGGCCCTCAGCCCGGCCTCGCGAACCGCTGTGCCGTTCGATCCCGCCAACTACGCCGTCTGGACAACCCCGGGACAGGGCGTGAATCCGCAGCGAAACAGCCGCCCAGGCACGTTGCCTTCGGCGAATCTCGTCGGTCCGCAGTTCGCGATGGCCGTCAATGACTTTGAAACAGGCCCCAACGGCGCGACGGTTCCGTTCTATGACGGCGTCGTCGGCGCGATCGTCAACTACGACGCTGCGGACCCCTCGCGCCTCTATGTCCGCCGCATCGTCGCCGGCGTCAACGGCATCGACGCGACGGATGAAAACGCCGCCATCGGCATCGGTGGCGTCGATGCACACGGCAACGTCACCTTCCGCGCGGACGGCTTCCAGGCCAACGGCCTGAATCCGCTCGCTGACAACAACTGGTATCGCATCGCCATGCAGGATCGCGCCTGCGGCACGCTCAACGTCATCGACGCCCTCGGCCCGCGCGATGCCGCCGCCTCCGTCTGGGTTGATCTCGATCCGTTCAATCCCGGCGTCGGAACCGGCGTCGTTCACACCACGCCCACGATCGTCCCCGAGCAAGTCGGCGGCCCCAGCATCATCGGCGCGAACTTCAACAACGAGTTCGTCTTTGAAGCCTCGCCCGGCGTCACCAACGCAACCCTCGGCAACCGACCGCTTTCATACAACCAGACACGCGGCGGCGCATCCTTCAGCCAGCACGTCCACTTCCCAGGCTCCGTCGGCACCGTCGGCATGGTCGGAACCGACACGAACATCTTCCCCGAAACACAGTGCATGTTCATCGCAGGCGTTGACGCCACTGGCTCCCCGATCGCCAGCACCGCCCTGTGCATCATCGACCCGGCCACCTTCCTCCCCATCAACATCATCGACAACAGCGACCTCTTCAACCCGGCCGTCACCTACGGCCCGCTCTGGCATGATTCGCTCGGAAACTACCGCAGCCAGGTCGCCTTCCAAGGCGGCAACGGCCAGGTGGCCATCGGCGGCGATGCTGACGGCAACACGCTCGTCGCGGCCATGGTCCAGTTCCTCGATTGCTTCACCGGCCAGCGCAACCCCACCAACGGCATCGTCGTCGCCCGCGTCGATGGCGCAGGCGGCGTCGAGTGGACGCTCGCCGCACACAACAAGCCAGGCAAGGACATCCTCGACGGACCTGGCGGCGTCGCCATCGGCCGTCTCACGCAGATGTTCAACGTCACCGGCGTCGCCGAGCCGCCCTGCGGCGGCAGCGTCCCCAACCTCGGGGGCCCGTCGATCTCATCCCCGATGATCGACTCCGCCGGCAACATCTGGTTCGTCGGCGCGGTCGAGCTCTTCGGCCCCCAGCCGGACTTCGACACCGCCCTCATCCGCGCCGTCTACGACGCCGCGACGTTCAGTTATGAACTCGAACTCGTCCTCCAACTCGGCGATGTGTTCGACGGCCAGAACTCCGGCACACCCTATCAGGTCCAGTTCCTCGAACTCGTGGACACCGACTCCATCTCATCGGGCGCACCATTCGCCGGCAGCATCAACCAGTCGCCTGCGCACGGCCTCGCGGGTCCGTTCGATCCGATCGATCCACGATCCCTCGGCGGCATCATCGTCAGCGCCCGCATCGTCTATGACACCGATGGCGTCCCCGGCTTCACGCCCGCCAGCGATGAGAACTACCGCGTGCTGCTCTACGTCGGCGACGTGACCGAGGGCGAATGCCCGTGCGCGTGCGACTTCGACACGGTCACCGGTCAGAACGTCTGCGACATCTTTGACTTCCTCGCCTTCGGCAACGCCTTCAACTCCGCCGAGCCGTGCGCCTGCGACATCGACACCACCACAGGCCCCGGCGTCTGTGACATCTTCGACTTCCTCGCCTTCGGCAACGCCTTCAACCAGGGCTGCTGATCGCAACTTGGTACGTTGACCGACTGACCCGTACCCCGACTATGCCGCCTCGGCATAGTCGGGTTTTCTTTGCGCGTGCATAAGGCGTGTGCAAAAAGCGCGTGGCATGGGCAAGCCTCCTGGCTTGCCCGTGCATCGCGCAGTGCCTCACATCTCATCCTCACCACCCCCGCACTCAGGACACACCGTCCCCGCCGGCAACCCCACAAGGTCATACCCGCAGTTCTCGCAGCAGAGTTCCCCCGGACCCACCGGCTCTACATCCCCCGACACCTCGCTCCAGTCGATCGACTTGGCCTCCGCGCGAATTTCCTCAAGCGCCGCCGCCGCCGCCTCGCGCTGCTCACGCGGAATCATCACGCGAACCGGCATCGTCGATGCGGTGTACGCCTGCAGCATCATCGCAGACGTCCCATGCACCACGGCCGCGAATCCATGCGCCCGCAGCGCCTCCACAATCGTCGCACCCTCAAACTCGTTTCGAGCGTTCATCAGCGGCACGAGCGTCAGTGGATCCTTCGCCAACGGCATTCTCCCAGCGTGACTTCAATGATTGTTGGATTCCGTGGGGCGGGCGTCCCGCCCGCCTCCCGTGCGTGTCCGACGCGCGATAACGCTTCCCAGCGCCAAAGCGGCAAGCGATCGTGCGGCTGCTGCGGAGCCACTCCCATCACGATACGTTCGATCGCGCCGCGTGTCTTCCTTCGCGATCACTCTCGACCTCCGCGTACTCCTACCCCGCCTTCATCACCCGAAGCCCCACGCGCCGATCCTCCTCGCCCGCGGGCCTCGCGATCAGGTCATACCCGTCGCTCCCGACGATCTCGCAGCGCACGACTTCACCCGGCGCGAGTTTCTCGCGGCTTTGCACATACGTCACCGCGTCGATCATCGGCGCCTGCCCCCGCGTCCGGCCCACATGCAGCCCCCCCCCTCGCGACACTCCCGTCGTCGCCAGCCCGGCCGCACGCGCCTTGCCCTCGATGATCACATCCTCCACGCGCCCGGCCATCCCGCTCGCCTTCTCAAACGCCACGCGCTGCTGCAACGCCATGATCTCATCGCGCCGACGCTTCTTCACCTCCGCCGCCACGGCCAGCGCGGGATCACCCTCCATCCGCCCCGCCGGCGTGCCATCTTCGCGCGAGTACTCAAACACTCCCAGCGCATCAAACTTCACATCTTCGACAAACGCCAGCATCGCCGCGTGATCCTCATCCGTCTCGCCCGGAAACCCGGAGATCAGCGTCGTCCGCAGCGACATGCCCGGAATACGCCCGCGGAGTTTGTCGATCAGCGTGCGTTGATGCACGGCCGTCACGTTGCGACGCATGGCCGTGAGCATCCGATCGCTCGCGTGCTGCAGCGGCATGTCGATATACGGCACGAGAATGCCCTCGTCCACGAGCCGGGCCATCGCGTCGATCATCGCGTCGGAAAACGTGGACGGATACGCATACATCAGCCGCACCCAGCCTCCCCCCACGCCCCCCCCCTCTTCGCGCACCGCGTCGCACACCGTGCGCAGCAGCAGTGGCAGCCCCCCCGTGCCCGAGGCGTCCAGCCCAAGGCCGATGTCATCGCCATAACTCGTCGTGTCCTGCCCGATGAGGTTCAGTTCAAACGCGCCATCGCGCACCAGTTCCCGCGCCTCGGCCGCGATGCGATCCAGCGGCTTGCTGCGCATCTTCCCGCGAATCGAAGGGATCGTGCAGAACGCGCAGTTCTGGTTGCACCCTTCGCTGATGCGCAGATACGCATAATGCCGCGGCGTCAATCGCAACCGCGCTGAGTCATCCTCGAAATACCCGATCCCCTTGCCATCGCGGCCGTTGACCGTCAGCCCCACGGTGTCGCGCCCGCGTGCGGCCGCGGCCTGCAAAGCGTTGCCCGCGATCCAGTACCGCGGACTCTCGCCATCATCCACGCCCGCGCGTCCCCCCCCCTTACCCCCGCGCACCGCCTCGACGATCCGGTCCCGATCAAACACGCCCACCATCGCGTCGATCCCCGGCTGCCACTCAAGCATCTTCGCACGATGCCGCTGCACAAGACACCCCGCCACAACCACGCGCTGCACATGCCCCGCTTCCTTCGCCCGCACGGCCTCGGCGATCACGCCCAGCGATTCCTCCTTCGACGCCTCCAGAAACCCACACGTATTCACCACCACCACATCCGCCCCGCCAAAACCCTCCTCACCCGCATCATACGACACGGGCAAAATCCCCTCCGACGCCAGCATCCCGAGCATCTTCTCGGAGTCGACGAGGTTCTTCGGACAACCCAGACTGACGAACGAAACCGTCAGCGGGTCCACGGCGGGTTTCACAGTTCTTCGCGGCACAGGAGCAATCGTAGGAGGGGCCGTGCCCCGACAATCCGCGTCGGATTGTTCGGCCACGGCCACCGCGAAGCCCATTGGATCCGGTGGTGCAGGCGTCTCGCCTGCACCCTCTCTTTCGACTCCCGTGGCGCCGCGTACCACAGTCTCGCCGAAGGCGTGACCATGCGATCGCCTTTGCACGCCCGCATGGCTGCGGCGGGTGGCATGGCCATCGCTCTGGATGGCTATGCGGGGATCGAGGCTGGTTGCACACTTGCATAGCCACGCAAGGCCGTGGCCATGCCACCCCCCCCTTCCCTTCTTCTTCGCGCCCCCTTCGCGATCTTCGCGTTAACACTCTTCTCCGCGACCTCTGCGTGATCTCCGCGAACTCTGCGTACTCCCCACGCCCTACTGCGGGCAGCCCACCGCGTATGCGTTGCTGAACATCAGGAAGTCGAAGATCTCGAAGCGCCCGTTCCCATCAAAGTCGGCCTTGGCGTTCATCGCCGCGAAGTCGTTGTTGAACGCCAGGAAGTCGAAGATGTCCAGTTCGCCGTTGCGATCGTAATCGGCACGGCAGAGTTCTTCGCCATCGGCCGCGATGATGAGCGACTGCGAGACTTCGAGATCCGTCTCGCCGAAGTCCGCCGATAGCAGCAGGTGCGCGGTCTCGCCGGGCGGAAGGATCGTCGGAATGTCAAACGGCACATTCTCGATGCCCTGCTTGGGCGCGGGGATGGTGGTCTGCGTGTCGAAGCCGCCTTCGATCGACAGGCTTGCCCCGCCGGGACCGATGCGCAGCGTGCCGGTGACAGGGATCGGCGCGGGTGTGGGCGGCAGCGCCAGCGGACCCGTCGGCCCTTCCACTTCGCCCGAAACCTCCATCGGAACCAGAATCGCAAACGTCCACTCGCCCGGCCCGGCCGGCTCGAGCACGCCGGGAACCTGCTCGATCTGCGTGCCGACGAGGCTGACGATCTGCGCCCCGCCCAGCGGCACGGGCAGCGCGGACACGCCAAAGTACAGCGAGTCCGGACGGAATGTGCGGAACGATGAGAACCCGATCGTCAGCGTCAGGTTGATCGACGGCTCCGCGCCGTTGAGCAGATCAAGCGTCAGCCCGCGCATCGCGAACGTGCCCTGTGACTCGAACACGTCGATCTCAAAGTCCCCGGCCGGGTTCGTGCTCGATTGTCCCGCGACCGCGATCGAACCCGACATGGGAATGGGCTGATTGCCCGAACCGCCGATCAGGCCCGGGCGCGTCTGCGTGCCCTCGGGGTTGGTCGTCGCGTCATAGTTTCCGATCATCGTGCCCGTCAGCGGCGTCCGGACGCTGATGTCCGTGTCCACGCTGCTGGCCGCGGGGTTGAGGATAAAGCCATACGTTGACTGCGCGACGGCCGTGCCGGCCAGAGCCATCATCGCCCCGCCCGCGAGGACCGCGCACACCTTGTTGACGCTGCCGTTCATCACCATTCTCCCTTGAAGCACCGAAGGTACGTTCGCTGTGGTGAAATGTATCCCGAAACGCTGTGTTTGGCAATCAATTTCCGTGATTCGTGCGTGTTGATCGCCCCATAACCGTCGCCGGCTCGGTCAGGCCGAGGAAAAACTGCCGGGCGTTCGCCCCCAGCGATGTCGTGCGATACCCGCCCTCCTGCACGATGAGCGTTGGCAGGCCGAGCCGCGCGATCATCCGGGCGTTTTCCGCGAAGTCAGCCGGCCGGAGCGACCACGTGCCCGTCGGGTCGCCCTTGCCCGTGTCAAAGCCCAGCGCGACGATCAGAAACGCCGGCGAGAACTTGCGAATGCGCCGAAGCGCTGACGCCAGGGCTTCGCGAAACCGTTCGCCATCGACCTGTTCAGGAAGGGGCATGTTGATGTTGAAGCCCACGCCGTCGCCCTCGCCCGTTTCATCCTCAAATCCGCTGAAGAATGGGTACGCGAATCGCGGATGCCCGTGGATCGAGATCGTCAGCACATCGCGCCGGCGATAGAAGATGTCCTGTTGCCCGTTGCCGTGGTGATAGTCGATGTCGAGAATCGCCACGGTGCCGTGCCGCGACAACATTTCCGCGGCGATGCCCGCGTTGCAGAAGTAACAGAATCCACCGAAGACCCGCCGCTCCGCGTGATGCCCCGGCGGACGAACCAGCGCATACGCGAAGCGTTGTCCATCGAGAACCGCCGCCGCGGCCGTGAGCGTGCAATCCACCGCCCGCTTCGCCGCCAGGAACGCATTGCGATTCAGCGGCGTGAAGGTGTCGATGCAGTAATACCCGGCCGCATAGGCCAGGTCCTTCGGCGGTTTGGCGTGATTGCGAATCGGGAAGACATAGGGATAGACGCTGCGTCCCACGGCGACGGTATCGCAGACGCGGCGCAGATACTCGACAAACCCATCATCGTGAACCGCGCGAATCCAGGCCATGGGATAGTCGCGCGGCGGTAGTCGCCAGAACATGCCCGTGGGCAGGATCCCATCAAGAATGGACTTGACGCGCACGGGCGACTCGACATACCCACGATCGCGCACATGGTGAATGTCATGCCGATCGTTGACCACCAGCGCGACGAGTTGATCCCCGCTGCGCCGCGGCGCGGGCGGCGGAAGCGGACGAGTGGCATACTTCAGCGGCCGTAGCCGCACCGGATCATCCTTGATCGACGCTACCACCCCGTCGATGTACTCCGGGGAGCACATGTGCGAGTATTTGCGTTCGAGAATGGCGCGAACGGCCTTGCGGGCGCGATCCCGCGACAGCGGTTCGCCCGTTCCCAGGTCATCAAACACCAGGTGCGGCATGTCCTTCTGACCGGGCTTCATCGGCGCTTCATACGCGGTGTTGATGATCGGCCTCGCGCCGAATCGCTCATAAAACCGCAGCCGCGCCGCGTTCTGCGCCGCGTGCGCCGGATCGCTGCACGCGGCCGGATCATCGGGAAGGCACTCATACAACAATCCAAACGCCTTGAGCGATCGCGACGCCTCGCGCACGCGCTGATACAGCGCGCCGCCGATGCCATGGCCCGCCAGCGATGTCCCCGCCACGATGTATTCCAGCAGGCAGAACTTCGCATCCGGCGCGAACGACACCACCGCGAAGCCCTTCAGCCCCCCCTGCAGGTCGTCCGCAACCAGAAGAATCGTCTTGAGCTTGTAAATCAGCGGATCGAGAATCCGCCTCGGCAAAGACTCCACCTCTTCGACCGCGATCCCCGGAAGGCGATCGCGCAGCATCGCCTGCACTCGCGCCATGACGGCGGGCGACGTCTGCAAGGCCGTGTCGGTGATCTGACGGATGCGGAACATCTCCTGCCATTCTATCGACGCTGATGATCTTCCCCGGCCCCAGGCACCCCGGAGAACGCGACGCGGGGCGTGAGCGCCTTCGCTGGGCAAAACCGCGCCGACGGGCCG
Source organism: uncultured Phycisphaeraceae bacterium (assembly GCA_964614515.1). Classification (GTDB taxonomy): domain Bacteria; phylum Planctomycetota; class Phycisphaerae; order Phycisphaerales; family UBA1924; genus CAZTPJ01. The sequence goes on along the minus strand of CAZTPJ010000014.1, from coordinate 52,101 downwards.
ATACTCTCTGAGGTGCTTCGTCCCGGCCACATCATCGCGCTCTGTGCCCTTGCGCTGTTGTCGCTCGGGGTGGTCATGGTGACGTCGGCGGGAATGCGGATCGAGCCAATCGCCGCCGACGGCTCCATCCCCGCAACCTTGCCGCGAACGATTTTCGACGTGCTCGCGTCGGCCAATGTCGGACGGTCGCTGGCGTACATGGTCCTGGCCCTGGGGGCCATGTGGGCCGCGTCACGACTCCCCATCCGCCGGATACTCAACGCCGTTCGATATGAACCAGGGGATGCCAGCCAACGCCAGGCTCTCATCCTGCTTGCCGTGGCCACCGCCGCGATGCTCGCCATCCTTGCACTCGTCTACATCCCCGGCCTCGCGCCCGTCATCAACGGCGCTCGCCGATGGCTGCGACTGCCCATTCCCGGCCTCGGCGTCGTCTCGATTCAAGTCAGCGAGATCGCCAAGTGGGGCATGGTCGCGCTTCTCGCTGCCTACGCGACGTGGCAAGGCCCGCGACTGCGACAGTTCTTCGTCGGACTCGCCCCGGGCCTGGTGGCGCTGGGCCTCGTTGCGGCGATCATCGTGCTTGAAGATCTCGGCACGGCCGCGCTCATCGTCGTCGTCGGCGTGATGATCCTCTGGGCCGGCGGCGCAAGGTGGCAGCACTTCCTCGCGTTCGCGCCACCCGCCATCGCTGGCCTGCTCGCGGCCGTGTGGTTCTCGCCCTATCGCGTCGCACGCCTGATCGCCTTTGTCGATCCATACTCCGATCCACAGGGCATCGGCTATCACATGATTCAGTCGATGCGCGCTGTGGCATCGGGCGAAGGCGCGGGACGTGGACTTGGCTTCGGCCTTCAGAAATACGGCTATCTCCCCGAAGACACCACCGACTTTCTCTTCGCCATCATCTGTGAAGAACTCGGCCTTGCCGGAGCGTTCATGGTCGTCGCGCTCTTCGCGGGCTTGCTCACGGCCGGGCTGTGGGTCATCCGTCGCGAGCCGGCCATCGCGGGCAAGTTGCTCGGCCTTGGCATCCTGCTCACCGTCGGCCTTCAAGCGATGATCAACCTGATCGTCGTAACCGGCGTCGGCCCGACAAAGGGCATCGCCCTGCCGCTCGTCTCGGCGGGGGGAACGGGTTGGATTCTCACGGCCGCATCGCTGGGCCTGCTGCTCGCGATGGACCGTGACCACGCGCTGGGAAGCCCGGCCACCATAGGAAGCCCGGCAACCGCAAAGTCCATTGGATCCGGTGGGGCGGGCGTCCCGCCCGCCTCCCTTGCGTGTCCCACGCGCGACGGCTCGTACCACCTGGGCAACCGCAAGATTGACTCCGGGCTTGCATCCACATGAACCCCACCGTACTCTTCGCAGGGGGGGGGACGGGCGGGCACATCTTCCCCGCGCTGGCCATCGCCGAACACCTGCGTGAACTCGCCGACATACGCATCCGCTTCCTCTGCTCCAACCGCGCCATCGACGCGAAGATCCTCTCCGAAGCAGGCGAAGAATTCACGGTCACGCCCGCCGCGCCGTTCTCACTCTCCCCCGCGCGCTTCGTCAAGTTCGCACGCGGGTGGCATCCCTCGCTCGCCATCATCACCGACGCGATTGAAAAGTCCGGCACGCACACCTTGCTCGTGGCGATGGGCGGCTTCGTCGCCGCGCCCGCCGTCGCCGCCGCCAAGAACACCGCGCCCGTCGTACTCGTCAACCTCGACGCCGCCCCCGGCCGTGCGAACATGTGGATCGCCAAACGTGCCGCCGTCATCCTCTCAGCCGCACACGTCGATCTCCCGAAATGGCAGAACATCCCGCCGATCGTTCGCCGCACGGCCATCGCCGATGCCCCCGCATCCGACTGCCGCGCGCGCCTCGGGCTTGATCGCGATGCCCCCACCCTCTTCATCACCGGCGGCAGTCAGGGCGCGCGGTCACTCAATCAACTCGCAACCGCGCTCGCGCATCGACACGCCGATGTGCTTCGCGCCGGCCCGTGGCAGGTGATCCACCAAACCGGCCGCGATGATGTCGCCAAGATTCGACGAGAATACCAAGCCGCCGGCGTCACGGCCATCGTCGAGCCGTTCTTCACGCAGATGGGCCAGGCATGGGGCGCGGCCGATCTCGCCCTCTCACGCGCGGGCGCTGGGAGCGTCGCCGAAGCCTGGGCCAACAATACGCCCACCGTCTTTCTGCCATACCCCTATCACAAAGATCAGCACCAGCGCCGCAACGCCGAACATCTCGTCACGGCCGGTGCGGCCGTGCTCTGCACCGACGCGATCGACCCCGAGGCGAACCTCCGCGACGCCGGGCGCGTGCTGCTTGAAATGATGCGCGATGAGGCCTCACGGCGTCGATGTCGCGCGGCATACGACCCGCTCGGCCCCGTCGATGGCGCCGCCCAGGCGGCCGCGCGCATCCACAAGGCGTTTTCACTCTGCCAGGCGTGACTCCACGCGATCATCCCGCCGAGGCACGCCGACGGATCGATTCCGCGATTCGCCGCTCCAGCGCCACATCGCGACGGATCGTCACCGAATACGACGGCCACAGGCCGCGCTCCACCAGCAACATGTTCTGCGAAACGCCGGCCAGCGTGACACCACTCGGATCCGCCCGCCAACCCGGACGATGCTGACGCACCACCAGCACGCGAACACTTCCCAGCAGTTGCCCGTCAAGCGATCGAAGGTCCGTCGGCGGCGCGGGCGGCGCCGCCTGCGTCCCCTGCTCATCCTCCTCCGCGGGAACCGGACCAATGGTCACGCGAACCACGCGCTGCTGCGCGTGCAGCAACTCCTCAAACTCCTGCCCCGGCGTGGACTGTTGCGTATCCCACGGCCGAACAAGCCCCACCGAGCGACGCGGATGCGTTGAAATCACCCCGGCACGGGCATCCACGCGATCAAGGTTGAACTGGGCGTCGATCAGCGCGGCCTTGACGGCTTCGAATGTCTGCGCATACGCACCCGGCGAGACATCAAACGAACTCGGCCCGTCCGGCACCCCAGCGCACCCGCCAAGCCCCAAACCCACCACGCACGCCGCCACAAGCAACGCATACGTCCGAAAGCCGTGTCCAAATCGCCCAGGCATCACCAGACATTACGTCCGTCCGCGATCCGCGGCCACTTCATCTGCCACGGCCTGAATCAAGTCCCAGGCCTGCCGGACGTGCGTCTGCCGCGTCATGGTCCCTCCGATCGCCATCCGCAGAATGAACCGCATCTCCCCCGGGCGCCCCGCCACCGGCAGCGCCGTGTGGCTCAGCAGCACCTTGCCCGTGCCATTGACGCGATCGAGCAACTCGCGATTCCACGCCTCCGTCCGATGCCCATCCCCGCGCAGGCGGAAGCAGACAAGATTCACCGTTCGCGGCGCCGCAATCTCGAATCGATGATCGCTTCGCACCCAGGATTCAAACAACAGCGCCAGCCGCAAGTGCTCGCGAATGTGCTCGCGCAGCCCTTCAAGGCCATAGTGTCGCACGACAAACCACAGTTTCAGCGCCCGGAACCGCCGTCCAAGCGGAACCTGCCAGTCGCGATAATCAAACACCGTGCCGGCATCGCTCGCCCGATTTCGCAGATACTCCGGCGTCACGCTCAGCGCCCCGATCACGCTCGCGCGATCACGCGTCCAGAACAAATCGCAGTCAAAATTCGTCAGCAGCCACTTGTGCGGATTGATGCACACCGAATCCGCATGTTCCACCCCGAGCCACATCGAACGCATCTCCGGACACACGCACGCATTCCCGCTGTGCGCCGCGTCAACATGAAGCCAGAGATGGTGCTTCACGGCCGTCGCGACGATCGCAGACACCGGATCGTTCGCCGTCGATGAGGTCGTGCCCACGGTCGCGCATACGAAGCACGGCACAAGCCCCACGGCCACATCCTCTTCAACCTGCCGGGCCAACCGCGATGCATCCATCGCGTGTACCGCGTCGGTCTCGATCAATCGCACGCGCCGACGATCCTCGGGACCATCCGCGAATCCCGCGATCATCGCCGCCTTCACCACCGACGAATGCGCCTGCGCGGAGGCGTACGCGATCAGCCGATCACCGCACGCAGGGTCTCGCGTCAGCGCCCGCCGTCGCGCCGCAAGCAGCGCGATCAGCGTCGCTTCGCTTGCGGTTCCCTGAATGCACCCGCCCCCCGCGCTCCCGCTTCGAAACGCGTCCGGCAGCCCATACGCCTGCGCCATCCAGTCCAGCATCCGCGTTTCAAGTTCCGTCACGGCCGGGCTTGTCGCCCACAACATCCCGTTGACATTCAGCCCCGCCGAAATCATCTCGCCCAGAACCGCCGGACCCGACGCGTTGCACGGAAAGAACCCGAAAAAGTGCGGCGACTGCCAGTGCGTCAGGCCCGGCAGAATGATCTCATTGAGATCCGCGAAGATCTCATCCCACGCATACGCGGCCGCACGCTCCGGCGGCGCCTGCGGAAGCATCGCACCAATCTCTCCGGGCGACACCTCCGGCGACACCGGCAGATTCTCCACGCCCTCCATATACGCCGCGATCCAATCCACCACACGGTGGCCCAGCGCGCGGAACTGATCCGGAGTCATGTGCAAGGGAGAGTCCTTTCCTCGCGATGGCCGAACAACCGGTGGCACGGGCGTCTCGCCTGTGCGAATGTCCCGCGCTGCACATCGGATACCGCGAATCGTTCGGATGCTCAGCGACTCGCGTTGGCGACGTGTCACAATCGTATGGTGGTGATGGCTTCGCCGCACAATCGCGACGTTGCCCGCCGCCGCGAACGTCGCGTGCCCCGATCCGCACCGTGGAACGCCGCATCACCCTCCCACATGCGCCATCAGCCTCGCATTCACCCACAGATCATGCAACGACCACTTCTCCCCGGTCTGCAAGTACGTCCGCGCCCCGGGCTTGATGATGAATCCGAGTTTGAGCGCCAGCGCAATCGACGCGGAGTTGTCGCGTTGAATGTGGGCGCACACTTCATGCAGGCCAAGACCCTCGGGCGCATCCTTCAGCGCATGCTCGATCATCGCCCCCAGCGCCTCGGCCGCATACCCGCGTCGAAGATGCCCGGCCGCGATCCACCAGTTGGCATCCGCGGAACACGCCAGGCCGCGCGAAATCGCGTTCAGATTGCACGCGCCCACGAGCTCGCCATCATGCGTGAAGATCATCCGTCGCATGGCCTGCCCCGTGCGTTCGCCAAGCTGCGTCAGGCGCAGTTGCCGTGCGAACAGATTCTCATCGCTCTCGCCCGGCTGATGGAGCGCCGAAAACTGATCCAGATGCTCGCGGCTCGCACGCATGACACGGATGAACGCGGTCGCATCCACGGCCTCCAGCGGCCGTAGCACCAGCCGCCGCGTGCGCAGCGAGGACTGCTCGACATGCAGCCGCAGCATCGGTCCGCGCGAGGCCGTCCGCGATGTGCGAAGCTCGCCGTGATTCATCTACGCCTCTCTTTCCGGGCGCTTTGCGTCGAGCCAGTCGACGTGGAAGAACGTGCCGCGCGGACGATCGACGCGCTCATAGGTATGCGCGCCGAAATAGTCCCGCTGCGCCTGCAGCAGGCTCGCCGGAAGTCGCGCCGCGCGATACGAGTCGTAATACGCCAGCGCTGACGCGAACGCCGGCATCGCCACCCCTTGCACCGCCCCTCGCGCCACCACCGCACGCCAGTTCGCCTGACGCGACGCAATCTCACTCGCGAAAAAGTCGTCGATCAACAGGTTCGGCAGGTCCGGCCGTCGCGCAAACGCCTCGGTGATGCGCTGCAGGAACCCGGCGCGAATGATGCACCCGCCGCGGAAGATCGACGCGATCTCACCCGGATGCAGCTCCCACGAGTTCGCCCGCGCCGCGTCCGCCATCAACGCGAAACCCTGCGCATATGAACAAATCTTCGAGCAATACAACGCATCGCGCACGCACTCGATCCAGTCCGGCCGATGCCCGCCGGGGCCGGTCGTATGCGAATGCTCAGGCACATCCGGCCCGCGAAGAATCTCCGCCGCGCTGCGACGCTCATCGACCCGAGCGCTCATCAACCGCGCGAACACGGCCTCGGCAATCGTCGGCGCGGGCGTCGCGAAATCCAGCGAACTCGTCACCGTCCACTTGCCCGTACCCTTTTGACCCGCCGAATCCAGCACCACATCGACAAACGGCTTGCCCGTCGCCTTGTCCTTGTGCCGCAGGATGTCCGCCGTGATCTCAATGAGAAACGAATCGAGAATCCCGCGGTTCCAGTCCGCAAACGTCTCGGCCATCTGCTCCATTGGCAGCGCGAGCGCCTCGCGCATGAACGCATACGCCTCGCAGATCATCTGCATGTCGCCATATTCGATGCCGTTATGCACCATCTTGACGAAGTGCCCGCTGCCGTCGGGGCCGATGTATGTGGTACACGGCACGCCGCCGCTGACGGGATGGCCCGGCGCTGCGCCTTCGATCGGCTTGCCGGTTTCCTCATCAACCTTCGCCGCGATGGCCTTCCAGATCGGTTCGAGAATCGCCCACGCTTCGCGCGTTCCCCCGGGCATCAGCGATGGACCAAAGCGCGCGCCCTCTTCACCGCCAGACACCCCGGAACCGACGAACAGAATCCCATGTTCCCGAAGTTCCTTCTCCCGCCGCTGCGTATCCGTCCAGTCAGAGTTCCCGCCATCGACGATCAGATCACCCGGCTCGATGAGTGGAACCAGCGCGCGAATCACCGCATCCACCGGCGCGCCGGCCTTGACCATCAGCACGATCCGTCGAGGCCGGGCAATCGACTTGACGAATCCCGCCAGATCCCACGCGGCCACAAGCCCCCCCCCTGTTCCCGCGAACGCCGCCGGGGGATGCTCCGCGATCATCTTCTGCGTCACATCCCCCGAGCGATTGAACACCGCCACGCGGAACCCGTGGTCGGCCATGTTCAACGCGAGGTTCTGCCCCATCACGGCCAGCCCGATCATGCCGACATCCGCCGTGGCTTTCTGCTGCGTGGTCATGCCTGCGCTCCCTGTGCGAGTGTTACGACGATAGTCCCTCGCAGGGAGCGTACCCGGCACGGGCTTGCGCGTCACGCCCTTCCAATTCTGCGTATGCGTCGTTCGCGGCACGGGGTGTCTGTTGCGCATGATGGCATCCTGCTTGCGCTGCCGAGGCCCCTCATGCGCGTACACTGCGCGTGAAATGGCCCCGGATGTCCTCGTCAAGTTCGCCGTGCAACTCGCGTGCCTGATCGCCGCGGGAGCCATCGCCGCAGGTTTGCTGCGATGGGCCAGAATCCCCGGCGGCACGGCCGCAGCCGCGATCGTGGGGGGGGTCATCGCCGGCATACTCCTCGGTCCCGGTGTCGCAGGACGCGCCATGCCCACGCTCCATGAGCAGTGGCTTGTCGGCGGCACGCACGAACGCGATGCACTCGAAGGGCTTATCAGCCGTCACGCCGCGGAGCGCACGGCCCTCACAGCCACCGGTGTCACCGGCACGGCCGTCGAAGAACTCGCCGCCCAGCACGCCGAACAGGAGTCTGTGGCGCGTCTGGCGCACGCCACGGCCATGGCGCGGCACCGCGAACTCGCGGATTGGGGCGTGATCCTGCTCATGTCCACTGCCCTTGGACTCTCGGCCTGGTCCGCACGCCGGTTCTCGCCTCGCGTCGAGCCCTGGGCTTCTGATGCGGGGTTCGTGCTCGCAGCGATGTTGTCGGTGGCGATTTCAGCGGTCGCCACGGCCGCGATCATGGTCTGGCTCTTCGCGATGCCCATGCGCGAATCGCTGGCCGTGGGGGGGGCGGTCGCGGCGGGGTCCGCCTTCGCCGGACTGCCGCTGCGATGGATGCCGCAACTTGGACGGACTCGCACGGTGAGAGGCTTCGGCGTGTTGAGCATGGTCCTCGCCTCGGGCCTGGTCGCCGCCGCCGTACGCGATGATCGCATCGCGTGGCTCATCGTCCCCGCCGCCGCGTTTGGCGTCGGAACGATCGCCGCCGCCGCCAAGCCCGCGTCACCACACACACGACGACGCGTGCTTGCATGGACGCTGTGGATCGCGCTGCCCGCCGCGGCCGCATATGCCACCTATCGAATCGACATGGACCTGCTCACGCAGTGGCAACCGATCGCCCTCGTGACCTTCGCGGCGCTGACGGCCGGGGATGGACACTTCGTCGGCGCGTGGCTCGGGATTCAGATTCTCGCGCCCGACGACCAGCGCCGAATCGCGCAGCAGTTGTGCGTCGAGTTCGCCACAAGCGGACTCGGACTCACGCAGATGGCCTTCGCCGTCGTGCTCATCGCCGCCGGCGTCGTGGATCCGCAATCGCCCGCCGGCGCGGCTGCCATCGCGCTCATCCTCGCCAATGCGGCCATGCTCGAACTCACCGCCGGCATCAACCGCTGGGGGGCGCGACGAATGATGCGAGGGTGAGCGGCGCGGGTGACGATCGCGAGAATGATGACCAACGTGGAGTGAACAATCGTGTTCGAAGTCATCCGAGTCGATCAGGCCAATGCGGTGGCGGTCGAGCAGCTTGGCACAAAGCGGAAGTTCTGGTATCGAGCTGAAGGTCGTCTACTCCTGTTCAAGGCTGAGGAGAGGGGGACGGGTGAGGACTGGGCCGAGAAGCTCGCGTGCGAGTTGAGCGAGTTGATGGGACTGCCCCACGTCCACTACGAACTGGCCTTTGACAACGCGACGCGACACCCCGGCGTCGTTTGCGAATCGTGTTCGCCCGAACCACTCGCTCTGGCGCATGGGAACCAACTCTTGCTTGCGGTGGATTCTTCGTACCCGGCGGATGTTGCGGCGCGGTACAAAGTGCGGGAACACACGATTGATGCCGTGGTCGAAGTCCTCCGGCGTCTTGACAAGCCCCGACCGGAGTGGAGTCGGGCGGTTCCATCGGATGCGGGATCGGCGCTTGGCGTGTTCATCGGCTATGTGCTGCTGGACGCATGGATCGCCAACCAGGATCGCCATCATCAGAACTGGGGGGCGATCTGGGATGGCCAGGCGCTGGCACTCGCGCCAACCTTCGACCACGGCGGCGCGCTGGCGCGCAACTTGACCGATGACGAACGCCGAGACCGCCTGGCGACCCGTGATCGCAATCGCACGATTGACGCCTTCGCTCGCCGAGCCCGATCCGCTTTCTATGACGAACCCTCACGGACCAGGCCGATGACCACCACCGATGCATGGCTCGCATTCGCCGCTCGCGACACGCTCGCAGCCAGGGCTTGGCTTGATCGATTGCGTCGGATTGACATGCACGACGTGGAGACCATGATCGCGCGCATTCCAGATCATCGGATGTCCCCCGTTTGCCGGGAATTCACGCTATACTTGTTGCAGGCGAACCGCACTCGACTCTTGAGCGAAGAAGCCTTGGGATGAGCAACACACTCTTTGTAGCTTGGCGATCCGACGAACCCACGCTGGGTGGATGGGCACCCGTGGGACGCCTTGAGTATCACGACGGCCTCTTTCGCTTCGTGTACACGCGAGGTGCGCTGACCTCGAACGCCTTCCGGCCCTTCCCTGCCATGCAGGACGTGCATGCCATCTATGAATCCGAATCGCTCTTCCCGCTCTTCGCCAACCGGCGACTGTCGCCATCTCGGCCCGAATATGAGGCGTATCTGGCGTGGGGGGGATTTGACCCGGCGAACCCGCCAGATCCCCTCGTCATTCTTGGCGTCACCGAGGGTATCAGGCAGACTGACGCGCTCGAGGTCTTTCCATGTCCGAATCCCGACGTCGACGGCCGCTATGTGAGCAAGTTCTTTCTTCACGGCATTCGCTGGATGCCGCACCAAGCCATCGAACGGATTGCGAGATTACAGCGAGATGAACCACTCGGCCTCATGCTTGAACTCTCCAACAAGTATGACCCGCGTGCCGTGGCTGTGCGAACGCTGGACGATCAGGATCGTTTCATGATCGGGTATGTACCGCGATACCTCGCCCGAGATGTGTGGAGCTTGTGTGCCGAATGTCATCCAGACGCCATCCGACTCACAGTGGAGCGCGTCAATCCCGACGCGCCGACGCAGATGCGCCTGCTTTGTCGCATGAGCGCCTGTTGGCCCGAAGGGTTCCAGCCGTGCTCAGGTGTCGAGTTCGATCCGATTGCCAACGCTCCGACGCAAAGTCCTCCTGCTTCGCGGGCGTCGCGCTGAGTCGGCGTACGCGGCAACCGTGTGCATTCCACACCCGGACGTTTCTACGATTACGCCATGCGACACGCCACCTTCGCCATGATCCTCCTCGCGCTGCTCACGGCCGCGCTTGTGCTCTGGCCCGGCGAAGGCGCCATCCTCGGAAAACGCATCGTGCGATTCACCGTCTGGGGAATGCCGTTTGAAGATCGACTCTTTGAAGACCTCTACGCACGACGATACGAAGCCATCAACCCCGACATCATCATCGACTACGGCCGATTCGCCGACATTCGCATGAAATACAACGCATGGCACGCGCGGCGACAAGGCCCCGAAGTCATGCGCATCGAACTCACCTGGTACGAGGACTTCGCCCGACGCGGACTCATCGAACCGCTCACGTCGTACATCAACGATCCCTCGCGCGGCCTCTCACAAGCCGACCTCGCCGCCATTCCGCCCGAACTCATGCGACACCTGCGCCTCAATGGCGAGATCTACGCCCTGCCCCAGGATTCCGCGCAATACGGCCTCTTCTACAACCGCGATATCTTCGATCAACACAATCGCGAACACCCCAACGACCCCGTCACATATCCATCCGCCGACTGGACGTGGGAAGACCTGCGTGAGACCGCACGGAACCTCGCGCGGCACGACGACAGCGGCCGACTCACCCGCGCGGGCTTCGACTTCGCCATCTGGGCCTGGCCCTTTCTCACGCTGTTTCATCAAGCCGGCGGCGAAGCGTTCTCATCCGACGGCCTGACATGCACGCTCGATTCCTCAGCCGGCGTACAGACGCTCGAGTTCCTCCGCGCCATGCAGCGCGATGACAAGTCGTTCGATCCGACGCTCGCGGCGTATACGGCCGGCGTCGGCGCGGACACGTTCTTCGCCACCGGCCGCACGGCCATGATGCTCGACGGCTCGTGGCGTGTGCCCAACTTTGATCTCACCGCGCCCGACCTCAACTACGCCGTGGCGCCCCTGCCGCGCGGCCCGCGCGAAGGCGGTCGCCCGGGCGTCGTCTCCGGCGGCGTGCTCTGGGCGATCTCCGCGCACGCAAAACGCAAAGATGATGCGTGGGATTTCCTGCGCTGGCTCGTCGCGGAAGATCAATCAGCGCTGTATTGGGACACGCTGCGCGTCGCGCCGCCCGCGGATCTGCGCGTGTTTCACTCGCCCGCGTTTCGACAGACGCGCGGCGTGCCCATCGACCCCGATGACCTCTCGCGCGGCTATGACGTCCCGCCCATGCCCGCCGAAGACTTCGATGACAAGGCGCGATGGCTGCTCTACGGCGTCACGCCGCACCCAGAAACCGGCCAACCGCCTGGCTTCATCATCTCAAACCTCTACCTGGGCGAGTTGTACGATGAGATCGCGCGAATGCTCACCGAGTTCCTCAAGCCCGATTCGCAGATCGCGCCGGAAACCGCCCTGCGCCTGGCCGTGCAGCGCGTTCATGCCGTCATCGACCGCGACCGCGCCTCGCGCGGATTGCCGACGGTGGAGAGATAGGTGCCAGGTGCCCCATGTGCCATCGACTGCGCCTCGCGGTCGGTGCATTGGGCGTAGGTGCGCAACACGTCGTGAATGTCGCGCAAAGGCACCGACCGTTCTACTGAACGGTCGGTGGCACATCGTGGAGTGATTCACACTCGCTCCCGGACTCTCCACCACTCGCGCCTAATCTTGCTTCACATGCGATTCACCTTCCTTGGCACTGGAACCTCGGCCGGCATTCCCGCCATCGGCTGTCATTGCGAAGTCTGCACCAGCACCGACCCGCGCGACCAGCGCCTCCGAACCAGCGCCGCCATCACCCTCACCGATGCGCACGGCCACGACCGCGTCATCCTCATCGACCCGGGGCCTGATCTTCGTCAGCAGGCCCTGCGTGCGAAACTCGACCGGCTCGATGCCATCCTCATCACGCACAACCACGTCGATCACACCTGGGGACTCGATGAAGTCCGCCGTTTCAACGCCGTGATGAAGCAACCGATCGATGTCTACGCCGAGCCGCACACGCTCGAGTTTCTCTCCCGCGTGTATCAGCACATCTTCGATCCAACGAAGAACATCCAGCAGTCCTTCGTCGCGACGCTCATCGCCCACCGCATCGACGCCGATGCGCCAATCGACCTCTTCGGCCTGCGCATCACGCCGATCCGTCTGCTGCACGGCCGGCTGCCGATTGTGGGCTTTCGCGTCGATGTGCCGGGCGACTCGCCCGCGGATTCGCCGTTTCCGCTGGCGTACTGCACGGATGTCTCCGGCGTCCCGCCGGAATCATGGCGACACCTTGAGGGCCTGCGCACGCTCGTGCTCGATGCCCTGCGCCATCGACATCATCCAACCCACTTCACCCTCGGCCAGGCCATCGGCGTCGCCCACCGCGCGGGCGCCGATGCCACATACTTCGTCCACATGGCCCACGACCTCGGGCATGAAGCGACGCAGGCTGAATTGCCAGACCGCATGTGGCTGGCCCATGACGGCCTGGTTCTTGGTGAATGAACGCCCCGGGTTGTCGCGCCGGTGATGGAACGCGACACGCGGTCGCTCAGGCCTCGCGTTTGTCCCGCGACAACTGGGCATAAGCATTGTGATTGTGGATCGACTCAAAGTTCTCGGAGTTGATCGAGTACCATGTGATCCGCGCATCATCATCAAGCATCAGCGCAAGATCCCGAACGATGTCCTCGACGAACTTCGGGTTGTCATAGGCCACTTCGGTCACATGCTTCTCATCGGGGCGCTTGAGCACGGCGTAGACGGGCGATGACGCCGAACGCTCGATGATCTCGACGAGTTCCTCGATCCACAGTTCGCCCTCAAAGCGCACGGAAGCCTCGATGCGGCAGCGCTGGTTGTGAGCGCCGTAGCGAGAGATCTCCTTCGAACATGGACACAGGCTCGCGGCCGGGGCCGAGACGGTCATGATGAAGTCCGTCTCGCCGTTGGCCGTGCTCTCGAACGTGACTTGATAGTCCATGATGCCCGGCGCATGCGTGATGGGTGCGGGCTTGGTGATGAAGTAGGTGAACTTCGCGGCGAAGTGCGCGGTTTCGGCGTGGAGGCGCTGACAGATGGCGCGGGTGATCTCGGGGATTCGCGCGGGCGTGATCGGTTCGCAGGCGTGATCGTTGAGCACTTCGAGGAAGCGGCTCATGTGCGTGCCCTTTTGATAGTGGGGCAGCGCGACGTACATGTTGACGGTGGCGACGGTCTGCTGCTCGCCGCCCGCCTGCGTGCGAAGGCGAATGGGATAGACGACGTCCTTGACGCCGACGCGATCAATCGCCACGCGCCGCGTGTCGCGCGAGGCCTGAACATCGGCCATGGGCTTGTCGGCCGCCTTGGGGACGGGGTTTTTGCGTGTCGTTGGCATGGGTTTGGGCAAGTGTAGGAGCGGTGGGGCGGGACCGCAGGATGCGGCGACGAGGCGCGAACCACGTTCGAAAGCCACGAACAAGAACACGCGAACGGGATGTCCCACACTTCGCTGCGGTCGTACGTTCGGATTCACGTCGCCATCGATGGGCCAAAGATACCTGACCCTTCATCCCCGCCGACAGTCTGAAATGGATCGACCGGGCATCCCGAGCTCGCTGACGCATGCCGCTACGAGGCTGCCTTCCACTTCCATGGTGGCTACTTAGTGTCTTTGACAAAGCTGCGCAGTGCATCTGGAAGATTTCGCGCAGGCGTATCGATCTTCCGGAAAACTTTGAGATTGCGCGCGGAGAATGCCAGGGAGGGAAGTACGGCTTCAAACCTCGTCGGGTTAACGTTAGTGAGGATAGCGACAGGAATGCCCAGTTTCTTGATCTTCTCGGCAAATTCGCCGAGAAGCCAAAGGCCAGTTAGCTCGACGTACTTGATGTTGGCCGCGTCTGGCATGTTCTCGGGGCGGGGCATCTGCAGATCAAGAACGATCAAGTCATGCTGTCCCTTGGTCATCTCGGCAAGTAGTGTAGCGGCGCGAGGCACACTGTCCTCGAATACTACCTCGCATCCACTCTTGCGCAACTCGTCGCGGTATGCTTTCGTGTAGTACGCCTCGTCATCAATAAACAGAATCTTCATGCAGAACTCCTTGTTCAGTCATGCCTTCAGGTGAGCGGGGAAGAATAGGCGGAAAATGGTCCGGTTGGCGAGTTTCTCCAGCGTGACATCGCCGCGGTGGCTTCGCATGATGCCTCGCACGACGGAGAGGCCGAGGCCTTCGCCTTGACGCGTCGCCTTCGCTGTAGGCGATCTGAAGTACGGCGTGAACAGTCGATCCTTGTACTTCTCTTCGACACCCGGACCTTCGTTCTCAACGTCTATGGCGTATCCAGTGGGCAACACATGTCCAGTGATATGAATGGTCGTTTCGCGTGCGCCGTACTTCACGGCGTTGACGATTAGGTTGTACAGCGCTCGTTCAATCAACGACCTGTCGATGTTCAGGGGCGGAATCTGGTCAATGCCCGTGAAATGAATACTCATTCGGCTCGTTTGGTCTGCGTAGGGTGTGAGCATACGCTTCATTGGCGCGACGATCTGAGCCTCAATGTTTGTCTTCTTTGGGAAGAGTGGTCGTCTCGCTTCGGGGTCACGACTGAGCAGTTCTGCAAGCCCGCCGAGGCGCAAGGCTGTCTCCCGAAGATTGTCGAGGTAGTATTCATCCGCACGGCGGCCGCGCGATTCAGCATCCACGATGTGGTCCACGGCGTCTCGAATCGCCGCCAGCGGTGCCAGGAAGTCGTGTTTGACGATTTGAATGACTTCCTCGCGCTGGATACGGGACTCCAACGTGTGCAGCACCGGACTGATCTGGTCAACGATGAACTCGAGTGTCTTGAGTTCGACAATGTCAAACGTGAGCAGATCACCATGCGTGGCCTCATGGCCAATGCGAACGACGCCGAGGGTCGGTCCGACCACCTGCCTATTGCTCGGTGAGTCATTCAGATCCGTGGGCGCAGGCTTGGTCTGCCGGATCGGATAGACGAGCATCATCCCTTTGATGGTCTTGCCCGCACCGTTCAGTTCCTGATACTTGCCGCTGTCGCCGGCGGTCTCCAGAAATGCCAGTTCACCTGAATCAAACACTTGCCAAGTTCGGCGTTGTTGATCCTTGTCCCCTGAGTAGCTGGCATCAATCAGGTTGGCACCCGTGAGGATCGCGCCATCCTCCGCGCGTCGAAGCCCGGAGGACGCAACACACACAATCCGATCTTCCTCCGGCATTCGGCAAAAAAAGGAGACTGAGGTTACTCTGAGTTGTCCCTTAATCAACTGAATCACGGCCTCGAGATATTCGCGGCGCACCTGCTTTGGATCGACCGTATAGCGTGTGAGGTGGGTTTCAGCGAGTACCGCCAAGGCGCGAGCGGTCTTAAGTTGCTGGGCGCGGCGTAAGTCGGTCAGAATACCGGTAGTAAGGCTCCCCATGAGGATGAGCGATTCTTCGACTTCGCTCAATACTCTCCCATCACCCTCGGATACTAACGTCGGGATGAGGCCTTCAAGAATCGGTGGCATCGTCGCAAAATCTTGATAGTGGAGACTCACGATGCCGTTGCAGTGCTCCAGATCGCCGGCAAGGGCTGATGGGTCTGGCCCAAGCATCGGAATGCAGCACTCACCGGGGCACTTTAAGACTTCGGTGCATTGAACGCCCAGCGCCGCCCTGTACTCGACGTCCTTGTGAAACCCTCGCCATTCATTGAGGTCATTTGTCACGATCGGTTGCCCCGTGGCCTTGACAAAATCTCCCATACTCGGCCGAGTGAGCGCTGGAGGGATGTTTGTTTGTAGACCACAGGTTGCAGCGCCGGTTGCGGCATTGAGTTGGAACTGTTCTCGATATGTGTTGTAAAGCCAAAGGGTAACGGCTTGGGCTCCCGATGCATCGAGCCACGCATCGGCGAGCGTCTGAAAAACCCGTTCAGGATCGTGAAGAGGCAATGCCGACAGAGTTCGATAGAACCTCTGACGTGCTTGCCTGGCATTGGGAGACTCGGGAGCCATGATGCCGCTGGGATCCTGAGAGTGATGGAGATCGCCTGGGCAGAACGCAACCCACGGAAACAATACGCAGAGTGGAAGGGCACGGTTCCGGTTGCTGCACTGGTCGCCGTCCCACTCTCCGAGTCCTCACGCGTGTTTCGCCTTCATCCGCTCCGACACCAGCGAGGTCGCCCAGCCCAGGCCCATCGGCACGCCGAGGAGCCATCCGGCCGCGAAGTCCAGCGGCGCGATGCGGGCGATGGGCGCGAGCGTGCCCGCGTACATCGCATCCACGATCGCGCCTTGGGCAAGGACGAGTCCGGTGATCGGTCCGGCCAGCGCGATCACGACGCCCGGAAGCATGAGTGCTGTCGCGTGGGCTTTGATGTCGATGGCTCGTCCCACGGCCGCGGCGGCGAGTCCGCCGACGATCGCCGCGGCGACGGTCTGGCCTTTGAGTCCTTGTGCGGCGACGAGCCATGCGGCGACTGCGCCCGCCGCCGTGGCGCCGGCGAAGGCGAACGGCGAGATGCGCAGGAGTGATCGCAGGGCTTCGATGGTGGTGGTGGTCGGGGGTCGAGGTGGCGAATCGGCGGGGCCAGGCCAGACGGGGCTGGTGTGGTCGAGTCCGCCATAGCGGTCGATGGCAAAGGCGATGGCCGTGGCGAGCAGGACGCTGATCGCACCTTCGATGGCGAGCGGGATCATGGGTGAGGCTGAATGTGCGGTACGGATGATGTGTTCAACTTCGCCGGAGCGCCAGGCGGCCCATGCGAGGATGAGTCCGGCGGTGGTCATGCCGGCGCGGGCGGTGGTGAGGCGTGCGGCGGCGACGCCGGCCGTGGCGGCGAGCCCGAGCGCGATCAGCGTTGCGATGAGTCCCGTGATCGGGGAGGTGGATGTGAAGGCGGTGGCGTGGGGTCCGCCGTCGGAAGCACGAAGGTTGGCGGTGAGGATTGCGGCCATCGGCCCAAGGACGAGCAGGGCGAGAAGGTAGAAGGTCCAACGGATCGTGGCTTGTCGCATGAGTGGGGGATGATTGGGCCTGTGGGCGCGCGGGACAAGTCGGCCCGATTCAGGGGCATCGACGCGTCAAGCCGCAGGCGTGAGCACCGGTGCAGGAGCGGCTATCGGGGCTTGCCGATCACGTTGACCATCCACGAGACGCCGAACCGGTCCTTGAGCATGCCAAACTTCGGGGACCAGAACGTCTCGGTCAGCGGCATCTGGACTTCGCCGCCTTTGGCCAGGGCGTTGAACGCGCGTTCGGCCTCGGCAATGGACTCGACGGCGACGGACATCGCGAAACCGCCGAAGCCTCCCTCATCGCCGCATCCATCCGAAGCCATGATGCTGGTCTGTCCGACGCGAAAGCATGCGTGCATGACTTTGTTCTCATAGCCGGGCTTGAGTGTCCCCGGCGGGGGCTGTTCAGGCGCATCCTTGAACCGCATCATGATCTCAACCTCAGCGCCGAGGGCCTCGCAGTAACAGTTCACGGCCTCTTCACAAGTGCCGGGAAAGAACAGATACGACTGGATGATGGCGGTGCTCATGGCGATGCTCCTTGATTGGCGGCGACGATGGCCGTCGGCCGCGCACACTCGGCCCACGCAGCGTCGCGCCGGGGGGCATGATACCAGAACGTGAAGGTCGGTGCAGCCGTCGTACCGATCGGGGGTGCGTATCGGCTCGCACGCGTCGGTCCTTCCGCCTGAGCGACATCCACCACGACGATGCTGCGGATCGCCGGAATCGTGAAGCGACGGCCAAGAGATAGAATCGCGGCGGCCTGCCCGACACGGTCAGGTGCGAACTTGGAGCCGACGAATGGCCGATCTGGAGTCGATCATCGCGAGGGCCCGCGCGCTTTCCGGCCGCGAGCGAGAGACATACCTGAGGATCGAGTGCGGTGATGACCATGAACTTCGCGTCAGGGTCGCGGCGTTGTTGCGGGTTGCGGACGAGGCAGGGTCGTTGCCACCAGGGCGCGAGGCCGATTCCGATGCCACGTTGCCGCAGGAGGCGACGTTCACGCCGACGGAACAACCGAGCCAGATGATCGGACGGTACAAACTCCTTGAGAAGATCGGTGAAGGAGGGTTCGGTTCGGTCTGGGCGGCCGAGCAGCGCGAGCCGGTCAAACGACGCGTCGCGCTGAAGATCACCAAACTGGGCATGGACACCCGGCAGGTGATCGCGCGGTTTGAGGCCGAGCGGCAGGCCCTGGCGATGATGGATCACCCGAACATCGCCAGGGTGCTCGATGCGGGCGCGACGGAAGCGGGACGGCCGTACTTCGTGATGGAATTGGTCAAGGGTGTGCCGATCCTGGATTACTGTGATCGGGAGAAGTTGGACACCCGGTCTCGGTTGGAGCTCTTCGCGCAGGTGTGCCATGCGATCCAGCATGCGCACCAGAAGGGGATCATTCATCGGGACATCAAGCCGAGCAATGTGCTCGTGACTCTGCATGACGGCCGGCCCGTGCCGAAAGTGATTGACTTTGGAATCGCCAAGGCGACCAACGCGGAGTTGACGGAAAAGACGATCTACACGCACCATCGCCAGATGATCGGGACGCCGGCGTACATGAGTCCCGAGCAGGCCGAGATGAGCGGGCTTGACATCGACACGCGGAGCGATATCTACTCGCTTGGCGTGTTGCTGTATGAACTTCTCACGGGAACGACGCCCTTCCCCGGTGACGAGTTGATGAGCAAGGGCTTCGCCGAGATGATGCGAATCATCCGCGAGGTCGAGCCGCACAAACCAAGCACGCGACTGGGTTCCCTCGGTGCGACGGCGATGCGCACGGCCCAGCAGCGGCGAGTCGGCGACGTTGCACGGCTTGGAACGTTGCTGCGCGGCGATCTCGACTGGATCGTGATGAAGTGCCTGGAGAAGGATCGCACACGGCGATACGAGACCGCCAGCGGCCTCGCGGCGGACATTCAGCGGCATCTGCGCGACGAGCCGGTGCTCGCCGGCCCGCCGAGCACGTCGTACAGGCTCAGGAAGTTCGTCAAGCGCAACCGAAGCCAGGTCATCGCCGGCGGCGTGGTGGCGGCGGTGCTGGTGCTTGGTGTGGTGGGGACGAGTTATGGGCTGGTGTGGGCGCTGCGGGAAAAGTCTCGCGCCGACACCGAGGCGACCAACGCCACGCTCGCAGCGCAGGCTGAAGAGCGTGCCCGACTGGCCGCGCAGCACAACGAGCAGAAGGCCATCGAGGAGGCCCACCGCGCTGAGCGTCAACTGGTTCGTGCGACCGAGATCAAGCGCCTGCTCACCGACATGCTCACCAGCGTGAAGCCGGAGGAGGCCAGAAGTGCCGACACGACGCTGCTCAAGCGCATTCTCAATGACGCGTCGGAACGGCTGGCCGTGGGCGAGATCAGCGATGAACTGATCGCCGCGGAACTGCACCACGTCGTAGGCGACGTGTACTCGGGAATCGCGCTGTATTCGCAATCCGAGTCGCACCTGACCAAGGCGGTGGAGATCCGCACACGCCTGCTGGGTGAAGCGCACCTGGACACGCTGGCGTCGATGAATCGGCTGGGCCTGGCGTACACGCATCTTGGTTGGCACGACCGGGCCGAGGCGATGCTGCTGCGGACGCTGGAGACTCGACGGCGAGTGCTCGACGACGAACACCCGGACGTCCTGACATCCATGCACAATCTCGCGATGACGCAATACCTTCAGGGCCGCGAAGCCGACGCCGAGCCGCTGCTGCTGCGTACGCATGAAATCAGAAAGCGCGTGTTGGGCGAAGAGCACGCAGAGACGCTGCAGACCGCGAATAACCTGGCGATTTTGTACTACGCGAGCGAGCGGTTCGCCGAGGCCGAGCCGCTCTACAGAAAGTCGCTCGAAGTTCAGCGGCGCCAACTGGGCGACGAGCATCCGAGCACGCTGGGGACCATCACGAACCTCGGGATGCTTTACAACTCAATGGAACGATACGAGGATGCCGCTCGGTTGTTTGAAATGAGTCTGCCAATCAAGCGGCGCATCCTCGGAATGGGACATCCATGGACGGGCTACGCAATGTACGGCCTGGCCACCGCGTATGAACACCTCGACCGGCGCGACGAAGCCCTGCCGCTGCTCCGCGAGATGCTGGAACTCGGCTGTGCCGCGGCGGACATGCCTGACGCCACGGCCCTGGTCCTCGATGAGGCCGCATTGAACCTGCTCATGTTCGACGATGAGGAACTCTGCGACCCAGACAGGGCGCTTCGGTACGCGCAGCGCGCCTGCGCAGCCGAGGAAGCCGCAGGCGGCGGCAGTTTATGGTCATACCTCGACACCCTCGCCCTCGCCCAATACATGACCGGGAACACGGCCGCGGCCGTCGAAACCCAGAAACGCGCCATCTCTCTGGCTCCCGATGGCACAGACCTCGCCGCTCACGAAATGCGTCTCGCGCAGTATCAGGCCGTGCTGGAGTCCAGACCACCATCGCCCAACGGCGGAAACTGACCCCGCACATCGTTGTACGTGCGATCCACCACCCAGGCCGCTGCATCACAACGCACGCCAGTGGACCCGCGCACCACGATAGATGCACGAACGGCGCTGGGCCGCGGGAGATGGTCCATGAGCCGACGAACGATCGCGCGCCGCATCCAGACCCTCGAGGCCCGACGCCCCTCAGCCTGTCCCGCGTGCGGATTCGGTCACAGCGCGCCAGGCCACATCACGCTGCGCATCGCCCCGATCCGCGTCTTCGGCGAACCAGACCCGAAGCCATCCGATCACTCGCACGACTTCTGCCGCGTCTGCGGCCAACGCATCGTCTTCCGCATCCCATCGCCGAGAGACCTCGAAGCAGAGTCCGGCCGATGAGCCGAGGATACCGGTCCACGCACGCCCATCGCTGCGCTGCCCGGATGTACCACATACACGAAAGTACAATCACACACCAGACGTGTAATAGTCTTGACTTGTACAGCCAATGGTCGATATATTTACACATGCCCGCTTCCCGCCGCGACGCCCACAAGGCCCTCGACCTGACCCGCCGCAAAGGGGTGATCCGGCTGCGCGAAGCCCAGGCGGTGGGCATCCACCCCGAGGTTCTTCGACGCCTCGTCGCGGCTGGGAGTCTGGTCCGCGTCGCGCGTGGGATGTACGCCACGGCGGACCGTGATCCGACCGAGTACGTCGATCTGGCGCGGGCTGCGGCCCGTGTGCCGCACGGCGTGATCTGCCTGCTCTCTGCCCTGCACTACCACGGCATCGGCACGCAACTCCCGCACGAGGTCTGGATGATGATCCACCGACGCACCCATCACCCCAAGGTTGATCATCCCCCCATGCGGTTCATTCTCGGCAGCGGGCGGCCGCTCACCGAGGGCGTCGACAAGGTCAAACTCGAAGGTGTGACGGTGAAGATCTTCAACCCGGCGAAGACAGTGGCCGACTGCTTCAGGTACCGGCGACATGTAGGGCTGGAGGTGGCCATTGAGGCTCTTCGATCGGTGTCCCGGGATCGCCGATGCACGCCCGACGACCTCTGGCGCTATGCGAAGATCTGCCGCATCGCCTCCGTCATGCGGCCCTACCTGGAGGCCGTGACATGACCGTTCGATCGCACGCTCCCCTCGCGCAGTCCGTGAAGCAACGACTGCTCAATCTGAGCGAGCGGCGTGGCGAGACGTTCAACATCCTGCTCGTCCGCTACGGCGTCGAGCGTCTGCTCTACCGGCTCACACAAAGCCCGCACCACGATCAGTTCGTACTCAAAGGCGCGATGCTCTTCGCCGTGTGGACCGGCAAGCCGCATCGTCCAACGCAGGATCTCGATCTGCTCGGATTCGGAATGCCGGACATGGATCGGCTGGCCAGTGTGTTCAGGGAGATATGCCTCGTCGATGTGGAACCTGACGGGCTTGCGTTCGACCCGGACTCGATCGGTGTTCAATCCATCCGCGAGGACAACATCTACGACGGGCTGCGCGTGCGGCTGCTCGCCTTGCTCGGCACCGCGCGCATCTCGCTGCAGGTCGATGTGGGGTTCGGGGATGTGATCACACCGGCTCCACGCGAACTCGCGTTCGGACCGCTGCTGGACATGCCCGCGCCCATCCTGCGGACCTATCCGCCCGAGACGGTCATTGCCGAGAAACTCGACGCCATCGTGAGACTCGGGATGGGCAACAGCCGCATGAAGGACTACTTCGATCTCTGGACTCTGAGCGACACCATGACCTTCGAGTTCGCGACGCTTCGCCGGGCGATCACCGCGACCTTCAAGCGGAGAGCGACGCCCGTTCCGACAGCGCTGCCCATCGGCCTCTCCGACGAGTTCGCCACCGACCCCACCAAGGCGCGGCAGTGGTCGGCGTTCGTGCGCAAGATGGGCGCGGATTCCAATGCACCAACGCTGCCCGTGGTCGTCGCGCGAATCCAGGAGTTTGCGATCCCGCTGCTCGGGTTGAGCAAGGAGCCGCGATCAAATGCGAACTGGCCGTCGGGCGGGCCGTGGCGCACGGCCGATTGATCGCCTCATCCAATCGGTTCGACCGCACGGCCGAGGCGTCGTCGGCTTGAAAGGTGAATGGCACCCCTCGCGCCATCCGGGTATCGCTTTTCCATAAGAGCGATACCCGGATGACCCTAACTATGCGAGATGATCGGGGGCGATGCGCGGCAGGCTCTGGCCGCGATCATGCGAAGCCCCGTACACACGGTCACACCGCGTCGTTGAATCACGGACACCCAGCGCTGAACGCGTTGCCGAAACACAGGAAATCAAAAATGTCGCAGACGCCGGGGCCGGTGCTCGTGTCGCAGTCACAGGCGTAGGGATCGTTCGATGCGAATCGGTTGCCGAAGCACAGGAAGTCGAAGATGTCGAGGATGCCGGGGCCGGTCGTTGTATCGCAGTCCGCGTAACAGGACTCCGGATCGAACCGAACGATCCACGGTGCTTCCCATCCATCGGGGTTATATCCCCAGCCTGCGATCGTACGGCCGTCGGCTGAGATTCCCACAGCGCGCCGGAATCGCCAGCCGGCGAGGTTCAGGCCGTGGTCATCTTCAAGCACTTGTTGCAAGTCTCTCATGCCGTGGACTTCATCCCAGATGAATGCGCGCTGTTCTTGGTGGCCGTCATTGGCCGTCCCGACGACAATCGCTCCATCCGCACTTACGCCCGCAGCGAAGCTTGCGAGTAGTGGTCCAGGAAGGTCACCGAGCATGGTGTAACCCGTGCTTTGATGCCAGCGGAACGCTTCGATCGGGTAGACGTTCACGGACTGGCCATCCCCAACAAGGAACTCGCCGTCGGAGGATGCGGCCGTCACGCTTCCATATTCGTATCCGGGAACCGGACCAAGGCCTTCGATTGCGCCATGTGGCGTCCATCGGCACGGCTCTGAACCAATGTCGTTGGATGCGCTTCCGTAGATCATGGATCCATCCGGAAGCACGGCCGTCGCGAAACTGAAAGTTCCGCCGGGAAGCAGATTCATGCGGCGAAGCGGCCCGCCGGGAAGCCATGTGAAGGCTTCGCCTTCAAATGTCGATGCACGCGTGCCATCTCCGACAGCCATTCCCGCGGTCGTGACGGCCGCAGCACTCGTCGGATAATCCCATCCACCGGCGATGCCCAACGACATCATGCCCGTGGATGCCGACCATCGAAAGGCCTCCCACCAGCCGTTCGGAAACGAGGCTGCGGAGGTGCTGACGCCGACCACATACTGACCATCCGCCGACACGCCATTGGCCCACCCAAAGGGATCGCGCGGAGTTCCGGGAAGATGACCAAGCGGAACCACGCCCGTGCTCTCGCGCCACGCGAACGGCTCTGCGTTTCCGGATGAGTGGTGGTAGATGAATCCAACGACCGTGCTGCCATCGGCGGAGATGGCCGTGGCCTCGGCTCGGATCAACGGCCAATTCGGCGGTGGTCCGAGGGGGTGAAACGTGGCTTGCTGGGCGAGCGAGCTGGCTGTCCCCCCGCCGTGCGCGATCGCGATGGCTGTGATGCAGGTTGCTACAGGACTTTTCACGATCTCTCCTTTGTGCCAGTCTCGTCAGCACTCGTGCGGTGGTATGGCTCGGTGATGTTGGTTGGACACGAACGAACCCGGCCGCACAACGGACATCGAAGCGTGGTTGAACTCCAGCACGCTACGGACACCCGGCCGCGAAGGCGTTTTGGAACGCGATGAAGTCGAAGATGTCGCAGATGCCGGGGCCGGTGGACATGTCGAAGTCGCAGGCGTAAGGCTCTCCCGCGGCGAACTTCGAGCCGAAGCACAGGAAGTCGAAGATGTCGAGGATGCCGGGGCCCGTGGAGGTGTCGCAGTCGGGGTGACAGCAAGGCTGCGCCTCACCGCTGAACCGCATGTGCCGCACGAAGGCTTCGCTGCCGGCCCATACGGTTCCATCCCCGAACCGAACTCTCGGCCCCGAGGACACGTTCTCGCGCCCGATCGGAACGGAGAGTTGCCAGACGCCGTTGATGGCAAGATGTGCATTTCGTGCTTCCACGCGGAGTCGGAACGTATGGAAACGCCCGGCGACCGGGAAGGGTGCAGACGAAATGGATGTAGCGCCCGCGTATGCGTCGTTCCACAGATACACTCGGTCATCCCCAAGCCCCACGCCTAGCCATCGGCCGTGACTATCAACGGCCACGAGCAGAAACCCCGGCCGCAACCACCCGCTGGGCGGTATGTTGACCTGTCCGGTCACCAAATGAATTTCGGCCTGCATTTCGAACGAATCTGCGAAGTCGATGGAGACGTCAGTGCGCTGGCCGAACACAAAGTCGTTCCACTGGGTGGGGGGGTTGGTAGGCGGGCCGGGCATCGTGGAGAAGTACAGAGTGCCGTCGACCAGTTCGACCAGGTTGCGGCCGGGCGTCGTCTCCCGCTGGTTTACGAATTCCCAGCATTGTTCGTCGGGCAACGTGCCGAGCGACGCGTCGTAGACGACCCAGGGCTGGCCGAATGCCGTCACCACGGCAGCGAGCGGCATCAGGGCCGAGGCATGAGACATGCGAGAACCTAGCGTTGATTGTAATGCAAACATTAATTGTTTCCAATCTCAGTGGGCCGTCCCAGCGGGGTACTACGGGCACCCCGCCGCAAAGGCGTTTTGGAACGCGATGAAGTCGAAGATGTCGCAGATGCCGGGGCCGGTGGACATGTCGAAGTCGCAGGCGTAAGGCTCTCCCGCGGCGAACTTCGAGCCGAAGCACAGGAAGTCGAAGATGTCGAGGATGCCGGGGCCGGTGGAGGTGTCGCAGTCTGGGTGGCAAACATCGTCAAAGCAGATGAGTTCATCCGTCGTGTGTGCAAAGTACCGTCCCGAGGCGGCAACGATGGAGCGGATGCCGGGGACGTTGATGATCGGCCCTATGAGCGTTCCATCGGCGTCTACAGAAAAAATATCACCCGACGCAAGGGCAATCAGGACGGAATCACCCTCCATCACGACGCCGCTCTGCCACAGCGGCTGGTCAGGCAGCGGTGTGGACCAGAGGACTGCGCCGTCCGCCGTGCTGCGGCCCTCGACCGTGTTGGCGTCGGGATTGAGGATCACAAGCCGGTTGCTGGTGGGCAGCAGCAACGGATGGCGAAGGAGCGAAGTGGTGGAGAGTCTTGTGCTCCAGGCTTGCACCCCGGTGGCCAAGTCGTATGCTCGCAGATAACCTCCACCCTCGTACATGTAGGCCCGGTGACGAGATTGATCGACAATTGGGGGGAGTTCGGCGTATGTACTGGTCTGATTGGTGACGTTGGTGTTGCTGAGTGTGGGCGAAACAGCGAACGGTGCCGATGGTTGTGCCAATGAAAGCAGGCTCTGAACCCTGAATCGAAAGGCGCGGTGTATGTAATTAGTATGGTTTCCGTAGTCAGTTTCATGCTGCATCACGTTGAAGTGAGATGGACCGCCAGTTCCATGCCAGAGGTGTACCGCCATGGCGGAGTTGCTGTACTTGCCGGTGATCAAGTCGCTTCTGATTAACACGGTTGGGCCTGACCGGCTCGCGGCGAAAGACCAGATTCTTGTGTCGAACCCTCCGGTTCGCCGTGTGGCGGTGCTGAACACGACGCGTTCTGGTAGTTGCAGCGGCGCTAGCATCGCAGCGTCGAGCGGCACAAGCGGCGTCACATTGCCGATCTCGTTGGACGTCCAATCCCACAGACGCACACCCGTGCGCAGATCGAGACAATCGAGTCGGTGCAGATGGGTGAGTTGCGGGCTACCCGTTCCGGCATTCGAGTTCGGTAGCAGAACGAGATCCCCGACAACGCAGCCGGGGTTGTAAGCGTTCGCCGTTCGGGCGACAAATGTCCACTGCTCGGAGCCGTCGAGAACATCGAGCGCGGCATACTGCCCCGGCGTTGCGGGGTTGTTTCGGAACACAACCAAGCCGTCCCTCACGAGAACACGCGATCCGGTCGCGAGAGATGAGCGCCACGTCTCACGCCACTCATGCGTCAGCACTTGTTCGGCGAAACGTGTGTTGTGCGGACCGTTGTGAAGCGAAATCCAGTCTTGGGCGGCGGCGGTCGAGCCAATGAGGCTCAGGATCGGAATCGTGGCTAACCGGTTCATGGGGATCTCCTGTGTCAGAATGAATGCGAACGGAGAGAAAGTGTTTCTGCGACTGGTATTCACGGACACCCCGCCGAAATCGCATTACCGAAGCACAGAAAATCGAAGATGTCGCAGACGCCTGGACCAGTCGACGTGTCGCAATCGCACGCATACGGGTCGCCGGAATCAAAGGCATTGCCGAAGCAGAGGAAGTCGAAGATGTCGAGGATGCCTGGCCCCGTGGATTGGTCGCAGTCGGCGTAGCAGATTGGCGTCAGAAGCACGGCGACAAGCGAGCCGTTTGGGCGATATCCTGTTCCGACCATCCAATGATTGTTATTCACCGCGCGGACCACGACGCGAGTCAGGTCACCGAGATTGGCGATCCTCCCGCGAAGCGGCGTGCCCTCGCTGCCGCGCCAGTACGCGGGCCAACTGTCGTTCTCGCCATAGGTGATGTTGCCGATGATGAATCCATCGTCGGCAATGCCATTCGCACCGCTGGCGACCCCGTCGAGGATTCCCAAGTCATGCACGCCGTGCGCATCCCAGTAGCAAGCTCGGCCGCTCAAGTTCTTGACGTCCCGCGACCCGCCGACGATGATGCCGTACTCATTGATGTCTGTCGCACCGGAGAATGTGCCGCCGAGGGACTCAAGAACCGTGGGAGCGCCAATTGTGTTTCCAGCCTGTTGCCATGTAGCAGCGACGGTACTCACGACCTCTCCGCTCTGCACGTTCTGTGCCGAACCAACGATCGTTCCAGCGCTGTTCGCCCGCCACGGCCGCACGCGGGTGTGGCCGCTCGGGGCTTGAAGGATCACCACGCTCGGGTACTGGCCGGAAGTGTTCGGGATCCACGCAAGACCGTTGTCAACGGTGGCGGACACGGCGCGATATCCAACCACAAGCCCCGCGTCAGAAATGCCCGATGCCTGGTTGTGAATGGTGGTCGAAGGAGGGAGCGGCAGGTTCACGGATGGAAAAAACAAGAGCGCCTTGAACTGACAGCAGTTTCCAGCACCAGCGACTCGCCCCGAGTTGTTAATGCCCAATGCTGCGCTGTCGGCCCCAGTCTGCGTCAACGTGCCGTTGGTCCATCTGAATCCGCTTCCAAACCGGCTCGTTCCAACATCGCTCCCCACAACAACGCCCGCATCGTTGACGTCATAGGCACCGCCGGCGTTCACCGTCGTCAGCACTCGCAGTCGATACAGGTCTTGCGCTTGTGCCGTCACTGCGCCTGCGGAGAGGAGAGTTGCTGATCCAATCAATGCGTATCGCTTCATCGTTGCCTCCAGCGAGTGTCCAAAGTCCCGTGCTACTGACTCGACGCCGAGTCTCTACATCCCCAAGAGGCATCCCCCTTCTCAGCGCCGCCGCCGACTCGGCATTCTGTGAAAATTCCTCTCACGGACTCCCGCTCGGTGCCTCCGGCCCCGGCGTTACCCCGGCCGCCTCGATTCGGATGTCGCGGGCCTCGAACTGGCAGCCGGTCAGGCTGGTTCCGTCCACGATGACTTGGAAGCGGAGGCTCGCGGGGCCTTCCAACTCACGGCCGTACATCACGTTGAGGGTCTGCCACCCCTTACCGATGTCGTACTGGGAAAGCAGGACACGGCCGTGGCGAACGAGACGGAACCGGCCCTCCGCGGTTGGCCTGACCGTTCCCGCGGTCAGGACCCGCACGCTGACATTGGCGCTTGCGTTTGGCCTACCTTGCCAGAATCCCGACTCGGCGGAAAAGCCGCCAGGCCGGACAGCCCTTGCGGCGAAGGTGTACCGAGAGTCGGCACTGACCCACCGGAGAGTCGTCTCGAACGTGAAGTCGCCCTCAATGGTGCATGGCCACACGAAGGCGGCGGACACACGGCCTTCGCCCGGCATGACATCGAACACCACGCGGTCGCGATCAGGCGTCATGGAGATGCGGTCACTGCCGTGATGGCGAACTTCGCCGAACTCGGTCGGCCATGTCCAGGCTGCATCACTGACTTCGGGCGAGTCGCCAACGGCCGCGAACGGCGCCACCAGATTTGACGTGGCGAGCGTGATCGGCACCTCGCGACGCGGGCGCATCCACACCGCGCTCGCCAGGACGCGAGACACTGCAACGGCATGATCCGGCACGGGCATCATCCAGATCCCGATCATCGCCTCGCGAGCGATCGTGGGTAGACGGCCGACATTGCCCCACCACACGACATCCAACGGCGCAAGCCGACGTTCCAGATCATCGAGCGTCAGGCGTTGACCATATGAAGCGCCGCTTTGCGCAGGGATCGCGTCCCGTGCCTGCCTGATGCGCTGAATCTGGGCTGAGTTGAACATCGTGGAAGTTGGACTTCGCGTCGCTCGTGCCGTCTCCGGGCTGAGGCCGCCGGCTCGCAGGTGAAGGCATTCAAAGAGCAGGTAGTCACCGTCGAGCGCGCGCCGGATCTCCTGGCATTGCTGCAACGCATCAAGACTGTCCCACCAGCGGTCGCCGGCATCAAGGAACTTCGCAAAGTACGCCGTGACCGTGGGGTAGACCCGGATCGTCTCCGCGTAGATTTCGACGGCCTCGCGCAGACGTCCGCGATGGATCAGGTACTGCGCGTAGCGATCCCTCGCTGGGCCGTTGCGCCGTGTGCGACGAAAGAACTCATAGTGACCCTCCGCTTCGGCATCGAGCGCGGCGGCGGCGGCTTGATCACCCGCCTGGCGGGCGGCCTCGGCTTTGAGGGCGGCCAAGTCCGCTTCGATTCGGCGAAGCGAGTCATATTGATCGTGATGATCGAGTCCACGCGCCTTTTCGACCAGCCGAGTGGCCAGCGGAAGATCGCCCACGCGAATCGCCGCGTCGGCGTAGTTCACACAGATAAACCCAACATCCGGAAACCCGCGATGGGCGCTCGCCAGCGCCGCCAACGCCTGGGCATCGCGATCCACTGACAGATAGACCTGGCCCAGCGCGGCCTCAATAAACGGATCGGGCGCTGCTTCAAGCGGAAGCGACTCCCACATGGCCACGGCCAGCGCCATGTCACCCGTGAGTAGGGCAAGCAGCCCCCGTGGCCGGGCGACCTGAGCCGAAATCTCCTCGATAGCCGGAAGAGCTACGTTCTCATCATCGAGCCACGTCGGCTCGCGGCCCGAGTTGGCGTCGCGTTCGTTTCGCCGGATCGCCATCGCCACTCGCACGGCCTCGCGCTCGCGCTGCCCTTGGGCATGAAGGTGCCCCCACATGGCGGCACGGTCATAGTGTCTCTTCGCGATGGCCAGCATGTCGTTCGAGGTCGTCGTTCGGTCGACGGCCTCGTCGCCAAACAGGACCGCGCCGAGCAGGCTGTTCGCATGTTCCGGGTCGAGCAGCAGGAGCCTCGCCTCCGTAATGTGCTGCTGAGACATGCGAGGCGCAAGGACAAACCACGCGAGGCCCACAAGCACAACGACAAGCGCGGCCGTCGCGCCGAGGACGGCTCCCACCAGCGACTTTCGATTGCGCCGCGCGGCCTTGAGGGACCGGCGCATCAGGCCGGTGGGCCTGGCGCGAATCGGCTGAAAATTCAACAATCGCTCGATGTCATCGGCGAACGCGCCCGCACTCGCGTAGCGTCGCTCCGGGTCAGGGTCCATCGCCTTGGCGACGATGGTGTCAAGGTCCGCCGGCAATCGTGCGTTGTGGCGTCGCGCTCGCGGCGTGGGCATCGACTCGATCGCCTGAAGAATCTCCGCGGGCGACCGTCCCGCGTACGGAAGCACGCCGGTCAGTGCATGAAACAGCGTCGCCCCGAGGCTGAACACATCCGAGCGATGATCGAGACGTCCGCCGCGAAGCTGCTCCGGCGAGGCATACGCTGGCGTGCCGACAAACTGTCCGGGATGGGTCAGGACCGAACTATCCGCCGGTCGAGCCAGGCCGAAGTCCGTCAGCAGCGGTGTGCCATCGGCGCGAAGCAGGATGTTCGATGGCTTGACGTCTCGGTGCAACATGCCGGATTGATGCACCGCGTGCAGCGCCCGCGCGGCCGCGCTGGCGACACGACACGCCAGCGACGGCTCGATCCCGCTGTATGGCGATTCTGCCGGTCGCGATTCGATGAGTTGCCCCAGCGATCGCCCGTCGATGAACTCCATCGCGTAGGCGTAGACGCCGTGGACATCGACAACATCGTAGATCGTCACGATGTTGGGATGCGCGAGGCGGGCGATCGCGTCGGCCTCCATTCGGAACCGATCACGCGCCCGCGCGGACAACGCCATCGACGCGGGGAGAACCTTCAGCGCCACCGCACGCCCGCCCAGCCGGTCCTGGCGCGCGAGATACACCACGCCCATCCCGCCCGAGCCGATCTCCTCAAGAATCGTGTACCCCGGCAGCGACGGCCGTACCCGGTGCGGACCGATCGCCGTTTGCTCCGCGAGGCGGATGACGGCCTCTACGTCGTCCCGCAATCGTTCTCGGCCGCCAAGCAGGTCGTCGACTCCAACCGACAGGCCGCGTTCGAGCCGATCCAACGCACGATCGAAGGCCTCGTCCAGAAACGTCTGATCCTCATCCGATTCGCGAGGGAACGGGTGGGGAGGGGTTTCCGAACGCGACGTGGTCATCTCATAAGACCCAAGAGGCAAATCGTGGATGGCAGCGCATCAAATCGTTCGATGGGTCGCACTTCGGCTCGCCAGTTGCGCTACGAGCAGTTGCCGGTACGCCGCGGCCCCCTTGGCGAGTCGGTGGCGCACCGCCGATGGGCCGATGCCAAGATGCGCCGCCACCTCGTCAACCGGGACCTGTTCAAGGATTCGCAGTCGCACGACTTCGCGAACATCCTCATGCAACGAGTCCAGCGCCGCTCGAATCGCCGCCGCCTGCTCCCTGGCCACCGCGAGTCGGCTGGGCGTGACAGAATCAAAGATCGGTCCAGGCAACACGCCGTTGTTGGCGCCATCGAGTGAGATGGCGTTACGGCCACCGCCGCGCTTGAGCGCACGTTCCCGATCGGCCGCATCCTTCACGCGATGGTCGATGATCGAGAGCAGCCACCGTCGAAAACTCTTTGGCCCGTTCCACGAGAACCCGCCTCGGTCTCGCCACGCATGCTCGATCGCCTCCTGATAGATGTCTTCGGGCGACAGTCGACCCCGCAGCAACTTGCTCATGCGCAACTCGATCACGGCCAGCAGCGAGGCGGGGCCGGCAGCCTGAATCAAGCCCTCGAACACCGAGGCGTCATCCAGGTCTGGAGGCATGGACCGGTCGGTTGTCGGCATTGCGGCAGTGACCCCCACGGTCGGCGTTCGCCCACCGGTATGCGACAGCATACCAGCGACGCCCGGCGGCCGTGGCGACGACCGCACACCGCGCCTGAGTTCCGGAGTGGGCACGGCCGCGGCGGGATGAGTCGATTTGATGACTACGAGAAGCCTCGAAGGGAGAGACGCCCAGAAGCCAGTGAATACCCTCGGCACAATTCCAATTGGAGCTACGCTTTCACTCCAATCCGTAGCCGAAGTGGGCAAGTTCGCCTTGACGTGCGCGCCGCGTGGAGGTAGGAGTGGCGTTCCGCGCGGCGCGGAAAGGAGAAGGCGCGATGAAGCCACGGCAAAACCTCAATGCGAATGATGCACGGCGACGCGACGACGCGAGCGAGTTTGGCGCGGGTGTGCAAGTCGTGAAGCGGCGCAGGCCGTCGTACCGGCTGCCGCCGGAGGTTTTGTCCGATGACGAGGTGCGAGCGCTGATGGATGCCTGCGGCCGTTCCGCCACGGGGCTGCGCAATCGCGCGTTGATCGCCATGCTCTATCGTTCGGGTTTGCGAATCACCGAAGCGTTGTCGTTACGGCCGAAGGATGTGGACCTGCGAGCCGGCGCGGTGCGCGTGCTTCGCGGCAAGGGCGGCCGGGCGCGAACGGTCGGGATCGACCCGGGCGCGTGCGAGATCATCGCGCGGTGGCTCGATGTGCGAGCGTGTCATGGAGTCGATTCGGATTGCGCCAACGCATCGGCGACCGCTGGTCGCGTCGGCACGGCCGTGCGTTCCAGCGCGATCGCTCGCGCTCCGCTGTTCTGTACGCTTTCCGGCCGTGCCATGACCAGCGCCTACATCCGACGCTTGCTTCCGCGCCTCGCCCGCAAGGCCCGCATCGACAAGCGCGTCCACGCCCACGGCCTCCGCCACACCCACGCCGCCCAACTCCGCGCCGAAGGCCTTCGACATCGGCATCATCTCCAAACAACTCGGCCACCGCCCGGCGCATCGCCCTGCGTGGCTTCGCACGCTGGTGCGTACAGCACGGCCGTGTGGCGACCGATCCACTGGCGAACATCGCCAGGGCGAAGGAGACTGCGGACCGCCGCCGCGTTCGCAGACCGATCGATGAACAGATCCTTGAGCATCTCATCCGCGCAGCCGAGCACGGCCCGGTCCGCTGCGGAACCTCCGGCCAGGACCGTGCGATGCTGTATCGCGTGCTTGGCGCAACCGGCCTTCGTCGTAGCGAGGCCGGCAGCCTCACACGCGAATCGTTCCACCTTGACCAAGGCGACCCGCATCTCATCGTTGCAGCCGGGTATTCGAAGCGCCGCCGTCGGGACTCGCAGCCGCTACCCGAATCGCTGGCCACGTTGATGGCATCGTGGTTGAAGGACAAGCCGGCGAAGAAGCGGCTTTGGGATCTTCCCGACAAGACCTTCAAGCGCATGCTCCTGCCGGACCTTCGCGCCGCCCGCGCGGCGTGGCTCCGCGAGACGACAGATCCCGCCGAACGCCGACGCCGACGCGAGTCAGACTTCCTCGCGCCCGTGGACCACGATGGTCATGTGATTGACATGCACAGTTTTCGCCACGGCTACATCACCAGAATCGTCGCCAGCGGTGTTCCGGTGCCGCTCGCACAGCGGTTGGCGCGGCACGCATCGCCTAAACTCACATTGACGATGTACTCGCACTTCGGCCTCGCCGATGATCGTGCGGCCGTCGAGCGGGTCTTCAGCGAGAATTCGGAGCCACGGATGGCAACCGACGAACACATCGCCCTGCGAATGACCGGCACCGACGGCTCGGGGCACGCACCCGATTCCCCGGTGCGCGCACCAAATGCGCACCACGCTGAACGCCCGACCCCGCACAACGGTGCATCACAACGCACGCCAGTGGACCCGCGCACCGCGCGCGTCCACCTCGCCGTAAACCCGCCAAAACCCAACGAAAACGCACCCGCACGCACGATGGTGCGTGAGGGTGCGTTGAATACGGGCGGCAGGAGTCGAACCTGCAACCTCCTGATCCGTAGTCAGGTGCTCTATCCAATTGAGCTACGCCCGCAAGCGTGGGAGAAGACTACGGGGGCAAATGGCGGTCGGCAAGCGGGGGGGTTGATTCGGGCCGTGGATGGGCAACAATAGGGACTGCTTCGCGGCGGATGCGGGTTCGCCGGGAGCGGGTCTTTCAGCAGGAACTGGTGGTCCACGGCCTATGGCGCACACACTCTCATCTCAGAAGCGGATCCGGCAGAACGAAAAAAAGCGGGCTTTGAACCGCTGGCGGCTGCGCGGGATGCGTTCGGCGATCAAGGATTTTCACCAGAAATTGGTTCACGGCTCCGCCGATGAGGCCAAGGAGGCCTTTCGCCAGTGCGTGCGGGTGATTGATCGCACGGCCCAGAAGGGCGTGATTCACAAGAATCAAGCCGCCCGCCGCAAGAGCCGCCTCAACGCGAGGCTCAAGGCCAAGGCCGTCTGACCAGGGCTGGGCATGTCGCGCAGGACTTCAAAGCGAGGCCACGGGTCTCGCTTGTTTGTTGGGATCGGCGACCACCCGGGTTCAACGACACGCGAGTCGATGTGGGTCGGCACAAGTTCGGACGCAGGTGGCTTTCGAGGCCGGGAGCGGTGAAGGATGATGTGGTTCGGGGTGGGCGATGAGGGTGGGCGGCGAGTGACGTGGCCGTGGGGCCTGACTCACTTCCGAAACTCAACCTCTTCTTGGCTGTACCGATCCCAGCCGGCGGCAACGATTTCATCCCATGTCGGCCATGCCACTTCGGGCAAGCCCTCTACTGGCTCACCGATATTGGCCATGCTTGGTTTGACCTCTGGATCGTACCATGTGCATTCGCATTCTTCGCAGCGCAGGCAGAACCTGCCCGTGTCATGAGTGCGAGCGATATAGAGGTTGCCCTGGGAGTAGCCATCAGGCTCTTCGCAACGGGGACACTGACCATACATATACCGCTTCATATATTCACATCCTGCACGCGCCTATGGATTCGTGGGATAAGCATTGAAAATGTCGGGTGGTCCCGATCCAAGATGAACCACGAGCCAGATCCACAACAAGCGCCGGTCATATCCCACGCTTGACCACCATACATCGGATCCTCGTGGCCTTCCAGAGCGATGAACATGCCATTTGCTTATCCAAAGAAAGATCGTTCAGATGAAGGCTGCAATCCTGACGATTCATGTGAGCTGCTTCCCGCTGAATCTATCGTTCCCTTCTGCGCCAGTGATTTGTGCGATCTCTTGCGCCACCCAATCACGATGGTGAGCAAGAATGCGTCGTAAGGAGTCCTGCGTGTAGTAGTCCTGTGGCAGGATCGCATTTCCCCTTCCTTGCACCGTGTGGGGGCTATCCGTAGGGAAACCGAATGACTGCCAAAACTCCGTCAGTTCAATCAGAGCGTTCAGTGGGTCTTGAGGTAAGGTCTCCAGCTGTTCCTCCAGCAACGCTAACCGCCACTTCCTCAGAGCCAATGCTGGGTCCGATGGGTTCAATTCGGCCAGCGGCACCAGCAGTCGTTCGCACTCACGTCCGGTTAGATCATCAAGATCGTGCTCCAACAACTCAACGATTAGTTTGTGCTCGCGCGGATCGCTAGAAGATGCAAGGCGTTCGTTGGCAAACTCGATGATGTCCTTCGTGGCCAGAAGCGGAGGCATTGTATTCTCCCTATCAGGCCACGGAGACAGGCTGGACAATCCTCGCCAGCCCACCAACACAGTGGTCCAATCAGACAGAAACCTGTTACGTAGTCTGGCCAGTCCAGTCATGGCTTGTTCGGCACGCCGTTCATAGTGCCGCCCTCGACGAACATGCGATGAGTCACGCGGCCTCCGTTCACGCATCATTCAAAGCGCCACGCATGCCATAAAACGAGCCTTCAGCCGGTACAGTATCACGGCGGCGTGGCACGGGGATGTCGATCGCGATTGCCGGGTGCGTGGGGTGTCTTGGGTGGCGGTTGCGAGACGCGCCTGTACAACCGGGGGAAGGGGAGGAGGGGAGAGGTAATGGGTACAGGCGGGACGCCCGTACCACCGGTTTTGAGGATGGTTGCGGGATGAGGCGTCAGGTTCCCGAGGGGACTTCGGACCAGTGGCCTTCGGAGTGTCGGACGATGGCGCCGGTGGCGGCGTAGATGACTTGCTCGGCGATGTTGGTGCAGTGGTCATCCATGAGTTCGCACTGGCTGGCGAGTTCGTGGAGGGCGAAGGCGAAGTCAACACTCATCGAGCCGTCGGCGATGCGCTTTTCGGCGTCGCGGAGGAGTTGGGCCTTGAAGGCGGAGACGGCGTCCTGACTCTGAAGGACGAGTTTGGCAAGGGCCGGGTCACGGCGATCGAGTGAATCAACCGCGTCGCGCAGGATGCCGACGACGCTGTTGGCCATGACGCGGAACGTGCCGGGGATCGGGGTGTTCATCGCCTGCACAGCGCGGACGCGTTCGGCGATGGCCACGGCCGCATCGGCGATGCGCTCGAGTTCGTTGTTCACCTTCACGATGGTGAGGATGGATCGGAGTTGGTCGGTGGTGAGGGCGGCGTTCTGGTTGGTGGCGTCGGCGAGGAGTTTGACGCTGGCTTGTTCGATGGCGACATCGACGCGGTCGATCTGATCATCGCCGGCGATGACGGAATCGGCGCGGGACGCATCGAAGCCAAAGACGCTTTCGAAGGCGGACTCAAGCAGGGCC
The DNA here is from genome assembly GCA_964614515.1 of uncultured Phycisphaeraceae bacterium. Lineage (GTDB taxonomy): Bacteria > Planctomycetota > Phycisphaerae > Phycisphaerales > UBA1924 > CAZTPJ01. The sequence goes on along the minus strand of CAZTPJ010000014.1, from coordinate 15,405 downwards.
TGCACGCGGCGTCCCTGTTCGACCAGGTCGGACTTGAGGCGATCGATCCGCGTGTTGAATCCCGATGGAGTGGTGGGCATGACGGCTCCGGGGAATGATACGCCATGGAAGTCGCCTGTGCGCGGCTTCGGATGCGCCACGATGTCGGTTTCGACCGGTGCCCGTCGAGAGTCTGGGTCAGAGTTGGTCGATCGACATACGATTTAGCCGGTGGTGTCGCGTCCGGCGAACGCTTTGAGCGGGGCGGGAGAATGAGCCAATGTTGACGAGACGCAGAGCCAACCGCGCACTGATTCGGATGGGATTGGTCTGCGGCTGTGTGGGTGTGTTCCTTGGCTTGATGAGTCTGGTCGTCTGCGTTCGAGTGGAAACAAAGTCTCGCCATTTCTCCGTCGGGCGAGGCGCCATTGCTGTCACGTGGGGCATGACGAACAATCTCCTTGTGCCTCGGCCGGGCGCTGCCCCGATCCAAGATCCCACCCTTTGGGTTATTCGCCCCGGCCCACCGCCCATCGGCAGTTTCACCTACGACACGCGCGAGAACGGGACGGGCGAACTGCTCATCATGACGCGACACGGCTGGATGCCGGCGATCAAGACGGAACGCGCTCAGTGGGAGATTCTGTCTGCGTGGCATCCGTTCAACGTGAACTGGTACTGGGTTCCGCGGTTGCAGGAGCGCAATGAACAGACGCTTGGGAGCATTGTCATTCCCGCATGGTTGATGATCCTGACTGGTTTGGTGAGCGGATACTTCCTGCTTCCTCGCGAGCAATCGGCGACGGCCTGCCGCAAGTGCGGATTCGACATGGCGGGTGTTCCGTCGCATTCGGAAGGAAGCGTGCGCTGTCCGGAATGCGGCACGCTGAATCGCCATCCGGGCGCCACGGCCTCCGCAAAGCCTGCCGCGCCTGAGCACGAAGGCAAAATCGAACTCGGCTAGCCGATTCACCGCGCTCCATTGGGCCGATAGTCCCCGTCATCCCAGCGGTCGAGTTTGATGATCTCCTCGGTCTTGACCAGTTCCGCGTGTCCATCGAGGAAGACGCCGTTGGCGCCGTTCCAGTGGCGCTTGGGTGCGATCCGCTGTGAATACTGCGGCGAAAACGGGTTTGACCCGGTGACGTTCTCGGCGTGGTGCATGTCATAGGGCACGGCCACGCTGTGATTCGTCGCGCCTGCGGAGTACCAGAAGTTCGAGTGAACGTTGCTCGGATCGTCAGTGAAGCAGGCGAGGTAGAGCGTGTCCCACGGGCGGGGGAAGCGATTCATCGGCGTGGGCTTCTTCGCGATGCTGTTGACCTGGCCGGGGGCGCGGAAGGAGATGCCGTTGTTGACGTAGTGAATCTCGTGGCGATCGCGCAGGCGTCCGGGATCCTTGTAGTATTCGGCGTAGGAGTACAAGTCACCGAGCCCCCCGCCGGGATCGCGGACGCTGCCGCCTGAGGAGGTTTTGTCATCGAGATACGGGCGAAGTACATAGGCCCAGGGCGGGTTGAGTTGTCCATTTGGATTCGGCGGTGACTCGCTGAATCCGCTCTCGCGCGGGATGACCTCCTTGTGATCTTCGGCGTAGAGCGTGAGGGCGAGGCCGATCTGCTTCTGGTTGGAGAGACACGCGACTTGTCGCGCGACGATGCGGGCCTTGCCCAGGCCGGGCAGGAGAATCGCAATCAGCAGGGCGATGATGGCGATGACAACCAGCAGTTCGATCAGCGTGAACGCGCCACGCCAAACCCCGCGACCGAGCGAACGTGTGGGTTCCATGGCGGTAGCATACCGGAAAACGGACCCGGGCGTCAAAGGTGAAAGCCCCGAATTGCCAGATTCCGGCGTTACTCAGCCCGGATCACGCGGGGCAGGAGCAGCACGTCCGTGCCGTTTCCGGCGTTAAACCGCGTGAATCGGACCGAGCCGTCGGCCGCGAGCATGTTCCCCGCGTGGCGGACATCGTGCCAGGTCGCGTCCAAACCGGCCTGTGGGTCGGTGGGGTCTCGCGTGGCGAAGTACCACTCGGCGTCCGCGGTCAGGAGCAGGCGGCTTGGCGGGACCATGATCTCATGCAGGGCCAGCGGGTGGGACTGGTTGTCGATGCCCGCGAGCGTGGAGTCCATCAGATACGGATTTGCCCGGTAACTCGTGCCGTAGAACTCGAAACACGTCTTGCCGAACAGCACCGAGGGACGTCGTGATGAGGCGGCCCCGGACGTCTGGAAGATGCCTTGATCGGATGGGCACTGATAGAGCACGGCCAGCGCGCCGCGTTCGGCCGGGTCATCGGATGTTCCGATGTACGGGTTCAAGGGTCGATCGTTGGCAAGGACGGGATGACGTTCGGGGCCTTCAAAGACCGCGCCTCCGAATCGCCAGTCCGGCTGTGAGACCGGCTGTGGGAAGGATTCATGTTCGCCGAGATAGAGGGTCCAGGCGGAGCCGATCTGCTTGAGATTCGCGGCGCAGAGCGTGGTCTTCGCTTGATCACGCGCGGTGATCAGCAGCGGCAGGAGCAAGCCCAGCAGGATCGCGATGATCAGGATGCTGATCAACAGTTCGAGTATGGTGAAGGCTGATCGTGCGCGGGTCATGTTGACGCCCCATGTTGACGCCCATGGTTGCGAGCGTGCGGCCGGCTCGTGCCTGGACATCCGCCGCACAGCCCGCCGACACACCGTTATCGCCGACAGAATCATACACGAAGCAATCGCTTTTGTCACCCGAGACAATACCGGAGTTGGCGCGGGCGCTAGGTGCGGATCGACGTGACCGCCAGAATCGCGATCGGCAGCAGCACCATGATGGGCAGAAAAACGGTGACTTCGGGCCACCAGCCAGGGATTGACGCCTGCGTGGCGGCCGTGCCGCCAAAGACGGCGATCAGCGACACGGGAATCGCCTTGAGCGACTGCGCGATGAATCCCCTAGGTTCCCTTGGCAGAAAAAGAGGCAAACAGATGAGCAGGGAGAGGAGGTTGGTGAGCCATGTGGCGACGCGGCCGAGGCGAAGGCGCTGGAGTTCATCGCGCGTTCGATCATCAAGCAGGTCTCCGCGGCTGAGCATGTCGCCGAGTTTGCGGATGGAGAGGTTCTGGCTGTACCGCGCGTGGCGGCGCATGGTCAGGGCCGTGGGGTCGAGGTCGGTCTCGAACAGGGCCGGGGGGGGGGATGCCGTCGGCTCGGCGATGAGCGACAGGACGGTGGGTGAGTCGAGTCTCCAGGCGCGTCCATCCCAGGCGGCGAATGGGGCGCTGATGCGCCGCGTGGCGCGCCCGGTTTCATCGCGCTCCCAGATGCACAGGTCCGCGAGGACGCCGGCGTTGGCGTCAAAGGCGCGGGCGTAGATGACACGCCCGAGGCCGTCGGATGTCAGCGGCACGGCGTCGGTTCGCTCGATGATGCGTCCGGCGTCGCCGGGGTCGCGCGGAAGTCGCGAGGCGATGGAGGGAACGACAAGTTCCTGATTCGCGGCCTGCACGGTCGTGAGCATGATCGCGCAGATGAGGATCGGGCGGATCACCGTGTGCAGCGGCATGCCGCCGGCGAGCATGGCGACAAGTTCACGGTGGCGGACCATGTGGGCGCAGGTGAACCCCATCGCCGCGACCATCACCAGGCCGAGGATGAAGTTGAAAAGCACGAGCAGTCGCGGCCACCAGAGGTCGAACACGACATACGCGAACCACCAGAGTTGCGAAAGGAAGCCGCCTTCGACGCCGCGCTCGGCCATCGTCTTGGTGGCCGAGCCGGAGAAACGGCCGAGGTTGATCGAGACATCCACGGCGACGATGAAGCAAAAGAGGATGACCAGCAACGTGATGACGTTGACGAGAAAGGCGCGGGCGATGTGTCGATCGAGGATCGTCATGGTGTGCTGGTCGCGGGCGTGCTGGTCGGCGGGTCACGGGGCGCCAGCAGAAGTTTATGGGCGAGTCGGGCGGCGAGGTAGCCGATGGCCGCGGCCCCCGCCGCGTCGGACACAAAGTGCGAACCCTGCTCCGACACGCGAGACCAGGTGCAGGCGAGGATGATGATGAGGCTGACGGGCCACGTTCGCGGCCAGAGCATGGCGAGCATGAACGCGCCGCCGGCGGCGACGGCCACATGGCTCGATGGGAACCCGAGACTCGGCGAGTCAAATCGCTCCGCGATGGATCTGAAGACGTAGGAGCCGCCGGTAAATCGAGGGCGTTCGCGTCCGACGATGACCTTGAGGATTTCGGCGGCGAGTCCGGCGGTCGCGGGCGCGATGAGCACAGCCGCGCCGCGCCGAATCGCGCCCGGCGCATGGATGGCCACGCCCAGCGCGATCATCAACCAGATCGGAAGGAAGCCCAACGCTCGCGCGGCCTCGTACCAGTCATCTTCCCGTTGCGAGGCAAGACCATCGAAGAAATTGTGAATGGGTCGATCAAGGACCAGCGAGAATACGAAGATCGCGACCCACGCGAAGGCGACAGTGCGCCATCGCCCGGCCGTCATGGCCGTGTGCAATCGACGTGTGAAACTGGCATCCGTTGGCGGGTTCATGGTGAGATTATGGCGAAGGCTGCGGCTTGGGAAAGCCGAGGTAGTTAAGGCCGAGGAACGAGCGACGGTGTGATCGGGGTTCGGTGGCCAGGACGCCGAGTTCTTCCACTGTGGTGAACAGATACTGCCATTGCTCGAGTGTCGCGCCCGACAACACGGCCGGGCGACCGCCAAGCAGGTCCATATTGTCGAGATCGGTGTCAGGCCAGAAGTCCCACTGTGTTTTGCGCCCGCCGAGCCGACTGCTGCCGCAATAGACGATGGGCCTGCCGGGGAGATAGAACGCAAGAATGCTGGCCCGGCCGTAGTGTTGGACGATGTGGAACGGTTCCTTGCCGGTACGTTCGCGGAGTTGTTCTGCGAGGGCGTGGACTTCAGCGCCGAGGGCGGGTCCGCCGGTGAGACGATAGATGGGGATGAGGAGTGAGCGTCGCATGTCGGGCGGTGCTTCCTCGCGCGACGGGGTCTTGGTGATGGTGCGGTAGACGGCGTTGATGGGAATGGCGGCCCAATCGAGGCGCAGCGAGCCGACGGCGACGATCAGGCCGATGACGACGGTGGCGTGCCATGCGATCTGTGAGGCGGTTTCGGGGCGTCTGCGAATCCACCCGCGGCGCGGGCGCGGCGTGGGCAGGGCGAGCCAGTCGCGAACGCGGGCGTGATAGACGGCCATGTGCTGGTCGAGGTATCGTCCGACGAGCGTGAAAAGCGTGATGTATCCCGCGACGGGCCAGTTTCCTTCGGCTTCGTTCAAGAAGGTGACGCTGAGATAGAACAAGAGAATTGGGGCAGCGCAGCAGATGAGGAAGAAGTTGCCGGGCCAGGCTTCGGGTTGCGTTCGGCGGTTGCGCAGGGCGGCCCAGGCGGCGTAGACCATGAGAAAGATACTGGGGCCGACGAGGGCGAGTTGCGCGCCGATGAGTTCGAGCGTCCATCGTGGCTGATACTGCCAGGAGCCGGCCTGCGCGGGCATCACATCCCCGCCTTCAAGACGAAGATGCCCGAGCAGATGCCGCACGGTGGACCAGTCGTGCGAGGCGTTCCAGATCATCACGGGCGCAAGGCCCAGCAGGGCGACAACGATGCAGGCAATGACGGCCAGCGGTGACGATCGAGTCCTGCGCGGTCCTGGCTCGCCTTCGGCGGAAAGCGAGTGCCCACGAGCGAGCATCGCGAAGATGATCAGCCCCGGCGGCAAGAGCAGGATCGTGTACTTGAAGAGGAATCCGACACCGATCGCCGCGCCAAGTACGATCCACGCGGGCGTGGAGTGATGCCGCATGGCGCGCCACGCGGCCCAGCAGGCGACGGCCCAGCACGCGATGTACGGCGCGTCGATCGTCATAAGGAAAGATGAAACCAGCAGGACCGGCGCGAGCAGGACGCAGGCGACGGCGTAGAGCGCAGCGCGACGGCTGCGCGTCATGTCGAGCGTCAGGCCGCCGACGGCGAAGGCCGTGATGCCTCCGCTGATGGCCGCGCCCATGCGGATGGCGGCTTCAGACGTGCCGAAGAGTTCGATCATCACGCGAATGAGCCAGGCGACGCCGGGGCCTTTGGAGTAATACGACCAGCCGAGGCGTCGGCTCCACTCCCAGTATTGCGCCTCATCTTCGACGAGGGAGTATGGACACAGCAGCCAGAGATAGGCAATCCGGGCGAGCGTGACAGCGAGGGCGATCAGCAGGATGGTCAACAGACCCCCCCCCCAGAGTCGTCGCATCGCGGAGGACGAGTGAGTCGTGACGGTGTTGTGTGCGGTGTCTTTCACGAAGCGGTTGCATGTGGCCGTGGCGCGGGCCGGGGCTGAGAGTCAATGCCGACGAAGGAGAATGTACGCAGCGAAGGTGTACACACCCAGCGCCCCGACGCCGCCCCAGAGGAAGACGAGGCCGATGGCGCCCATGCGGTGCGTGAGGTGCTGGCCTGAACTGATGGTGATGAGCGCGAAGAGCGCGGGGAAGAAACTCCACAAATATACGGTGAGCGGCATGCTCTGGCCGAGTCGAAAGGCCGTGACCGCGCCGGCGAGGACCATGACCAGGCATGCGGCGGAGGCGGCCCAGCGTTCGTGCTGCTTGCTGACGATTTCGTTGTCGAGTTTGGCGAGTCGCGAGGTCAGTTCGTTCAGGGGGCCGCGGATGAACGGGTCATCGGCGGCGTTGAGCCGTTCGTGCGCTGAGTTGAGAAGCGCCTGCGTGTCGAGGGCGAGCAGTTCGGGCATGGGGTCGCGCCGCGCGAGGAATGTAAGATTGCGGAACTCGAGCGATTCGAGCGTGCCCGCGGGTTCGCCCGCGGCCGTGGTGACCGCGACGTTCTCCAGCGTGAGGTGGAGCGGGAGCGAGCCGCTGAAGCCCAGACCTGCGTTGACATCGGTGACGAGTCCGGCGGTGGCGGTGTGAAAGATCGTCGCGCGGCTGGCGTCGGGGGAGGATCCGGGGAGTCGTTCGACGGCGATGCGCGTCTGGCCGGCGATGGGTCGGAGTTCCCATCGCTGCCCGGTCCAGTTCATGCCCGAGGCGCGAATGATGAAGGTCTGGCCATCCTCGCCTGTGAGGGTAGCACGGTGTTCGGAGCGCAGGGCGCCGCGGACAGCGCCGGTGATTTCGCGTTCGCCGATGTGATAGGCGAGTTGCTGGCGTCGCATGTCGATCATGTTGTAATATTTCGCCGGGTCGGCGCGCGAGGCGCGAAGTTCGTGCCAGTTGAGGAACTTGGGATCATCATCGAACGGACCCGGCGCGGTCCACTCAAAGGTCTGCCGGGTGAACTCGCCGCGATGCAGGGAGCCGCGGGCCACGACATCTTCGAGCAGGACGCTGACGCGCGTCTGCCCGTGGCGCGTGCCCGTTTCCTCCCGCGAGCGGGACGAGAGCGTGACCCATGCGCGTCGCGCGGAGGCTTCGCCGCTGACGCGCCCGTCGGAATCGAGTTCGGCCACCAGCACGCCAAAGAGCACCAGACGCTCCGCCCCCCCCTCGCTCGGCTGCGTCCGCACATCATCGGCGAAGACCATGAACCGCTCATGCACCATCGCCTCGCGATTGCGCACCGACGTGACGATCATCTTGGACACGCTTTCGCTGACGATGTCCTGCATGTCGCGGAGGTATCGCGGAATCGTAAACTGCACGAGAACTCCGAGCACCACGGCCAGTACCAGCCCCGTCACCGCCGCCGGCGCGAGCAGCGCCGCGTGTCCGATCCCGCTGCCGTGCGCCGCGATGCGCTCGTTGTCCTGCGCCATGCGGTGATAGGTGAGCGTCGCCGCGAACCCAGCCGCGAACGGCAGGGCATATTGCAGCATCGGAATCGCCGTGAGCCGCATGAACAGAATCGCGTCCAGCGGAGAGAGTTTGCCCTCGGCGAAGAACTTGACGGTGAGGGCGAACGCGATGACGATGACGACCACGGCCGTGGTCAGCGCAATCAGCCGCCAGAGTTCCACGATCGCGAATCGCCAGATGGTCCAGGGCAGGTTCAGCATGGTTGGTCAGGCGCGGCGCACTTCAACTTTTCCGCACGCGACATCTTTGATGGCATAGCCCATCGAGGCGAGTTCATCTCGAATGCGATCTGACGTTGCAAAATCCCTGGCCGTGCGGGCGGCGCGGCGCTTGACGAGCAGGGCGATGACCGCGGGGTCGGCGGCGAGGCCGGGGGCGAAGATGCCGATATCGGTTTCGGCTGACTGCGGCCGTTCGCGTTCGAGGATGCCGAGGGTGTGATCGAACTCTGCGATGAACTCGGCGTCAGCGCGGACGGGGTTTTCGATGCGGGCCATCCAGGCGTTGAGCGAGCCGATGGCGCCCGAGAGATTGAGGTCTGCATTCATGGCGGCGGTGATTTCGCCGCGTGCGGCGTCGCGTGCGGGCGTGTCGCCGATGCCGGAGCCCTGGGCGGCGCGATCGACGAATCGTCGCCAGCGATCGACCATGCGCTGAGCGTCGGTGAGGCCCTGCATGGTGAAGTTCGCGTTCGTGCGATAGTGCGTGCGGATGAGTTCGAGGCGCAGGGCGGCGGGTTCAACACCGCGTGCGAACAAGTCGCGTGCGGTGTAGAAGTTGCCCTTGCTCTTGGACATCTTGTCGCCTTCGACGAGCAGGTGGCGCGCGTGGAACCAGTGCGCGGCGAAGGGGGCGGCGCCGGGGTCCGCGTTGAAGGCGCAGCACGACTGCGCGAGTTCGCACTCGTGGTGCGGGAAGATGTTGTCTTCGCCGCCGGAGTGAATGTCGATAACCGGCAGGGCATCGGCGATGGCGAGCGTGGCTGCGTTGGCGTTGTCGCCGCGTGCGGCCAGCGACATCACGCTGCACTCGATGTGCCAGCCCGGATATCCCGCGCCCCACGGGCTGGGCCACTGCATGATGTGCGAGGCGTCCTCTTTCCACAAGAGGAAGTCGGCGGGGTGTTCCTTCTGCGCCTGATGTTCACCGGCGATGCGCCCGCCCGCGCCCTCACGCAGATTCTCGAGCGTGTTGCCGCTGAGACGCCCGTAGGGCGCAAACGATTTCACCCGAAAGTACACGATGCGGCGTGGGGCCGTGCCGACGAGATAGGCATGTCCGCCGTTGATGAGTCGAGAAATCACGGCGATCATCGCAGGCACGTTGTCCGTGGCGCGCGGCATGAGCGTGGGGTCGCGCTCGCGTTCGATGGCGATCTTCAGCCCCAGCGCCCGCGCATCGTCGAGAAACCGCGATTCATAGAAGCGCGCGATGGCATACGGATCGCCGGGGTTGATCTCGACGCCGGCGGGCAACTTGCCCGCCTTTTTCGCCTCGGCCAGGCGTCGCCCGGCCACGGCCATGCGGTCCTCGCCCGCTTCCCCCCCCTCCGCATCGTCGGTCATGTGTCCGACGTCGGTGATGTTCATGACGTGGCGAACGGTTCGCGGGCCGGACACGGCCGTGCCGCCGGGCGCGGTCACGTCGCACCACGGACTCTCGATCCATCGCCGCAGGACATCGGCGGCGAGGAAGGTGCGGAAGTTTCCAATGTGGGCATCGTCATAGACAGTGGGGCCGCAGGAGTAGAACGTGACCCGCGCGGGGTCGGCCGGGGAGAGAGGCTCCTCGCGGCGCGTGAGCGTGTTGTAGAGGACCAGGGGCATGAGGGGGATGGTAGGGGAGTGGGGGTTGCGATGGTCAGAGCGCGGCACGGTGGTGAAGATGCGGCAGCGCACAGCGGAGGCCCTGACCTGATGAGCGTTCGGCAGTTCCGCGCGGCTGGAGCATTGGACAGGGCGTGAGTGGCGGTTCAATCGTCGGACAACGCGCTACTGTGCATACGGTCCTAGGAACTTCTCGCCATCAAAGTGAATCAGGTGGTCGGGACTGCTCGCGAGCCACACTTCCGTCTCCCACGCGATGTCCACGACAAAGCGACGGAACGTTGCTGCGTCGGGGAACGCCGTCACATACACGCGAGCAGCCGTGCCCTTTCCGAACGCAGCCTCGAGTTCCAAGTGTCTTTTTGGCGAGACGGGGCCATGCGAAGTGACGGCTTCGATCAAGAAGAGCCAACCGCGCTTGTCATCATACAGAACGACATCGGGCAGTTTGTCATGCTCGGTCAGTCTCAGGCCAAGGGTTGCAATCGCTTCAGCGTTCAAGACTGCGTGCTTTCGGGCCGTGTCGCCCAGATACAGGAGGCGAGCCCCAGGAGCGAATCGCGGGCCGAACTCGCGAACGATTGCGGCATGCAGCTCGTTGTGCCTGCCGGCGGACAAGGTGACCCTCTTGCCGTCAGGCAGCACCAGCGGAACACGATGCAGTTTTCGAGTGCCGCGATACAAGATCTCCAGTTCTCCAAACCGCTCCTTGAAACTGGCGACGGCGGCCTCAAAGTCCTTCCGCTTCCCGAACGCTGCGACAACGGCCAGAGCCGGTTCAGTCAATCGATAGACGTTCTTCCCGCTGTTGGTCGCTCGCTTGGGGTCATCAGGGTTTCGGTCCACAATGCGGGCCTGCTCAAATTGATGCAGGGTCTGTCGTCGAATGGTCTCGCGACTGTTCGGTGCATAGTCCTGCTTGTACGCGTCGCGCATGAAGTCCATAATGTCCACCGTGCGCAGCATGGTGGCTTTCGCATCCTTCCATGCCGACCTCGGCCGTAGTCCCGCCAGCGCGAGCAACGTCAACGCCGACCGCTTGTTCTGCTGGGCCTTCGGCAGGCCGAGTGCGTGTAGGATGGACGCCGCGCTATCGATTTTGCTCACGTTTGTCTCTCCGATGGTCCGTTGACCAAGGTCGGAGGCACACCGAGCGTTTCGAGCACGCGTGACTCGATCAGGTCCCGGTCGTGCTCATTGAGGCCTGACACTCGCCGCCCAATGCGCGCGATCGCGCCCAAGTCCGGAAACGGCATCGCGCGGATCTCCGTCGCGTTTACTTGCGTGTTGCCGCTGACCACGCGGAAATAGCGATCGAGCAGAGCGGAGTTGAACAGGGCAACCAGCCCGTGGACCTCGTCTTCCGTCAACTGCCGCCGGGTATGCGTCACGTAGTTGAGGTGGTTTTCCAGCCCGATCGGGCGGAGTCGTTCCGCCGCGGTCGGCAGGTAGGGGGAAGCGATAAGTCGGCGTTGCTCTTCTCTCGCGCTGAATCGGCGCAGGAGTACGTAGTTCCGGGCGGGCACCACGAGGGACGCGGCCCCGTTGGTCGCCTTGATGGCCACGGGCTTGTCTCCCTTGGCGATGGGCCAAACCGTCGCGAAGGGTCGAACGTTGTGAATCGCCAGAAGCGGAACCGCGTCCGGATGATCGATCGAGTCCAATAGGTGCTCAACGGCCCGGAACGCGACCACTGGGCCGGTCGAAATCCGCAGCCCGCGATCCGCGAACGTGCCCGGCCATGACTCCACCACCTGCATGATTTCGACATCGTTTGAAGCGGCGGGCAGTCGAATCACGCACTCCCCGGTCGCGTCATCGATGATGGTTGTGACTGCGTGCGGCGCAGACCTCGCTTCGCTCACGTCCGCGCCATGCGACACGCTTACAACAACTCTCCTGTGCGGCTCGGGGCGCTTCGTCGCCACCGTAATGATGCTCTCTTGCAGGACCTTTGAGTCCATAAACGTCGCTCGGCGAGACTCAAACAAGTGGAGGTGTCGCAAGCTCATACGCGAGAGCCACCAGCGCCGAAACTCGCGAAAGTACAGACCGTTGCAGTAACTTCGGGGCGTGATGGCGATCAGTTCCCCGCCCGGCCGTAGCAACTCGACAGCTGCGGCCATGAACAGGGCGTACACATTTGGCTGGCCGCGCACGATCTCCGCAAATGCCCGGGCTTGCGGCGAACTTTTCGCGAGTTTCGCATACGGCGGGTTCATCAGCACCACGTCCGCGTACCCGATGCGCGGCGTTGGCGCGTACAGCGAAGCTACTGGGCGGCGGAGCACAAAATCTTCATTGTGAATTGTTGCTTCCAGCGAGTGCCCCGCCACGTCAAGCGCATGTCGGCAGTCCTCGATGGTTTGCCGCAGCGCCGGAAGGACCCTTGTGTCAGTCTCGTACAACTCCGCGATGATACGCCGGGGCTCGGGCATCGCCGCGATGCGCTCACACATCGCGGCCGCGAGCACTCCCACGCCCGCGCCTGCGTCGATAAACGTGAACTCGCCTTGGATTTGGGACACCCGAGCCGCCATGAATCGGGCCACGCTCGCTGGCGTGAAAACCTGTGCGAGGGCACGTCGGTCGCTCACCGTCGTCGCGGCGACGTGCCGAGCCGTGCGGTGGACGACAGCGGAGACAAGTCCTTGATTGTGCAAGTCCAACCGCGATGTTCCCACACCGAGCGCGTTCGTATCCGAAGGTGTCATCGCAACAGGATACGCCAACCCTGGGACCATCGCTCAAACACCCAGCGCCGCAGGGTCGTGAAATCCGGCGCAGCCCGCATCCCTGAAGTCGGGGGCAGCGTCCGTGGCACAATTAATCCGTGTCCCTCGTGACGAAACAGGCTTGAGGGTGCTAGGCGTCAATTTTCCTGGCCACGTGCCTCTTGACAACCGGGTATCTCGTTGAGCGGAGCGCGTCCTCACGGTCGGTCCGCTCGTCCGAGGGCCTCACTCCGCCCCCACGCATCTCCCCTTTGCCCATCTTCGCTGCGCCGCGATGCGTTCGGCCATGGTGACGGAGAGGGGGGGCGAGGCGGCGAGGGCGCGTTTGACTTTGGCGGTGTTGACGGGTTTCTTGTTGGCGAAGGATTCGTGGAGCGCGGCGATGACGGCCTGTTCGATCTCGGCGCCGCTGTAGCCTTCGCTGGCCGTGGCGAGGGCGTCGAGGTCGAAGGACTTGGGATCGCGTCCGCGCTTTTTGATGTGGATGGCGAAGATTTCGCGGCGTGCTGCGGCGCTGGGCAGATCGACCCAGAAGATCTCGTCGAAGCGGCCCTTGCGCAGGAGTTCGGGCGGGAGGGCGTCGATGTTGTTGGCCGTGGCGACGAGGAAGACGGGGGCGGTGTGTTCGGCCATCCATGTCAGGAGGGTGCCGAACATTCGCTGTGAGAGTCCGCCGTCGGTGCTTTGCGAGGCGGCGGAGGCGAAACCCTTCTCGATCTCGTCGATCCAGAGGATGATGGGGGCCATCATCTCGGCTTGTCTGAGGGCATCGCGCAGGCGGCGCTCGGACTCGCCGATGTACTTGTCGTAGAGGCGTCCGGCGTCGAGGAGCAGGAGGGGGCGTTGCCAAGCCGTCGCGATGGCTTTGGCCGCGAGGGACTTGCCCGCGCCCTGCACGCCGAGGAGGAGCACGCCGCGCGGGGGGGAGAGGCCGAACTCCACGGCCTCTTCGCTCAGCGCGTTCTGCCGATGCGAAAGCCACTTCTTAAGATTGCCGAGGCCGCCGATGGATGTTAAATCGACGGGCGCTTCGACATACTCGAGGATTCCGCCACGGCCGAGGCGTTGGCGCTTGTGGGCGAGGATGGTGTTGATGTCGTCGGCGTGAAAGCGACGGTCTTCGACGATGGTTTCGCGGATGATCTGCTCGGCCTGCGTGCGCGTCAGGCCGCGAAGGTTGCGAACAATCGTGCGAAGTTCGCTGCGGCGGATGGTCACGTCGATCTTCTGCCGTATGTTTTCGCTTTGGAGCGTGGAGCGGATGATCCGTTCGAGTTCGGCTTCGTCCGGGGGCGAGATGTCGATCGTCACGGCCTCGGCGGCGATCACGGGCGGAAGATTGGCCGCGTGATCGAGCAGGATCAGTGAGAGTTCGCGTCGGCGGAATCTGCGGATGACATCGCGCAGGGCGCGGAGCGTGCGGGCGTCGGAGAGATGATCGGTCAGGTCGAGCATGACGCACGCGCCGGGGCCGTCGAGCGTGTGGGCGAAGTGGTTGAGCGCGGCCGTGGCGTCGGTCATGGATGGATCGGCGGGATTGTTCTCAAGGGGGCCGGAGTGAATGCCGCGGCTCGCGGACCACCACCACAGGCCGCCTGTGGTTCCGGCGACGGCCGTGGTGATGAGGTGTCGCGCGTGGTCTTCTTCTGGCGTGACGATGCTGATGCATGTGTGCCGCGCGGCGATGGCGCGTTCGATGTGTTTGAGGTCGCGATCTGCGGCGGAGTCGGCGGGCATGGATGCGGCGATTGTACACGAAGCGGGGGGCGGTGTTGGCGCGGCGGGGGGATCTGGGCGATAGCCGCGAGCCATGGCCTCGGGGGGGCCGTGAGCATGAGGGGGTGCGGGGACGTTGGATATTCGAGTCCTGAGGGGATGCCGAGTTCGCCCAAGCCGGGTCCAACCTTTGGCGAGGCCATGGCGTGCGGCTCGATGAGTCACCAATGAAAGAGTGGCCCGACTTGCCCACGAAGCCGTGGCTGTGTAGTGTGGAAGCCAAGCGCGTATGGTCAAGACATACACAATCTACTTTTTCCCTCGCGACGAGTCGCATCCGACATTTGTCGCAGCAATGACTCGCCTGAAGCAGGCTGGCTATCGCATTGGCAAGCAGCGCCATGAGCCCAGGCACTATCGCGTCACCTCTCCCCATGACGATGTTCGATGGAGGCCGGAAATCGAGGCGCTGGCGGATCAGTTGCTGATTCGATTTCTCGACGTACATGAAGATGTTGAATACGAAGACCACGAGTTAGAGGACATCGGGCTCTTTTCGTTCTGTCTCTCGCAGAGAACCGAGGTGGAGATTCCGTTAGGCTCGGACCACATCCTTGGCTTTGATGACATCGCGGATTGGGATGAGACACGAATGTGTCCGACGTGCGGAGCGGGTGTGGTTCAATCGTCGTCTGCGCGAATCCCGGCCGCCGCACTTGCGCGGAAGTCTCTTATCGCGGATACAGGTCTTGCCTATGGGCCTGGTTTCTTCTTTTCGGAGTCGCTTCGCCAGGCCCTGCAGAGCGAGCATGGGATTGAGTTGCCTGTTCGCGAGGTGCAACAGACTGGGCGCAAGGCTCCGAAGGAACGCTGGTGGCAGGTATTGGCGACGATGGTGCTTCCGGAAACGGCGTTTGTCAAGGTCAATATAGAATCAATCGCGTGCGAAACCTGCGGTGAGGCAGTGTGGAAACGTGTGAATGATCAGTTGGAATCTGCGCTCTATACAAGCCGAAAGGGCTTCGCGCTCGATAGTATCGATTCGGTTGTTCTGTCGCCCGATCGAGCCGGTGAAGTAATAAGGGGAGAGGACGGGCGCCTTCTAAAAGCGCCCATTCCACAGGTGTGGCTTCGAGGCGACCTGGCTCGGGCTTTGCGTCGTCTAGCGCCGGGACACATAGAACTTCTGCCGTTTCAGTGGCGGTGATACGGGCCACCCTGGCGCTACGTTTGACCCCGGCTGCAACGAAGCTTGATCGAACTATGCACTCTCGAGTTGCACATCGCTGACAACGTCGAAGGTGTGTGGTCGTCGAA
>CAZTPJ010000013.1:11962-65363 GCA_964614515.1 uncultured Phycisphaeraceae bacterium | reverse complement strand
TGCGGTTTCCGCGGATGATGCCGCACCGGCCCCCCCGCTGGGGACTCTACGGCCCGGGACTGACCGACGTCGATCGCGGTGCCGCGTTTCGCTCCGCCTCATGCTCGGCCGCGTCACGCACCGACGCCGCGATCAGCCAGCACAGGATCGCCAGCACAATAAGCGGGCCAAGGAGGAAAATGGTCAGGGCGACGTTCTGCCTTCGCACGAGAATCTCCAGCCAACGTGGAGAGCATATGAAGGCCGACTCCCCTCCGCATGAATGCCACCGACCGAGGGAGTCTTCGGAGTCGGTCGGTGCGGCCACAGCGATGATTCACGATTTCTTGAGACATGCGCTCCATGCACCGACCGCGAAGCGCGGTCGGTGGCACAATTTGAAGCGGGATGAGCTTCGGTTCAACTGCGCGCTTTGGCAAACCGTTCCGCCACGGCCGTCCAGTTCACGACGTTCCACCATGCGGTGATGTAGTCCGCGCGGAGGTTCTGATACTTGAGGTAGTACGCGTGTTCCCACACGTCGAGTCCGAGGATCGGCGTGCCTGAGCAGCCGGCGATGGCTTCGCCCATGAGCGGGGAATCCTGATTGGCCGTGGAGCAGATCGAGACCGCCCCCCCCTTGACGACGAGCCAGGCCCACCCGGAGCCGAATCGCGTCATCGCGGCCTTGGCGAACTCTTCCTTGAAATGATCGAGCGTGCCGAAGGACGATTGAATCGCGGCCGCCAGTGCGGCGGTGGGTTCACCGCCGCCGCCTTTGCCGGCCGGAGCCATGATCTGCCAGAAGAGCGTGTGGTTTGCGTGGCCACCTGCGTTGTTTCGCACGGCCGTGCGTTTGTCGGCCGGGATCGCGGCGAGATTGGCGATGACTTCCTCGACGGACTTGCTGGCCCATTCTGTGCCTTCGAGGGCTTTGTTGGCGTTGGTCACATAGGCGTTGTGATGTTTTCCGTGGTGAATCTGCATGGTCCGCGAGTCGATGTGTGGTTCCAAGGCTTCTGCGGGGTAGGGAAGATTTGGGAGCGTAAATGGCATGGGCGCAACTCCTTACGGGTGGAAAACGGTTCTGGGACGGCTTGATCGCCTGTGGACAAGCGGAATGGGGAAGACTTTGCACTTGCAGTGGCTTGAATTCCGAGTATCCTGTAGGCTCGGAATTTTGGCCGTGAGGCTCGGGGCGAGACCGGCTCGCCAAGAGGAGCCTAGATGCCGGGGTCGCGGGCGTCAAATGACGTGGATGGTGGAATACAGGTGTTTGCCCTGCGTTCTGGGCGTAGGGGAACGGAGGTCTGAAGTACGGTACGAGATTTGATTGATTCCAGAGTGCTTGAAACTTTTTTGCCCTTCAAACGTACCTACAGAGGCAGGAATGAAGGCCCGCGCGTTGGTTATTGGGCGATTCAGCGTCCAGGTTCATGCGACGGGTTTATGGGTGGGGGTGTGAGAGAGTGTGTTGGATCGGGCACGAGCGGATGATCGGCCTGGGGGCTGAGGCATCGGCGGAGTTGGTGCGGCCCGGATGGACGGGCAACGGAATCGGAACAAGACCTGAAGACGAACGACACTGAGTGACACATGGTGACAGAAAACCCCGGCCAGTCTCAGGCTCGCCGGCAACCACAAAGGACTGAGGAACCGCTGATGAGCCGACTGACTCGACGAACGCCCACGCCCATGGAGCAGGTGCGCCGTCGTCATCGCGTGTCCGTGGTGGATGCGGGTGATCGGGGGACATCGCCGGTCCGCCGCGCGCTGAGCACGGAAGACGAGAAACTCCTGAACCAGATCATGTCGCAGGAGCAGGACTTCATCGACAGCCCCGCGTTCTATGAGAGCGACGCGGAGCCGAAGATCTATGACAACGCCCCCGAGATCGCCAAGCCGGACACAACGTGGTATCACCCCGTCATGGACGACTTGTCATCCTCGCGCACGCGCACCGTCAAGAGCACGCAGCAGGTGATCCTCACCGGCGCGGAAGAGAAAGTCCTCTTCCACCAGTTCAACTACGCGCGGTATCGCGTCTGGAAACTCCAGCAGGATGTGTGGGCCAGCCCCTCGCGCAAGCCCACGCGCGATCAGGCCGACGAGATTCTCCGCTGGTATCGCAAGAGCGAACGCATTCGCGAACAGATCGCCGAGACCAACCTCGCGCTGGTCCTGGCGATGGCCAAGCGAACGCGCATGAGCGAAGTTGACTTCGCCGACCTCGTCAGCGAAGGCAACATGGCTCTGCTGCGCGCGGTGGACAAGTTCGACGCCGGACGTGGCTACAAGTTCAGCACCTACGCCTGCCGGGCGATCCTCAAGGCCTTCAGCCGTCAGGGCATGAAGCTCAGCAAGTATCGCCAGCGCTTCCCCACCGACTTCGACCCCAAGTTGGAACGGTCCAACTTCCTCGAGGTCAAACGCGCCGATTTCGAGCGAGACGCGGCCGACGAGGTCAAACGCATCGTCATCGAAAACCGCGCCGACCTGACCGACGTGGAACGCACGGTGATCGAACACCGCTTCGGCCTCGAAAGCGGCGAGAACGAGCGCCCCATGACCCTCGAACAGGTTGGCCAGATCATCGGCGTCACCAAGGAACGTGTGCGACAGATCCAGAACAAGGCGATGGAAAAGATCCGCGCCAAACTGGAGTCCAACTTCCTCGGCACCATCCACGTCGAAGAACCGCCGCCGGATGAAACCGTGGCGGAAGTGGCGCAGATGAACTGACCCACGCCTCGCGTGCAAGCACGAGACACCTGAGTAGCCCGCCTCTCCGAGGCGGGCTTTTCCTTTGGGGGAAGTATGTTCGCGAGATGAGCGGAGATTCACGGCGTCACAACCGGCGTTCGCACAAGTGCCGCAGGTGAGTGGCATGACTCAAGCGCCGCACGCCGCTTCCAAGCCCTCCCTCACGGTCGGTCTTCTTAATTGGCGTGCCATCGAAGTCGCCGTAGGCGACTTCGATGTTTCCTGCGATGGCAAGCCGTGGACAGTCCAAGCACGGGCAAGCCTGAAGGCTTGCCCTTGCCACGCGCTGTGTGACCTTTGACGGTCGGGCTTCTTACGGCGTCGGCGGCAGCGCGACGCCGGCGTCGGAGAGCACGCGTGTCCAGCGCGTGCGTTCGGTGGCCGCGAGTTCGGCGAGCGTGGACGATGCGGCCGGCGAACTGTGCCACCAGCACAGGTGCGCGGGTGCATCGAGGTCGGCCGCGAGTTCGGCGAGTTGCTTGTCGGTGAGGTCGGCGTAAGGCGTCTCGATGATGAAGTTCGGAAGGTTGTGTACGTCGGCGTCGAGGGCGATCAGCCGCGTGACGAGCAGCGCGCGGTCCACGGCCTTGGCCGCATCATCCAGCGCGGGCGCATCGGCGCCCCCAAGGCGATGTACAGGCCAGATGACCCGCGCGATGCCCATGCCCACGGCCTGTTCGGCGGCATCGAGCAGCAATTGCGTGTCATCCGTGGCATCGCGCAGCGCATCATCGGCGGAGTCGAGGAAGTGCAGATCGCAATGCGCCGCGTGCGCTGCGGCCGCATCGCGACGACGGTGCGCCTCGGGTCCGTTTCCGCCCGGCGACCACACGACCGGGCCGTGTTCGCTGGGCAGCGGTTCGTGACGCTGATGATCGATGCGGGCGGCGATGCACGCGGCCAGGGCCGCGAGTCCGCCGTCGTCGATGATGAGCACGCGAGGAGGTGGGGCCATGCCGGGATCATACAGCGCGCACGACCGGCGTGCGACTATCGCACAATTGCGGAGCGTACGGCCTCTCGCGCGGCCGCATCCGCCGACAGAACGTCCGCCAGCGACCCGATCGGCGCGCTGGCCACGCCTTCACACGTCTCGGCCGTCAACTCCACGATACGGCCGAAGGGAATGTCGCCGCGGATGTAAGCATGGACGGCCTCTTCGTTGGCGGCGTTGAGGATTGCGCCGGTTGTGCCGCCCTCGGTGATCGCGCGCATGGCGAGCCCCAGCGCGGGAAAGCGTTCGGGATCGGGAGGTTGAAACTCGAGACGGGCGAGGGTTTGCCAGTTGAGGCGAGGTCCGGGAGTGAGGGCACGGCGGGGGAACGTCAGGGCGTACTGGATCGGCATGCGCATGTCAGTCGGGGCGAGTTGCGCCAGCGTCGAGCCATCGACGAGTTCCACGAGGCTGTGGATGAGCGATTGGGGGTGAATGATCGCGCCGAGTTTGTCCGCGGGCAGGCCGAAGAGCCAGTGGGCTTCGATGAGTTCGAGGCCCTTGTTCATCATCGTGGCGCAGTCGAGCGTGACTTTTGGCCCCATGTTCCATGTTGGGTGGGCCAGGGCCATGGCGCGCGGGGCGTGATAGACCTGCGCGAGGGATTGGTTGCGAAACGGCCCGCCGGAGGCCGTGAGAATCACACGGACAACCTCGCGCGACGCGACAAGGGGGGGGGACAGGGGGGGGGCATCATGCGGCGTGATGGACGTTTCGGCATTGACGGCCTGAAGGCACTGCCAGACGCCCGCGTGCTCGCTGTCGATCGGCAGCAGTCGCGAGCCTGACCGCCGTGCCTCGCGCACCACCAGTTCCCCCGCGCAGACGAGGGACTCTTTGTTGGCGAGAGCGACATCGCGTCCGCGCGTGACGGCCGCGAGCGTCGCGTGCAGGCCCGCAGCACCGACGATGGCGGCAATGACCAGATCGCATGGGACATCGTGAATGAGTTGGGTGGCGGCGTCGGGGCCGATGCGCCAGCGGGCGTCGGTGGCCGTGGGCTGTACACCTTCGGCGAGGGCGAGGTCGCGCACGCCGTGGGCCGTGGCCTGCTGGGCGAGGTGCTCCGCGTTGGAACCTGCGGCCAGGCCGACGATGGTGAAGTTGTCCGGCCACTGGCCGTGGTTGTGAAGCGTGTTGAGATGCGCGATGACATCGAGGGCCTGCGTTCCGACGGAGCCTGTGGAGCCGAGGATGATGACGCGGCGCGTGGGCATGGGTCATGCACAGTAGGGGATCGGTTTGGCGGACAGGTTTGCCTGGGTGGACCGCTCGCTCCGTGAGCGGTTCATGGGCTTAGATGAACGGCGACGAGTACGTCTTCGTCGCGACGGACCCGCCACGGATTGGCGGGTTACCCGGCGGCGGGGTTCCGAGGGAGCTACGCCATGCGGATCCACTTGATCAGCGTGCCGAGGTTTGGCGGTTTGCCGTACATGAGCAGGCCGATGCGATAGACCTTGCCCGCGGCCCACAGGACGGGGAAGATGGCCGCGGTCGCGATCGAAAGCGAGAGGATGACCTCCCACCAGGGGGGGGGACTGGTCGAGGTCATGCGGATGAGCATGGTGAACGGGCTGATCGGCGGCAGGTGTGAGCAGACGATCGCGAACAGCGAGTCCGGATTCATCGCGATCGGCATCGCGAGGAAGTATGGAATCATCAGCACGAGGATCACGGGCACCAGCAGCGCCTGCGACTCGCGGTAGTCATTGACGGCCGCGCCGATCGCCGCCATCACGCCCGCGATGAGGAAGTACGATACGACATACGCGACGAGCATGTACGCGATAAGCCCCAGCGAAATGACATCCGCGCGGGCAAGGATGATGAGCGAGATCAGGCCAATCCCGCCGTAGATCGCCATGAGCGTGAAGCCGACGAACATCTGTCCGATGATCTTGCCGGACATGAGTTGCATGGGCGAGACGGCGCTGAGGAGAACTTCGGCCAGGCGGTTGGACTTCTCCTCGATGGTCGTGGTGACGAGGAACTGCCCCCCGATCATCACCGAAAACAGCAGCAGGATCATGAAGAGCATCGGCATCACCGCGGCCATGAACTCGCTGGATTCGCGTTCGCCGGTTTCGGTGAGTTCCTGCACGGCCGGGGCGCCAACGGTGGTGAGCGCCTTGATCTGCGCGGGGTCATACCCATTGGCGCGGTATCGCGCTTCGAGGAGCGCCTCTCGCGCGGCCGAGCGAATGTCCTCCTGCACCATCATGTGCAGTTTCGGTTTGACGAACATCTGATACGCGCCGAAGTGGTCGGCCTCGGTTGACTTTCGCACGGCGTCATCATCGATAACGACCAGCGCGATGCGCCCGCCATCCTTCGCGGAACCCCCGCGGATGGGTTGCTGCGCGGCCTCAAGGTTCGTGTCGGGCGGGAGGGGTTCGATGGTGAGCGACGCGCCATCGCCCAGCGCCAGGCTCGCGCCCATGTCCATCGCCTGTTCCGAGCTCGCCGAGCCGGGCATCCTCGGGCCGATCTTCGACATCGCATCGCGCATGGCCTCGCGCCGGGCCGCTTCGCGAGCCTTCATCGCCTCGGGGGAGAACCGCGACTCAAGCCCGGACAGCACTTCGCCGGAGCGATCGATCACCGCGATCGTTCCCTCGATTCGCGGAGCTTTCATGCCGGCCATGAGGATCACGATGATGAAAAGGACGGCCAGGCCCACGGCCGGCACGATGAACGCGCCGATGATGAAGCCCTTGGTCATGGCCGTGGCTTTGTACTCGCGCGCCGCGACGCTGAGAATCTTGTTCATCATGCGTCGGCTCCGACTTCGGCGGCGCTTTCGCGAAGCGCGGCACGGAGGTTGGCGGCGGCTGTGGGTTCGGCCGTGCTCTTGACGATGTCGATGAAGATGTCTTCGAGTGTGGGCTTGTGGAGTTCGATTCGTGTGACGGGCATGGCCTGAAAGATGCGAGCCATGATGTCGCGCGGGTCGGCGGAATCGTGGACGCGGGCCTCCCATGCGCCATCGCGCGAGGTGAGGGATTCGATGCCGTGGATGTGGGCGAGGGCGGTGCGCGGGTCGCATGAGAAGCCCGACCGTGAGGAAGGGCTTGCCGGGTGGCCCGCCACTCCGTGGCGGGTGTCGGCTTCTGGGTGGCCCGCCACTCCGTGGCGGGTGTCGGCGGTTGCCATGTCGGAACTCAAGCCCTCCCTCACGGTCGGGCTTCCTATGTGAGAGCCCTCCCTCACGGTCGGGCTTCCTGCTTCGGCCGGCTCGAAGACGATCGTGCGCGGGTCATAGCGCGCCCGAATCTCAGGCAGCGATGCATCAAGCATCTTCCGCCCCTGGTGAATCATCACGACGTGATCGCAGATCCGCTCCGCGTGCGACATCACATGCGTCGAGAAGATGATCGTCTTGCCCTGGCGGTGCATGTCGTCGATCAACTCACGCATAAGCCGCGCATTGACAGGGTCCAGCCCGGAGAACGGCTCGTCGAGGATGATCAGTTCCGGATCGTGAATCACGGCCGCGATGAACTGCACCTTCTGCTGCATGCCCTTGGAGAGTTCCTCGCATTTCTTCTTGTAGCAATCGGCGAGTTCGACGCGATCGAGCCATTGCCGTGTCCTGCGTCTGGCCTCGGCGGGGGCCACACCCTTGAGCCGCGCCATGTATTGCAGGAACCCGCCGACGCGCATCTTGCGATACAGCCCGCGCTCCTCGGGCAGATAGCCGATCTGATCCTTGGACTCAAACGCGGACGCACGGCCGAGGACTTCAAGTTGTCCCGCATCGGGAAAGATGATCGCCATGACCATGCGGATGGTGGTGGTCTTGCCCGCGCCGTTGGGACCGATGAACCCCGTCAGCGTGCCACGCGGGATGGTGAGATCAAGGCGCTCCACGGCCACCTTCGTGCCGAAGGTCTTGCGAAGGCCGGTCATGCGGATGGCAGGTGTCATGGCGGGAACTCGGATAGTACGCAGGCGGGTGGCGGGCGTGGGGGCCGGTCGCGTAGAATGCACGCGATGCTAACGCGAGTGTGTGTGGACAACTTCAAGTGCATGGTCAACTTCGAATGTCGCTTGGGCAGTCCGCGACTGATCTTGGGCGCGAACGGTTCGGGGAAGTCGACACTTTTTGACGTGTTCACGCTTTTGCGTGACTTCTGCGCCCGTGGTGAGCCGGGAGACGACCGGTTCCTCGGCTCGACGCTGACTCGCTGGGGAGGCAATGCGGAACAGACGTTTGAACTGACCGTGGAAGGCAACGGCGGCGAGTACACGATGAAGCTGGTGGTGGACTCCTGGGGGCGACCTGCGAGGCCGCGCGTGCTGCGCGAGGAGGTAGATTTCAATGGCAAGCCGATCTTCCGATTCGTCGAGAGCGAGGTGGGCCTTTACAATGACAAACTCGATGGAAGAAAGTACGTTCATTTCACGTCCGACTGGCATCGCTCGGCCTTGGCGACAGTCGTGACCGAGCGTCCAGACAACAAGAAGTTGATGTGGTTTAAGCGATGGCTCGCATCGATGTTGCTTGTGAGTCCCGATCCACGCCGGATGTCTGGCGTGGCGTCGCAAGAAGTGCGGAACCCGGACCAGCACTTGTCCAATTTCGCGGATTGGTATCGCCACTTGCGGCAGGAGGAAACGGATGCCGCGTACATGAACGACTTGAGGGAAGTCATCGAAGGGTTCGTTTCGATGCGTTTGGAAGATGCGGGTGATCGTCGGCGCGAGATCAAGATTCGGATGGCGCCCGTTTCAAATGGGGCGGCGGGCACGCCCGAGTGGGAATGCCTGCTCAGCGAGATGTCCGACGGACAGCGAGTTCTCATCGGCTTGTATGCCGTACTGCATTTTGCGATCCGAAATGGAGCGACGGTCTGCTTCGACGAACCAGACAACTTCATTGCGCTCAGTGAGATTCAGCCGTGGTTGGCCAGGTTGCTCGCCAAAGCCGAAGATGAACCTTCGCCAGCGCAGGTTTTGATCGCATCACACCATCCCGAGGTTCTCAACCGGATGGCGTTCAAGGAAGGGTTGCTGCTGGAGCGTCCGGATGGTCGCCATGTACGCGCCCGGCCGTTCGCTGACGCGGCGGAGACCGGACTGTCTGCGGCAGAACTTGTTGCCCGGGGGTGGGAGCGTGAGTGAACGAGTCTCGGAAGTCGTGCTGCTCTGCGAGGATGACGCGCATGAGCGGCTCGTTCGTGAGTACCTCAACGAGTGCGGCCATTCAACGCGGCCCCCGAAGTTCCGAGTCCGAAACGCAAGTCGTGAAGTGCATGGAGGCAACGTCGGCTGGGTCATCAAGTCCCTGCCCGCTGAACTTGCAGCGTGCAGAAGACGGAATACGCGGGCCAGAACACTCCTCATTGTCTTCGTCGATGCCGACCACCACTCCGTAGATGATCGCCGCGCCCATGTGGATGAATCGGGGGCTATCTCGTCCGAGGATCCCGCCGTCGTGCTCATTCCACGTCGCCATGTCGAGACGTGGATTCACGCCGGCAACGGTGAGACTGTGAACGAATCGGCCGACTACAAGGGACGGCCACTCGGAAGGCAGGCAGTTCGAAGCGCCGCGCGTGCGATCCGCATGTGGGCGCACGATTCACCTAGCCCGAAGAAGCCGCTTGTAGATTCGCTTCAACGATCCTTGCCGTCGTGGCGCCGAATCGGATGAGTCTGAATCGCGCAATCGTAGGATCAGCAGGAAGTGTCGTTGCCGCCCACGGTATCCCGCTATGATTGTGCGCAATGGGTTCCATACACACGAAGTCGGAATCGACGATAAGCGGCATGTCCTCGCAAGGCGATGACATCACACCCCTCTCCGGCGTTGGGCGTCGGCTGGTGGTCGCGGTGGTGATTGGGGCGGGGTTGTCGGTGGCGTGCTGGGTGCTGTTGCCGCGGTTTGGCGTGCATGTGTCGCCGCTGATTCCACTTGGCGTGGTCGCGCTGTTCTTTGTGCCGTATGTGCTGAGTCTCATTGAGGCCGGGCGCAACAAGAAGGATGTTGAGGAAGAGGATGAAGGACGGCCGATCGGGTGCTGCGGGCCACGCCCCGTCGGGCGCATCCTGATGAGCAAACCCGAGGATCACGGCGGATGTTGCGGCGGTGGGGGAGCGAAGTCGACGGGCGCGGGGTGTGGCTGCCGGCACTGATCGAAAGCACCGTCGCGATGTTTATGCCACCGACCGGCGGAGTCTTCGCGGCCGGTCGGTGCATCGGGCCACATTCGCGCAGCAACTTCCGATCGAGACACGGAAACACCGACCGCGGAGCGCGGACGGTGGCACAGACCGTGCGCCTCGGTTCCCGCTGACCGCTACGATCGCGCATGGCGATCATCGTTTTTCAGCACAGCGACATCGGCGGGCCGGGGCGACTGGGCGCGACGCTTCGCGACCATGGCATTCGTCTGGACATTCGGCGTCTCGATCTTCCGGCGGATGCGGGTGGCGCGGGCGTGCCGGCGGACCTGGACAACGTCGAGGGCGTGATCTCGCTCGGCGGCCCGCAGAATGTCGGCGACAATCTGCCCTGGCTGCGAGAGGAGATGCAGTTCATCAAGTCCGCCCACGATCGCGGGCTGCCGGTAATCGGCATCTGTCTCGGTCATCAGTTGATCGCGGCCGCGCTGGGCGGCGAAGTAGCGCCGATGGAACGGCCCGAGGCCGGCTTTCACACGGTGTCGCTGAACATGGCCGGGCAACTCGAACCGGTCCTCGCGGGAATCGCGTGGAACTCGCCGCAGTTCTGTCTGCACGGGCAGCAGGTGACGAAACTTCCCAAGGATGCGGTGGCGCTGGCGAGCAGCGCGGGGTGTGCGATTCAGGCCTTTCGCGCGGGCGTGCGAACGTTTGGGTTCCAGTATCACTTCGAGAGCGACCTGGCCGGGATTCGGACGTATCTTCGAGAGCGGCCGGATGAGTTCGCCGCCGCGGGCGTGTCGGCGAGCGACGTCGAGGCGCAGGCGCAGCGGCACTATGAGGCGTTCGCGCGGTTGGCGAGTCGGCTCTGCGTGAACCTCGTGACGTTGTGTTTCCCCATGCGGCACAAGCGGGCGGTATGAGCGTGGCACGCGGCGAGCGAGGCGGGCGAGACGCGCGCCCCACCGAATCCCCACGCGGGCGCGGCTCGCGATTTCGCATCACGCCGCCGGAGGACTACATCCTCGCGAGGGATGTCTGTTCATACGGCTACTTTCGCCTCGCGCCGAACGTGTGGGATCGCGAGCGGAAGGTGTTGCGACGCCCGCTCATGCTTGATGATGGGCCGGCGGTGTTCGAGATCGCGCAGCCGGGGACGGTGTGGCGCGGCACGGCCCGCGGGGCGGGGGCGGGCGCTCCGCTGGAGGTTCGCGTGGATCGCGCGATTTCATCGCGAGAGCGCGGCGAGGCGACGCGCATGATCTCGCGCATGCTTCGACTCGATGAGAGTGCGGAGACGATCGCCGCGTTTCACCGCGTGGATCCGCGATGGAAGCGCACCGGGCATGGGCGCGTCTTCCGTTCGCCCACGCTCTTTGAGGACATCATCAAAACCGTGACGAGTTGCAACGTGCAGTGGGCGAGCACGATCATCATGAATCGACGGCTGTGCGAGGTGCTTGGCGGCACACCGGCGCAGCGGCGTACGGCCGGGCGCGAGGGAGGGGCGAGCGGCATCCCGTTTCCGACCGCGTCGCAACTGGCGCGGGCACGCGTCAGCACGCTCCGGGCGCGGTGCCGTGTCGGATATCGCGATCAGCGGATGAAAGACCTGGCGGGGATGTGCGTGGCGCGCGGGCGCCGCGCCGCGGAGATTGATGAAGCGTGGTTTGAAGACCCAGCGACGCCGGATGATGCGATTCACGAGCGATTGCTCACGCTGCCGGGAATCGGGCCATACGCGGCCGCGAATGTCATGCAGACGCTGGGGCGATACGCGCGATTGCCGATGGATTCGGAGACGCTCAAGCACGGGCGGACGGTCTTGGGCTTTGCGGGGACGGATCGTCAGGTCCTGAAGCGCGTCGCGGCGCACTTCGCGCCGTTCGGAGAGCACACGTTCCGCAGTTACTGGTTTGAGATGTGGCTGCGATATGAAGAGAAGCACGGCCCGGCGCACGCGTGGGCGGAGCGAACGTGAAGTCAACGTGCGCGTTTCTTCGCTGTGCGAACGTTACGAGACTTCTTCGACTTTGATCGCCGTTCAGCTGCGGCACGCGCCTTGACTTCTCGCCAGACCCGGTGCTCCAGCAGCGCATCCTCGACCGCTCGCTTCATGGCGCGCTCGATGGGCCAGATCTCGGCGAAGATCTCGTGGGGTGGTTTCTTGCTACGGGGCATTGACGAGCTCCATGAATGCCTCAAACCGGCGGGTGTCATAGACGTAAACCGCATCGGACAATTCACCTGCGGCGATGAGTCTCGGCGATTGACCTGAGTTATCATAGACCTGCCAGTTCGCGGCAATCGGTCGATAGAGTGTCCAGAATGCCTTGGCTGAACGTGCGTACCTTCTTCGGACCACATCTTCCGGCACATGGTGGCCGCCCCTGCTGACTCGCAGCCGGACGCGCCGGACGGATATCTCGGGCTTGCGAACCCATACATACGCGATCTGAACTCTCCACCCAGCAGCCACGAGGCGTTGTAACCAGGGGGCGAACGTTCGGCTCGATAGGGTGGATTCGAACGCAAAGCTCGCTTGACCGTTGGCCAACTCATGAAGGCGTTGAATCATCAGACGCCCGGCAGCGAACTCGACGCGCGACAAGTCGAAGCCGGCAAGCCCCGCTGCAATCGCATCCGCGTTGACAAACTCCGCCAATCCCAAGGTCTCCGACAGCACCCGTTTGGCAACCGTGGACTTCCCCGCGCCATTGGGTCCACCGATGATGAAGACCGTTCGAGATTTCTTCAACGCGGTCACGGCGGCTCACCGTTTGACGTGAGTGCGAGGACGCGATTCATCGGTGATAGGCGCAACCGAGATCATGGGGCTTCCGCGCCCCATCACATCCTCACGATACTCCTGCATCGCACGCACGTTCCACTCGCCCGCGCGGAGGGCTTCGATCGCTCGCACCGCCGTCGCCGCCGCCGCGGTGGTCGTGAACATCGGGATGCCCAGGCGCACGGCCGTGGCGCGAATCTTGCCTTCATCCGTCTGCCAGCCGGTTCGCGTGGGGGTGTTGATGACGAGTTGAATTTGTCCGTTGGTCATCAGGTCGATGACGTTGGGTCGTGCGCCGCTGGCGATTTTCTGGAGGATTTCGGGCTTCATGCCGTGTCGGCGGAGGTGTTCGGCCGTGCCGTCGGTGGCGTAGACATTGAAGCGCATGGCCATGAGTGAGCGAACGGCGTCTGTGATGGCGGCGCGGTCGGGTTCGCGAACGGAGACGAAGACGCCGCCTTCAAGTGGCAGCGCGACGCCCGCGGCCATCTGCGCCTTGGCGAAGGCGATCGGCAGCGACACATCGATGCCCATGACTTCACCCGTAGATCGCATCTCAGGCCCGAGCACGCAGTCCACACCGGCGAACTTGGAGAACGGCAGCACGGGTTCCTTGACGGCGAACGCGCCGGGGTCCGGCGCATCGGCGATGCCGAGGTCATCGAGCGTCGCGCCCATCATGATTTTCGCGGCCGCGAGGGGCCAGGAAATGTGGTTCGCCTTGCCGACGAACGGGACGGTGCGGCTGGCGCGCGGGTTGACTTCGAGGATGTAGATCTCGTCGTCTTTGATCGCGAGTTGCACGTTCATCAGGCCGCGCACGCGGAGTTCGCGGGCGAGGTCGGTGGCGATGCGCTTGATGCGCTCGACCATCGGCTTGCGCAGAGACCAGGGCGGAAGCGTGCAGGTGGAGTCGCCGCTGTGGATACCCGCGTGTTCGACGTGCTCCATCACGCCGCAGACGACGGCACGGCCGCCAGATCCGGTGGGGCGGGCGTCCCGCCCGCCTCGGTTCTGCACATCCTCAGGGCTGCTGTCGAAATCCGCGATGACATCGACATCAACCTCGGTCGCCGCATCCAGAAAGCGATCAATCAACACCGGCGCATCATCGGCCTCTGAGATGTTCAGCGCGTTGCGCATGAAGTGGCGCAGGGCTTTCTCATCCGGGCAGATTTCCATGCCGCGCCCGCCGAGCACATAGGAAGGGCGAACGAGCACGGGATAGCCGATGCGACCGGCGACTTCGGCCGCGGTTTCGATCGAGCGTGCGATGCCGCTCTCAGGGCGTTTGAGATTGAGTTTTTCGAGAAGGGCGTCGAAGCGGTTGCGGTCTTCGGCGAGGTCGATGGAATCGACGGAAGTTCCGATGATCGGTGCGCCGGCCTTGACGAGGCCGTGGGCGAGGTTCAACGGCGTTTGCCCGCCGAACTGGACGATGATGCCGTGGACACGGGACGCGGGCGGGACGCCCGCCCCACCGGATTCGGGAAGCCCGCCACGGACTGGCGGGGTACCCAGAGGCCCGCCATTCAGCCGTTCGATCACATTCAACGTATCTTCCAGCGTCAACGGCTCAAAGAACAACAGATCACTCGTGTCGTAATCCGTCGAGACGGTCTCGGGGTTCGAGTTGATCATGATCGACTCGAAGCCCATTTCCTTCGCCGCGAAGGCCGCGTGGACGCAGCAGTAGTCGAACTCGATGCCCTGTCCGATGCGGTTCGGCCCGCCGCCGATGATGATGACTTTGGGCCGATCCGTCACGCGAATCTCATCATCGCCCGCAGCGATGTCTCGACCCGCCCCATCCCCTCCGGCCTCCATGTCTCCAAGTCTCGCTGTGCCCCCCCCCTCATACGTCGAATAAAAGTACGGCGTCGCGGCCTCGAATTCGGCCGCGCAAGTGTCCACGAGCTTGTACACCGGCTCGATGCCGAGGCTCTTGCGATACTCGCGCACCTTCAAGATCGTCTCCGTCCTGAGCGCACCGTGGTACAGGTTCGCCAGTTGCGCATCGGAATACCCGAGTTGCTTGGCCCGCATCAGCACATCGCGCGGCACATGTTCAAGCCGGCGATACGAACACAGCACCTCTTCAAACTCGACAAGTTCCGCGATCTGATCGAGAAAGAACGGATCGATCCCCGAGAGTTCGTGAATCTTCTCGATCGTCCAGCCCATCTTCAACGCATAGCGGACGTAGTAGAGCCGCCCCTGGCAAGGCACGGCAATTTTTCGCGTCAGTTTTTCCAGTGGGATGGGCCACTCGATGGGCTGGCCATCGGCCGTGCGAAGGCCGTGGGGCGAACTGCCCGTGCCCGGCGCTGCGCCGGGCGAGACATCGAGGACGAGTTGCTGGTGTTCGACGGCCCGCATGGCCGCGAGCCACTTGTCGTTGCGATCAAGGCCGAGGCCGAAGCGTTTGACCTCCATCGAGCGGATGACTTTTTGCAGTGATTCCTTGAACGTGCGCCCGATGGCCATCGCTTCGCCGACGGACTTCATCTGCGTGGTGAGTGTTTCGTCGGCTTCGGGGAACTTCTCAAAGGTCCAGCGCGGCATCTTGGTGACCACGTAGTCGATCGAGGGCTCAAAGCACGCGCTCGTCGTACCGGTCACATCGTTGCGAAGTTCATCGAGGGTGTAACCAACGGCCAGTTTCGCCGCGATCTTGGCAATCGGAAAGCCCGTGGCCTTTGACGCCAGCGCGGAAGAGCGCGAGACGCGAGGATTCATCTCGACGACAACGAAATCAAACTTGCCATCCTTCGGCTTCGGATCCACGGCGAACTGCACGTTGGATCCGCCGGTTTCGACGCCCACGGCCCGCATGATGGCAAACGATGCATCGCGGAGAACCTGATACTCCTTGTCGGTGAGCGTGAGAATGGGCGCGACGGTGATGGAGTCACCGGTGTGGACGCCCATGGGATCGATGTTCTCGATGCCGCAGACGACGATGCAGTTGTCGTGCTTGTCGCGGATGACTTCGAGTTCGTACTCCTTCCAGCCCAGCACGGATTCGTCGATCTGGACCTGTCGGATCATCGACGCGGCGAGGCCGCGCGACACGATCTCGCGATATTCGTCGATGTTGTAGGCGATGCCGCCGCCGCTGCCGCCGAGGGTGAAGGCGGGGCGGATGATCGCGGGCAGGCCGATCTCGTCGAGCAGGGTCATGGCCTGCTCGATGGTGTTGACCGTCTTGCCGCGGGGCATGCGCAGGCCGAGGCCCTCGCAGATCTGCTTGAACTGTTCGCGGTCTTCAGCGCGATGGATGACCTTGCGGTTGGCGCCGATCATTTCGATGCCGAACTCGTCGAGTGTGCCGTTGTCGAACAGGGCGCAGGCGCAGTTGAGGGCGGTCTGGCCGCCGAGGGTGGGCAGGAGCGCATCGATGCGATGGCCCAGTTCCGCCTCGCGGGCGATGACCTTGCGGACGGATTCGGGCGTGATGGGTTCGATGTAGGTGCGGTCGGAAAACGCCGGGTCGGTCATGATCGTGGCCGGGTTGGAGTTGACCAGGACGATGCGATAGCCCTCAGCTCGCAGGGCTTTGCAGGCCTGCGTGCCGGAATAGTCAAACTCGCAACCCTGTCCAATGACGATCGGACCCGAACCCAGCACGAGGATGGTGTGTATGTCTGTCCGCTTTGGCATCGCGTCTAGCCGCCTCCGGCGCGGATTGGTTCCCCCGCGCAAACTCGCTGACAGTAGCGCGCTGGCGACGCCCGGGTTTGGATGCCCTGCTTTGGGCAGTCGACTCTGGGTACCCCGCCACTTTGTGGCGAGTTCCTGGGTGGCCCGCCACTCCGTGGCGGGCTCTTCACTCCGAAGGCGAACACAGACGTTGGTTCGTGTATGTGTTTGATCCGCAGTCCGAAGGACTGCTCGAGGTGTGCGATGGGCCCTCGCACGACGCAAAACACGAGCACCCCTTCAGGGTGCAGGAGGGGGGTGTCCCCCGCCGGGCGTGTCGCCGCGCGACGACGCCCGGCTACTGACGACCACGCCTTCGGCGGGAAGAGAACTCCCACGCCGTCGGCGTGAAGAAAACCCCACGCCTTCGTCGGGAAAGTGCGAGACCATCGTTTCGGCAAGCGGAGATTCAGACCGCGCGCGGAGCGAGCGGTCCAGCCGGCGAGGTTCAGCGGCTGCCGCGAATACGGGCCAGTTCGAGGTTGGTTGACGACAGGTCCTCGGCGATGCGGCGGATTTGGTCTCCGGCTTCGAGGTACTGCGCTTCGACGGCCCGTCGCTGCGCGTCCGTCAGCCCCGGATCGGTCACTTGCCGCTGCAGCGCGATCGCCCGGGACTGGGCATCCTGCAGTTCCGCGCGAAGTTGTTCCGCACGCTGCTTCAACACCGCTTCGCGCCCGGCCGGCGTCGCGGCTACATCCGCGTCAAGACGCGGCTGAATCACCACAACGCGAGACCCGCCGCGAATCCGCGATCCCACGCGCGACAGCAGCGCCTGCACATGCCCGATCGCCTCGCCACCGGGGACAATCGAGGTATCCTGCGGGTGCGCGGCCGGGATCGACGCATCGGGTGCTGTGTCATCCGCGTTGCGGGCCACCTGGTCCCACGAGTTCCACGAGAGGCCCGTCAGTACGATCTCGCGCTGCGGATCGGCCAGGCCCAGTCGCTCGATGCGCACGGCCCAAGCCTGAAGCAGCAGCCCCTCGTAGAGATTCGCGGCCTGCGGGAGCATCGCGTAACTGCCCAGCGTCAGCGCCACGTCCTGCGTCACGCCGCGACGTTTGAGCGTCAGGATCACGCTGTCGCCCGGATCGTACGAAACAATTGAGGAGCGAAGGTCATCCTGCGTACGGATGCGACGGCCATCCATCGCCATGATGATGTCGCCAGGCTCGAGCACCGATGACGAGTCATACCCGGCCACCGCGCCGCGAATCATGATGCCGCCGTCGATGGGCTGGTCAAACGTTACGCCCATCGCCGCACGCGGCTCGATCATGAACCGATGCCGCCCGATGTTCATCAGCCGCAGGCGCTGCTCTTCCGTGATTCCGGGCTGCTTGAGGAACTGTTCGATCTGCGACAGGCTCGCGTCCGACGAAAAGAGCAGAACATCCTGCGCCTTCTCGCGCGTCGGCCAATCCTCCGAGCCGAGTTGCGCCACCAACTCCGTGATCGAGGCCGACGTCGTCGGCTGGACCCGGTCCTGATCGACTTGTGCCGCCACGGTTGCCACGAACACACCGCTGATCGCGACGAGGATGTATCTGCGCATCGCCCGCTCCTGCCTTGAGTCCCCGGGAAATACTAGCCCGCCGACGCGGCCACCGCCGCAGTGTGCTTCGAGAGCCATTCCACTCGTCGGTCCACCGCGCACAGAAACTTCAACCCGTCGATACCGCCAAAGTTGCCGGTTGCGGCCACCGGCCCCAGAGACTCGACGATCATGGCTTCGATCATCAGCCACGGCAAGGCCTCCATCTCCGCCCGGCTCAGGATCGAGTCTTCCACGCCGTCATACCCGCGGATAAAGGCCCCGGCCCGATCGAGCGCCAGGGCGTCGTTCCATGCGTCGGGATCGCGCCCGGCGCGATCGATCGAAAACTGGAGCGTGCCGTTGGCCGCGTCGATCACCCGCGGTCCGAGGCGGACCGCGTCATAGTCGATCACCCCGACGATGCGCCCGGCCTGAAAGATCATGTTGCCAGGGTGCCAGTCGCCATGGATCACCTGCACAGGCCAGCGCGACACGCCGGATTGTTCAGCCCGCACGGCCGCCTTTTCATACCACTGCCCGAGCCGCCGTGCGATAGTGCGAAAGGCCGCGTCGCGCGCCACCAGGCGTTCGAGCATTCGCGCCATGCCCGCATGATGGTGATAGGTTCCGCCCGGGGGAGTCCACGCGGGTTTGAAATCGGCGGCCAGTCTGTGAAACCACCCCAGTGCCTTGCCCGCATCCTCCGCGACGGTCGGCTCAGGCTCGAACGCCGCGCCACGGACGTACTCGAACATCTCGTACACGCGCCCCTTCCATTCGACCCAGCCCTTTCCATCGCGCGTCGGGATGATCCGGGGCGCGGGAAAGCGCTTGCGCACGAGATGCTCCTGGATCTCGTGGGCGAGTGTCACGCGAGGGATGTCATCGCGACCCGGGGCCCGGCGCTTGAGCAGGAACGCGCGGCCGTCGCTCTTGAGAACCACCTTCGGCGACCGCAACGAGCCTCGATGAAACGCCTTGACGCTGCGCAGGATGCCGAGGTCATAGTGCGAGCAGACGATGGCGAGTTCGGCCGTATCGAATCGCGTCCATTCGTGGGATGGGCGCAAGGACGCAGGTGGTGCGAAGCCGGCGGGCGCGTTGGAGGGTGGGGGATCGTCAGTCGGGGCGTTGCGGGGCGTGTCGGTGGGTGGGTCGTGCGCCATGGCCGCGCTCCGCCGAGCGGGTCTCACTCGACATTCTGAACGAGTTCCTTGATCCGATCAATGGCGCCCTTGACTTCGATGATGGCTCGGGAAACGGTGGCGTCGGGCGACTTGCTGGCGATGGTGTTCGCCTCGCGCAGCATCTCCTGCGTGAGGAAGTCCAGCGTGCGCCCGACAGGCCGTGCCGCGTCCCCGCTGAGCAGTTCCGAATACTGCTCAATGTGCCCGCGGAGTCGGCTGATTTCCTCGTGGATGTCGGTGCGTTCGGCGTAGGCGGCGACTTCCTTGATGATCTCGACCGGCTCGGCCTTGATGCCGGCGTCGGCGAGCATGGATTCGATGCGCGTTCGCAGCCGGCGCTGATACTCCTCGGCCACGAGCGGCGCCCGCTCGGTCACCGTCACGAGCAGCGCCGCGATGACATCGCGTTGTTTGTTGAGTTCGGCCAGGAGCGTGCGACCTTCGACCTCACGCATCGCCTGAAGCGCAGCGCAGGCCTTCTCCAACGTCGGAAGAAACGCACGCCGCGCCGCGTCGTGACGCTGCTCTTCGTTGGCCGGGCGCTGGAGCACGCCGGGCAGGGACAACAGCGCGGCCACGTCGATCGTGACATGCCCCTGCGACACGAGCGACGACTGACGCATTTGTTCGATGTATCGGTTCAGGGCGTGGTGATTGATGTCATGCGCGGCCGCGGCCGAAGCATCCGAACACGACCCCGTCACCGTCACTGCCCCGCGCGTCACGACGTGACGCAGCGAAGACTCGATCTCCGCCTCAAGCGCCTGGAACTCCTCCGGCAGGCGAATGACGGCCTTGAAGTACTTGCTGTTGAGCGAGCGCACCTCGACGAAGTAATGCACGCCGCCGCTTTGCGTCGAGGCTTCCCCAAAACCCGTCATGCTTCGAATCACGCACGCGCCCTTATGGCTATGCGGCGTCACGGCCAGATGGCCACGCGCCCGCGGAGAAAGGATCGGTCCATCAAGTACGCATTATCAACCCGGCGGAGGGGTCGGCGTCTCCGGCGCGGGTTCGGGCGGATTCTGCACGCCCGGCGGCTCAGCAGGCAGTTCCACAGGCG
The DNA here is from genome assembly GCA_964614515.1 of uncultured Phycisphaeraceae bacterium. GTDB lineage: Bacteria > Planctomycetota > Phycisphaerae > Phycisphaerales > UBA1924 > CAZTPJ01. Next base: position 45,215 of record CAZTPJ010000013.1, on the reverse strand, counting down.
GCTCGGCGGGCGGTTCCTCAGGCGTTTCAGCCGGTCCGGGCGGCGTCTCGCCGGGGGCTGGCTCGTTGGTTTCGTTCGACGGCTCTGTCTCGCCTGCTCCCGTTGGCGTTTGCTCGGTGCCTGCGCCTGTGCCGGGGAGATTCGTCGGCGTGGCCGTGCCTGACGGCGGCCGGGTCAAGTAGTTCAATCCCACCGCGCCCAGGACGAAGATGCAGAACATGATGATCGTCGCGATGGTCAGTGCATCGCCGGTCTTGGCGCCGAAGGCCGTCTGGCCCGATCCCGCGCCCGACCCGAACGCCCCGGCCAGACCGCCACCCTGGGGCTTCTGGATCAGCACAGTGAGGATCATCAGCACGCACACGCCCATGAACAGGATCACGAGCAGCATCACAAGCCAATCAGGCACCTGGCCCAGCACAAGCATCATCGCGTTCCGCTCCAAGAGTTGCACAGTGATTGGGAATCGGCCGCCCGATCGTGCGGCGGTGGATCTCCCGAGCAATCCACGGCAAGTGTAGGACCGTTGTCGGGCACAACCCGTTCCAACGCGGGTGGGAGCGTCCAGGGCCGTGGCCTATCGTTGGCGACGATGACCCAGCGAGTTCAGGCGATGTCCCAGTCTTTCGAGACAATTCTGAAAACCGTGATGCCCCGGGCGATGAGTGCGGGCGTTTTTGCGAGCGTGGCCGTCAACGAGGGCGAACTGCGCGGTCGTGCTCTTGGTCCCGAAGCGCACGCCGAGTTTCGATTGTTCGTCGATGGCGGTCGTGCGTGGGTGTCGCTGGTGACGCCGGATCGCTGGCTGAGCCAGTCGATTGAGGCGGATCTGATGTTCACCGGCGACAAACTCGAGGACCTCATCGACGAGGAACTCGTGGATCAGGGCGTCGATGTCAGCACGCCCATCGTCGAACACTTCAGGTCCGAGGACAAACTCTTCACGTTCCGCACGCCGATGGAAGGGGTGCTTGATGCATCCACGCCGGAGGCGGCGGCCGCGCGAGCGGTGGGATATCTGCTCGCGTATGAGGCGGCGTTTCGCGAACTCGGCGACATGAAGCCGGGCGAAGATGATGCGTGAGTACGCCTGAACGTGTGCCACTGGCGGCTCGCCCGCCAGTAGCACGTACGGCTCGTGTGTCATTCCCGCCGAGCGGCCGTCACTCCGACAACCATCGCCACGACTTCGGGGTGACATGCACGCTGACGGGACATCGCATCGCGTCGGGATTATTCAGCATTGGCCAGAGAATCTCGCGGTCCGCCTGGGCGATCGGCAGCGTGTCAAGATCGCGCGGGCCGATCCATGCGAGTCGGCCCTCGGGAATCTCGCGCGGCACTACTTCCACCGCGCCCAGTACGCGATAGATGAACAAGAGCCAGTGCCCCGACGCGGGCGGATCGCCTGCTTCACTCCACAGCCCCACAAGTCGCAGGCGATCCAGCGGCACATCGATGCCCGCCTCTTCGCGGATTTCGCGCTTCGCGGCCATGGCCGGAGATTCGCCACTTCCGGCGTCGAGTTTGCCGCCGATGGGCGACCATAGCCCCGCGTTGGGCGGTCGCGCGCGATGGAGCAACAGGATGCGTCCATCGGCGTCGCGCAGATCGCACAGGCAGGCAAGGGTGTACGCCGGGTCAGTGGGCATCGTGGCAACGATACGTCAGAGGTGGTGGGGGATGTGTGGACGAATTTCCGGCAGGTTTGTGTCCGCGAACATGGGCCGCTATCGTCCACGCCCGTGAGACGTGGTTTTCCGAGCCTGGTGTCTGGACGAGTCGGCCCGCTGGTCGCGGCCGTGGTGGCCGTGTTGGCCGGGGGCGTGGCGCCGGCGTGGGGACAACAGCCTCCGCTGCTGGAGGGACGTCGTCAACCGGCAGCGCCCTCGCCGTTTGAGGGGATGATGATTCGCGAGGTTCGCATCGCGCAGGCCGCGGGCGAGGGGGAGGTTGGGCCGCCGCTGGACCCCGCGATGGAGATTCTCGCGCGGAATCAGTTGCGGTCGATCGCGGGCACGCCGTACGCCGCCGACGTCATCAGCGACGATATCCGCAAACTCAATCGCCTGGGTCGATTCGGTCGCGTGGGGACCTACGGCCAGGCGATGGAAGATGGGACGGTGCTGCTGACGTTCGTGGTGACGGTGCAGCCGATGGTCGAGGATGTGCAGGTGGTGGGCAACACGCGCATCAGCGATCAGAAGGTGCGCGAGGTGACCGACGTGCTGGTGGGCGCGCCGGTGGATGAATACCAGATTGCGCGGGTGGCGCGGCTGATCGAAGCCGAGTATCGCGCACGCGGGTTTTATCTCGCCCAGGTCGTCGCCGATCGCGAGGAACTCGCCGAGACCGGCATCCTCTACTTCCGCGTGCGCGAGGGCGAACGCCTTCGCGTCACCGACATCCGCTTCGAGGGCAACGAGGCGTTCGCGCCGCGCGAACTGCGCACGGCCATTCGCACGCGATCCGTCGGCCTGCTCGAACGAGCGCCCCTCGACGACGCCACGCTTGATGAAGATGTCGCGAAACTCGTCGAGTATTACCGCGACCGCGGGTACATCGACATTCGCGTCGATCGCCAGGTCACCTATGCGCCCAACGGACGCGAGGCCATCGTCACCTTCCACATCGACGAAGGACGCTTGTTCACCATGCGCGACGTTCGCGTCGTTCACCTTGGCAAGCCCGATGACCACCGAGGCGTCTTTACCAGCGAACAACTCGCCGGGTTGATCGGCATCAAATCGGGCGATGTCTACAGCGCCGTCAAACTTCGCAGGGCCGTGGATGAAGTTCGCAAGGCCTACGGCCTGCAGGGCTATGTGCTCGCGCTTCCGTCGATTGCGCAGCGCGAGGGTCGACCGCCGCTGGTGCGTCTGACGGAACTGCGCGATGAGCGCGAGCCGTTCGTCGATCTTGTGATCCTCCTCAACGAAGGGGAGCGCTATCGCACCGGGCAGATCATCGTGCAGGGCAACGCGCGCACGCGGTACCCCGTCATTGAACGGCAACTCACCATTGCGCCCGACCGCCCCCTCGACGTGATCTCCCTCGAAGAATCACGCAGGAACATCGAACGCCTGCGACTGTTCAACGACGTGCGCATCACCGTGCAGGACGCCGATCCCGCGCAGCCGGAACATCGCGATGTCCTCGTCGAAGTTGAAGAGGCCAGCACGGGCGAGTTCAACATCGGCGGCCAGGTCAACTCGGACCGCGGCCTCTCCGCCCTGCTCGTTTATCGACAGCGGAACTTCGACATCACCGACACGCCCGAATCGTTCAGCGAGATCTTTTCGGGCACGGCGTTTCGCGGCGGCGGACAGACCTTCACCGCCGAGGCCGTCCCCGGCGACCGCTTCTCACAGTTCTCACTCTCGCTCGGCGAGCCGCACGTTTTTGACACGCAGTACTCCCTCTCCACCGCGGGCTTTTACTCCATGTCGAGGCTTCGCGAATATGACGAAGAGCGTTACGGCGGACGGGCGGCCGTCGGACGCATCTTCGGCGATCGCTGGCGCGGCAACCTGCGCGTGCGGGGCGAATGGGTTCAACTTTCCGATCTCGAGCCCGACAGCCCGACCGACTTCTTTGAACTCGAGGACCAGAAACTCCTCACCGGTCTGCAATTGAGTTTCTCGCGTTCCTCGGCGGACGACCCGATCATCCCCACGCGCGGCAATCGAGTCGAATTTTCGGTCGAACAGATGGGCTTGCTGGGCGGAGACTTTGACTTTACCAAACTCGAAGCGTCATACACCGTGTACATCCCGCTGTACGAAGACTTCCTCGGGCGTGCGACCGTCCTCTCGTTCGGGACGCGCGCGGGGTACATTCCGCAGGGGTCGGACTCGGCGCCGGTGTATGAACGGTACTACCTTGGCGGATCCAACTTCCGCGGCTTCAGATTCCGTACGATCTCGCCACGCGGCGTCCGCAACGACACCGGCGGCCCAAGCGATGATCCCATCGGCGGGTCGTGGATGTTCTCGTTTGGCACGGAAATCCGCCAGCCGCTCGTGTCCGACATGATCAGCGGCGTCGCGTTCATCGACACGGGAACCGTCACCAACGAGCCGGGGTTCGACAACTATCGCGTCAGCGTCGGCGTCGGACTCCGCATTCGTGTGGACCTGCTCTCGCCCGTTCCCCTCGCCTTTGACTTCGGCTTCCCTGTGGTCAAGGAGGACACGGATCAACGGCGACTCTTCACCTTCAGCATCGACGTTCCTTTCCAATAGCCAGGCTCGCCCGATGGCACGGTCGCGTGCGGCGGCCCGTCTTCCCTACGCTTCCCGCGTGATTCTGCTCATCGACAACTACGACTCGTTCACCTGGAACCTCGTCCAGCGACTCGGCGAGATCGATCCATCGCTCGACGCGGATCGAGATCTGCTCGTCGTGCGCAACGATCGAATCACGCCGGACGAAGTTGAGCGGCTCGACGATGGGCGTGGCCCCACGCACATTCTCATCAGCCCCGGGCCGTGTACCCCCAGCGAGGCGGGCGTGTCGGGGGCGATCATCGCGCGCTTCGCGGGACGCGTGCCGATCCTGGGCGTGTGCCTGGGGCATCAGTGCATCGCGGCGGGGGGGGGGATGCCCGTCGTGCGGCACACACGGCCCATGCACGGCAAGACCAGCCAGATTCACCACGATGGCAAAGGCATCTTCGCGGGCATCCCATCGCCCTTCACGGCCGCGAGATATCACTCGCTGATCGTCCCGGCCATGAGCATCCCCGCGCGGCGCGAGGGCGAAGACGGCTGGGAAGTGTCGGCATGGACGGATGAAGAGGTGTCGGAACCGGCCGGCGCGCCGCCGAACACGATGCGCATCGTCATGGGCCTGCGGCGTGTGTGGAAAGATGCAGGCAAGGCCCCGCTCGAAGGCGTGCAGTTTCACCCGGAGAGTTTCATGACGGAGCAGGGCGTGGGGATCCTGGCGAAGTTCATCGGCGCGGTGAGGGCGTCGCCGGTTGCGTGAGTGCGGCGTCTGCTCACGCGTCGCGCCTATCTTCTGTGCATGATTACGCCAACCCCCACGACGAAGATCGACCCGAAGTTTGCCCGCGGAGTCTTTGGCGGCACGGTTCCGTCCCACGCCCGGGGACTGGTCCGCATCCTCTTTCCGGGCACGAGTTATGACCTGCACCTGACGCCGCGCGGCGAGGTCACGGCCCATGAGGGCAAGCGGATCGAAGGCGTCATCGTGCTGGATGCACGCCGGCTCGATCTTGTCGGGACCGGCGGCCGGTTCATCGAGCCGGTGTGCGGCCGTCCGCGGCGCGTGCAGGGAATGGTCGTTGGCGTGGCCGATGGGCGACTGGTGGTCAACTGCGGCGTGCCGCTGCACCTGGCGCTGACGGATGCGAGGCAACGGCCCGAGCAATTCGAACCTGGCACGATGGTCGGGTGCGATGTGATGGACGGCGGGACATTCACGCAGATGTGATCTCACGCAGGTGTGACTCCGCAACTCGGTGGCACACCGGCCACCTGACCTGCGAACAATCCCTGCATGTCGGCGAAGCGTACACGACGGATGACGGCCGAGGCACGGGTGGCGCGGGTGGCGTATCTGTTGTCGGGATCGGTGCGCGGGGCGGCCGAGGTGATTGATCGTGTGCAGCGTGCGCAGCCGCGGCTGGAGAGTGTCACGCCGGAGCATCGCGATCGGCTCGTGGTGCTGCACGCGCGAGAGTGGGCGGCCGTGGCTCGCAGGCGAAAGCCGAAGCGCGTCAAGCCTCCGCGTTCCACGGCCGAGACCTTCGCGGCGCCATCGGGCGCGGCGTCTGAGGGCGAATCATCGGCGAGCACCGCCGGTCCGATCTCGCCGGATCCAGCGCGCGAGTGTCACGAAGCCGCGCTGGCGATGGATCGTCAGCACGCCGAGGCCTGGCTCTTTCGCCACATTGATGACATGGATGATGCGCAGATCAGCCGGGCGATGGATTCGTCAAAGAAAGCGACCCAGCGGCATCTGGAAGCGGCGGAGGTGGCGATGCACGCGCGGCTCGGCGAGCGGTTGCTCCCCGCCACGGCCGCGCTGCGCGAACATGTGCGAGGGCTTGAGGCCGATGCGTTCGCGGTTGAACGGCGTGAGATTCGGCGCGAGCGTCTGAAGCGGCGCGGGATCGTGGTGGCGAGCGTTGTCGCGGCCGCGTTGATCGTGGCGATCGTTGCGTGGGCGGTTGTGTTCTAGGATCGTCCGCCGCGGGGGCGGCATGGAGTGCATCAGGCGTGCCGCAAGCGACGATTGTGATTCCCGCGAGGCTGGCGTCGACGCGGTTTCCTGAAAAGGTGCTGGCATCGGCGACGGGACGGCCGATGGTGCAGCATGTGGCCGAGGCCGCGCAGCGCGCGGCGTGCGCTACGCGCGTGGTGGTCGCGGCGGATGATGCTCGCATCATCGACGCGCTCCACCCGTATGCCACGCAGGCGATTCTCACGCGGCGCGATCATCCCAACGGCACAAGCCGGCTTGCCGAGGCCGCGTCCATCCTCGGTCTTGCGCCCGATGAGATCGTCGTGAACGTGCAGGGCGATGAGCCGGAGATTGAACCGGAGGTGATCGACGCGGCCGTCACGGCACTGGCGAGCAGCGGCGCGGAGTCCGCGACGGTCGCGACGCCGCTTGCATCCGCGAGTGATGCGGCCAACCCAAACATCGTCAAGGTCGTGGTTCGCGGCGATGGCACGGCCATGTACTTCTCACGCGCGACGATCCCGCATCATCGAGGGGGGGGGACGGGCTGGCTGCGACATGTCGGCATCTACGCCTATCGCCGCGCGTTTCTTGATCGATATGTCGCGCTGCCGCCCACGCCGCTGGAACAGGCCGAGTCGCTGGAGCAGTTGCGCGTGCTGGAGCATGGATTCCGCATGGCCGTGGCAATCGTGCGCAGCGCCCGTGGCGTCGGGATCGACACGCCGGAGCAGTACGCGGAGTTTGTCAAGCGGTGGCGGGCGGGCGGCGGCAAGTAGCGGGGGGTCAGCCTTCGGGCGTGTCGAGGATGGATTGAAGTCTCGCGGCGAGTTCGGGGGGGAGTTTCGCCGGCCAAGAATCGTCAATCAGCCCGACGCCGATGAGATCGCGCAGGTGCGTTCGATCCTTGTCGCGAAACGCGGTGAGTTTGATCTGGACCAGGCCTTCGAGATTGAGGATCCGCAGCGAGCCCATCGGCGTGGCTTGGGCGACATCGGGGTTCACCGCCGGCTCATGGGATCGCACGCGCTCGCCCGCGAAGACGATGTGGACCGCGTGTCGGGGGCTTGCATCGTGGCCGTCGAGAAAGATGTCCATGCCCGCGGCGTGGCGGTACACGAACCCGGCGTGTTGGAGCGCGGCGGTGACGGCTGGGAAGTCGGCCCGGCGAATCAGAACGTCCACATCCTGCGTATTGCGAACCGCGGCCTCATCGATCGTGGCCACCCACGCGGCGACAGCGTGACCACCGACGATGGCGTAGGCCACGCCCGCCGCGTCGAGCGCGGCCGCGGCGCGGAGCAGGCGTTGGCGTACACGTTCCACCGCGCTGACCATCCGATCAAGGATGCCGTCATGGGCTGGCATCGAGCGAACCACGCCCGATTGTATCTGTCGATCCTTGACGCGGCCGGGCGTGGGGCGGTACGCTGGTTCGGATTCGTAAACCGGAGGCCGTGGCATGATGTGTCGTGTGGCGTCGATCGTGGGTTGGTTGTGCGTGCAGGCGTGTGCGATGGCGTGGCAGCCCGCGGCGGGGGATGGCATCACGCTTGAGCGGATCATGCGTGATCCATCGTGGATCGCGCGCAGTCCGCAGCGGGCGTACTGGTCGGATGATTCGACGATGGTGTATTACTGGCGTCAGCGGGCGGATCTGCCGCCGGGGCGGAGCGATTCAGACCTGTTCGCGATGTCCATCGAGGGTGGTGAGCCGAAGTTGATCGACGATGCGCAGCGTCCCGTGGCGGATCAGCCCGGCGGGCACTGGTCGCGCGATCGCAAACACAAGGTGTATTCGCGCGGCGGCAATCTGTTCCTCAAGCACGTCGGCACGGGTGAGTTGATCCAGATCACGCGCACGGTCGAGAGCAACGATTCGCCGCAGTTTCTGCTCGGCGATACGCGGATCGTGTTCCGTCGCGGCGGAGCGATGATCACTCGTGATCTTTTCACGGGGCACGAGGAACAGGTGGCCGACATCCGCGCGACCAAGGATCCCGAGGAGCGCGATGCGCCAAAGCCGAACTATTTGACGGATCAGCAGGCGCGGCTGCTCGCGACGATCGCGCGGCGCAAGGCCAATGAAGAGGCCGACCGCGAACGCCGCAAGGCCGAACGCCTCGCCGACCCCACGCGCCCGCCAGACCCGATCTATCTCGGCGATGAGGCGGACATTCGCGGGCAGACGTTGTCACCATGCGGCCAATGGCTGGCCGTGCGCCTGGCGAACAAGGGCGCGCAGTCGGGCAAGAGCGATGTGATGCCGGACTTCATCACATCGTCGGCGTATGTGGAATCGAGAAGCGTGCGAAGTCTCGTGGGCACGGGGACGCAGGCCGGGGAGCGGTTGACGCTGATTCACCTGCCGACGCGCACGGTGCATCCGATCGACCTGTCCACGCTGCCGGGGATCGCGGATGATCCGCTCAAGGAGATTCGGGAGGAGAATGCGCGGTGGAGGAAGTCGCGCGAGAAGGCCGTGGCGGATGCGGATGATGCGACGGCCGTAGAAGCAGCGGTGGTGCGGCCTGAGTCGCCGGCCATCGGCGAAGAGATTCAGCCCGCCACCGAGCCTGAGTCGCCCGCGAAGCCCCCCTCGAAGGAGCGCCCGGCCAAGCCGCGCAACGTCAGCATCGGCCGTGTCGTGTGGTCGGACGATGGCGATCGCCTGCTCGTGCAGGTCACATCGCACGACAACAAGGACCGCTGGATCGGGCTGATGACGTTTGATACGCCATCAGACCCTGCGCCTTCAGAGCACGAAGCGCCAGCGAGTGAACCTCCTCCAACCGACGATGCTGCCACACCCGAATCGCCGCCAGAGCAAGTCGCGCCTCCACAACCCGACGTGCCGCTCGCGGATGCCCCCCCCTCCACGGCCGTCACCGATGACTCGCCGCCAATGCCCACGCTCACGACGCTCGAGCGATTCACCGATCCCGCGTGGATCAACGGGCGTTTCACATCGGTCGGCTTTCTGCCGTGGTCTTCGACGATCTACTTCACGTCCGAACACACCGGTTATTCGCATCTCTACCTGCGCGAGGCGGGCGCGGCCGAGTCGCGCGCCCTCACTCGTGGCGAGTACGAAGTCTCAAGCCCCGAGCCATCGCCCGATGGGCGCTACATCTATTACACGGCCAACGCGCGGCACCCCGGCGAGGTTGAAGTCTGGCGAATCGACGTGGCCACAGCGCAGGCGGAGCAGATGACCGATATGCGCGGCGTCACTCGGTTCGACATATCGCCGGATGGTTCGCACCTTTTCATCACGCATTCGACGATGGAGCGCCCGTCGGAACTCTTCGTGATGCCCGCGCAGCCGATGGCCGAGCCGCAGCGCCTCACGTTCACCATCGAACCACAGTTCGCCGCGATGGAATTTCAGATTCCCGAAATCGTGGAAGTGCCCTCGCGCATCGGACGCTCGATCTATGCGAAGTTGTATGTGCCGCCGGAAGCGGCGGACATGGGACTCGCGGACTTTCGCCCGCTTGATCCGGACAGTGTTGACGCGGCAATCGCGGGCGAGGCGGCATCGCTGCGCCCGGCCGTGCTGTTCGTGCATGGCGCGGGGTACCTGCAGAACGTGCATCGCGGGTGGTCACAGTATTTCCGCGAGCACATGTTTCACCACATCCTCGCGGAGCGCGGCTTTGTCGTGCTTGATCTGGACTTTCGCGCCTCGGCCGGATATGGCCGGGATTGGCGCACGGCCATCTATCGCAACATGGGCCCGCCGGAACTTGACGACTGCGAAGACGCCATCGCATGGCTGGCCGAACACCATCGCGTGGACCCGCAGCGCATCGGGATCTACGGTGGATCCTACGGCGGATTCCTCGCGCTGATGGCGATGTTCACTCGACCGGAGTCGTTCGCGGCAGCGGCCGCGCTACGGCCTGTGACAGACTGGGCGCACTACAACCACGGCTACACCTCCAACATCCTCAACACCCCCGCCGATGACCCGATGGCGTATGAACGCTCAAGCCCGATCGAACACGCCGACGGCCTGCGCGGGGCACTGCTCATCTGCCACGGCATGGTCGATGACAACGTCTTCGTCAAAGACACCATCCGCCTCACACAACGACTGATCGAGTTGAAGAAGGAAAACTGGGACGTGGCGCTATACCCGGTCGAGCCGCACGGGTTCCGGACCGAAGAGGGATGGCTGGATGAGTATCGGAGGATTCTGCGGTTGTTTGAGAGGGAGTTGAAGTAGCCTTGCCTTCGACTCAAAGTAGCGTGTTGATGTCGCGGGCGGCATGAAGAACGCGGAGTATCGTCAGTCCACGGGATGAGGTTTTGTAGAAGACCGGGAAGTTCTCGAATCCGCGAATCGGCCAGACTCGCACGCCGCTGAGCCGGGGGCTTGATGCGATCCACTCGCGTCCGATGTGTGGAAACTGCGACAGCAGTGTCACCGTCTCGTTTGTACAGTCGATGAACCTCTCGGCGGCCTCGGGACTCGAGTCAGACAGGTAGTCAAAGTGATCGAGGAGATCGCGGAGGGCGGCTCGGGAGCGCGTGACGGTGCGCGTCATCCTGTTCGCTTTCGTGCCTGTGCGCGGCGGCGTCCTTCCTTGCGGATGTCGTCCAAGTCGGTCTGCGTGAGCGGCTGCGGCTTGCCTTCATCGAGCGCCTCAAGCAGTTTCTGCTCGATCTCGTCACGCGAGAGCGAGCGGGTTCTGGCCTCGCGGATGAGATGGCGCATGAACTCGCTTGCGGTGCCAAAGCCACCGGCCTCGACCTGCTCATCGACCCACTTGCGAAGCGGCGTGGGAAGCGAAATGTGCATGGTGTCTCGATTGGCCATGCTGCATTGTATCCACTTGTAACACAAAACGCTACAGAAGATCGACCCGTGCCGGCGACCCAACCAGCCGGTCGCGGCGTGAACCGCATTGGCCCTTGGCGTTGCGTTCTATCGATCAGAAATCGCCGAATCGTGATCGGTAGACGCCGTTTCTATCGATCAATGCTCCCCTCGGGAGTCGCCCGTCGCCGGGGGGCCGACCCCGCCTATCCTTCCGCCCCGATATCGGCCGGGCCTTCCCAAGCGGGCCGTGTGCCCCCCCGATTCCGATGCGGCCAGGAGTTCCCATGTACGCCATCATTGAAGAGTCCGGCGGCCAGCGAAAAGTCACCCAGGGCGAGACGATCCTCATCGATCTGTTCGAAGAGGGCAACGCGGCCGCGGGCCAGGCCATCACGTTCGACAAGGTGCTCGTCGTCGGCGAGGCCGGCGGGTCCGCCAAAATCGGCCAGCCCTACGTCAAAGGGGCGAAAGTCACGGCCGAAGTCGTCGAACCCATGGTCAAGGGCGAAAAACTCCGCATCGTGAAGTTCAAGCGCCGCCAAGGCTACACCCGCCAGACCGGCCACCGCCAACGCTACACCAAGGTGATGGTGACGGGGATTGCTGGGTAACGAAGGCAACCGCAAAGTCCATTGGTTCCGGTGGGGCCGGCGTCTCGCCCGCCTCCCTTGCGTGTCCGACGTGCGGTCGCTCAACCCGCTGTCGCAGGCGTGAGCAATCTTGCGGTTGCCCTGCGGCCGAATCACGATCATCGCGATGACACTGCGTCCATTATGAGGGGGATGGCGATTCGTGGGCATTCATGTACGAGTGTCCGCACTCCGGGCACACGGCCGTGGCGGGCAGCCCGGCGAGGGCGTATCCGCACGCGATGCAGCGGTGTCGATTTCGGCGCAGGATACTACGGATCGCGCGGGGTATGACCAATGCGGTGAACCACGCCAGGGCGAACGTGGCGGTATTGACGGCGATGCCCAGGGGCAGGGGCTGAACGGGAAGCATCAGGTTGCACTGCGGCATCGGAATGATGCCGTCGTAAGTCGTGATCGGCAGTTCGATCGCGCCGACAACGGTGCCCTCGCCGAGTCGTGAGCCGTCATCGATCCACACGGCCTGCACCGCTCGCATCGGCCAGCCGAATCGCCACGCGACCATGTCGTAGGCCGGCCCCCCTTCCGTAGCCCGAGTGTCCTGTTCATCATACAACTGCATCGTGACCCACTCGCGCGGAGAGGGTCGCCAGGAATCCGCGCAACATCCACATGAGGGATACAGCGGTTCCGGCATGCACGCGCCGCCCCACGCGACGGCGAGGCTTGTGATGGCGCCGAGTGCTGTGCAACCGATGGCCGTGATGATTGCGCGTCGCGGGGACATGCGAAGGTGTTGGACGCGCGAGTTGGCGTTTCGTTCCGCAGATGTGTGAGATCATCCCAGGCCGTCGAGAATCGGGCGGAGTAGGTCGAACAGGAGCGTCAGGAGCAGGAGGATCAGCATGATCCCCCCGACAACGGGTATAAAGACGCGCTTGTAGGCCCAAAGCCCGTTTTCCGGCGGCCCTGGCGGCAACTGCGCGATCGAGTGCATGAACAGTTCGAGTTCCTTGAAGTTTCGGCCGTATTTACTGACGATGATACGGCCGTGGTTCGTGGTGATGTGCAGGTGCGCGAGGCCGGACAGGTGATAGACCCGTCTGACGCGCATGATTTCATCAAAGGCGTACACCTGTTCGCGAATCGGGCGAATCGCGCTCATGTATGCGGTGATACTGAGCGTCATGTGGTACTTCGAATATCCCCTCTGGAATCGGAAGTTCTCAAAGCGAACGATCCGCTGCGTGAAATCAATTGTGATGCGGCGTTGTCGCCCGGCGAACATGTGCGCGCCGAACACAAGGCCGAAGAAGGCACATGCTGCGACGAATCCAATCAGGTCGGACAGCGGCTCTTGAAACTCAAGTTCACCGCGCGCCGCCTGCACGAGGAACCACGCGGGCAGCGCGATGTACAACCCCGGCCAGAACCACGCATTCCACGGCGGGCGGTTGACGAACACGAACCCGCCGGTTGCGCGTCCATCAGAGGATCGAATATGATCGCCGGCGATCTCTGTCACGCCGGATGATATGGGTTCGGCGTGCTGCGCATGGGATTGCATCGGCGGACTACGATGCACGCGAGTGATTGCATCGCCGCATCACGGAGCGGACTTGCCACGATGACCACCATCTTTCATTGGCGTCGCATCCTCGTCAGCGTGTCGATCATCGTCGCCGGTGTTGTCGTGCTGGCGATGGGTTTGCGGGGGATGGCCGGGGCGACGGAGAGTCGGTCGTGGCCGAGGGTTCAGGGGCAGGTCGTCGCGTCAAGCGTGGAACAGACGCGCGGCGGCAGCGGCGGCGTCCGCAGTTCCGGTTACAAGCCCCGAGTTGAATACACCTACACGGTCAACGGCACGTTGCACCACGGCCATCGCATCGCCTTTGGCGATGACGTGTCAAAAACTCGTTCGCACGCGCAGCAGATCGCCGGGGCGTATCCCGTCGGCCACGGGGTCGAGGTCGCCTATGACCCGAACGATCCGGCGTCGAGCGTACTCGAGCCTGGCTTCACGGGCTCGGCGATGCTGATGCCGGGCATCGGCGCAGCGCTGCTGCTCGCGGGCGTGGTCACGCTCGCGGTCAATCGCAAAAAGACGCCGGCCGACGTATTCGCGCCGTGATATGCCTGATACGGTCGTGGCCGGCCGATTCGCTGAACGATCGATGGCTTGTTCCGAGCGCTGCCGCGGCCAGGGCAACCGCAAGATTGCTCATCGCTACGGAGTTTGGTGGTGTGATCGCGCGTCCGACACGCAAGGGAGGCGGGCGAGACGCCCGCCCCACCGGATCCAAAGGACTGTGCGGTTGCCCTTTGGCTGCGGCCGGTCTGCGGCGCGACGGGGGCGGTGGCGTTACAATCGCCGCCATGACACGCAAACCCGCCGATCGGGAACAACCCGTGGCGGTGGGTGGCTACATGTTTCCCCAAACGACTCCCCGCCCGACGTATTCGCTGGCGCAACCCGAGGCGCGGGTGTATGTGGGGGACTGCCGCGAGGTTCTGGCCGCGATTCCCGAGTGCGCCGCAGGGTCCGTTGACATGATCTTCGCAGATCCGCCGTTCAACTGGAACCGCGCGTACGACGAGTGGGACGATCAAATGCCGGAGAAGGACTACTGCGATGTGGGGGATGCGTCACGGCCGTTGGGCGAGTCAAAGTCGTTCACGGGGCAGTGGCTTGATCTATGCGTCAAAGCGCTCAAGCCGAATGGTTCACTGTGGGTGAACATTCCGGACGATTGGGCGGCGGAGATCGTGGTTCATCTCAAGAGCCGCGGGCTGTGGATGGCGAACTGGTGCATCTGGCATTACCGCTTCGGCCAGAATACCAGCCGTGGCTTCATCAACAGCAAGGTGCATGTGCTGTACTTCTGCAAGGGCACGGAGCGGACGTGGAAGCCGGACGATGTGCTTGAGCCTTCCGACCGCGCGACGACATACTTCGACCCGCGCACGATGAGCAAGAAGGATGGCATGCCGGCGGGGATGCGCGTGCCGATGGATGTGTGGTATGGGCAATACTGGAGCCGCATTCAGGGGAACAACTTCGAGCGCCGCGCGAATCACGACAACCAGTTGCCGGAACTGTACCTTGAGCGCGTGATCCGCTGTTCATCGAATGAGGGCGATCTGGTGCTCGATCCGTTTCTCGGCAGCGGGACGACCGGCGTGGTGGCGCACTTCCTCAAGCGCCGATTCATCGGCATTGAATACTCGGCCGCGAACGCCGCGAGCGCGTTCGAACGCATGGAGTCAGGGCCGGTTCGCGTGGGCAAGGTGAAGGCGACCGGCTCGGCGATCTTCGCACCGCGCCGTGCGACGGAAGAGTCCAAGGCGCGAACATCACCCGGTGGCGAGAACCCGCCCGACGGCGAAGTCGTCATCAAGCGACGACGCAGGCGGAAGGCCGATGCCTCCTGATGCGGATACGTCCGTGCGTGTTTCGATCAAGGCCGTGCCTGGCGCTCGGCGGGATGAACTTGCCGGGATGGTTGGTGATCGGCTGAAGGTTCGTGTGAGTGCGCCCGCGGAGGGTGGGCGTGCGAACGCGGCGATCTGCGCGGTGGTGGCGGAGGCCGTGGGCGTGCGAGCGCGGGATGTCCGCGTGGTCGCCGGGCACACGTCGCGGGAGAAGGTCGTGGAGATCATGGGCGCGACGGCCGAAGATGTGCGTCGGCGGCTGGGGCTGAGCGAGGTGAACGATCGTCCGACATAAGTTCGGCGGCGTTCACGGATCGTGGTCGAAGGCGCTGCTATCGGGTTGACTTGACAACGCCGCCAGAACCCGGGAAGATGTAGCTTCCGCCTTGGTGGCGCTCAAACGCAGAGCGCGGGTTGATGCTTCGTCAACCGGGCCGTAACGGCCTCGCTGAGAATAACAGTGCGGATGTCGCACATCCGGCAAGGCGGCGGCGGGCGCTCCGGCGCCCGCCTCCTTTGGAATCGCACGCATGGGCCTTCTCAACTGGTTCAAGCGAAAGTCAAAGTCAACAGCACTCGCAACGGCGGGGCGCTTTGGCCTTGATGAACTTTCCCGGCGGCTTGGCGTGCCGATCGACACGCTTCGTGGGATAGAGCCGTCGTATCACGAGTTCTTCATCGCGAAGCGCAGCGGCGGTTCGCGCCGCATCCTCGCGCCCTCGCGCGATCTCAAGCACATCCAGCGCATCATCCTCCGCCGGCTCCTGCGACGGATCAAGGCTCATCCCTGCGTGACAGGCTTTGAACGCGGCCACTCCATCGCGACCAATGCCCAATTTCACGCGGGTCAGGCCGTGGTCGTGCGGTTTGACCTGCGGGATTTTTTTCAGTCCACATCGACGCTGCGCGTCAATGCATGGTTTCGCCGTATTGGCTGGACTGGTGAGGCGGCGGACCTTCTCACGCGCCTGACGACCTTCGACGGGGGTCTGCCTCAGGGCGCGCCGACGAGTCCGCGACTGAGTTCGCTCGTCAACGGCGATTTTGACGCGCAGCTCGCCGAACTCGTCCAGCGGCGAGGCATTCGCTACACCAGGTATGCCGATGACCTCACGTTCTCATTCCCGGTCGACGATCCTGCGGCGGTCCGTCGGCTTCATTGGCTGGTGGTGTATGTCACACGCCAGTACGACTTTCGCCTGAACTCGCGCAAGCAGCGGGTGTATCGGCGTCACCAGCGGCAGGTGGTGACGGGGCTGGTCGTCAACGCCGGCGCGCGACTGCCGCGAACCACCCGGCGATGGCTGCGCGCCGTGGAGCATCGCCTCGCATCTGGCGCACCCGTAACGCTGACGCCATCACAGATCCATGGCTGGCGTGCGTTTGCCTCCATGATTGACACGCAGCGAAACGCCAGCCAACGCCAATGATGCGACCACGCCACGCCTCGCTTGAATCCGAATGCGTCTATCGCAGGTGCTTGTAGTAGATCACGGCATCATGGGGTGTACGCCCGTCGGGGTCCAGCGCGAATGCGGGAATCGCGCCGACGCAGGTCCATCCCATGTCGCGATAGAGCATCTCGGCCGTGGCGCCGCGCTTGGCGTCGAGGGTCAGGAGCGTGAACCCTCGCTGCCGCGCGGCATCTTCGATGAAAGTCATCAGTCGTCGGCCGAGGCCGTGGCCTCGTGCCCGGCGATGCACGATGAGTTTGACGATCTCAGCGCGATGGGGCTGATTGGGCGCCCAAGCAGGCTGAAGCAGAACCGAGCCGACGATGCCCGTTGCGTCGCGCGCCACGAGCAACTCGCCGCGAGGATGCCACGCGCCAAGTGTTCGCCGCCACCACGAGGCCGCGTCGGACACCGGCAGCGGCAGCACGAAACTCACGGCCGCACCGGACTCCACCGCATCAACGAGCAGCGCCGCCAGCGAGAGCAGATCCGCCTCTGACGCCGGAGGCGTCAAACGTTCGATGAGGGCTGTATCCATGTCTTTGATTGTTGTCGTCATGCGCAAGCATCACTTCAGCGGCAGGAACCAACGATCCATCCGCGGCAGGTAAAAGTTATCCGGGTCGATCGACAACGCGACGGCCAGGCTTCGCCCATTCACCGCGTTGAGTCCGACAAGTCCGAACAGCCGCGAGTCATGGCTCAGGTCGCGGTTGTCGCCCAATACGAGGCAGAAGCCCGGCGGCACGACGATCTCCTCGAATGAGTTCATGCTCGCCACGCCGCGCGTGAGCGCGATCATGTGCGTATGCCCGGGCAGTCCTTCACGCACGATCATGCCATCGCCGGTACGCCCGTCGGGCAACGGCTGCGGGACGAATGACTGCACCGTCGTATACGGCGCTTCGTTGCCATTGATGGTGAGTTTGTTGCCCTTCATCGAGACGCGATCGCCCTCGACCGCGATGATGCGTTTGACCAGTTGCCGTCCATCGTGCGGAGAGGCGAGCGTGACGATGTCGCCGCGCAGCGGTTGACCCCACTTGGTCACCCAGACCTTGGTGAACGGCAGGCGAAGGCCATAGGCCAACTTGTTCACGAAGATGCGATCACCTTCAAGGATCGTCGGGCGCATGGAACCCGTGGGCACGTCGTTCCAGTCGGCGATGGACGATCGCAGCGGCGTCAGGATGACGATGGCCAGCAGGATGGGCATGAGCCAGTTTCGGGCCAGCCGGCCGAGTCTGGTCTTGGGCGTCTTCTTCGCCTTCCTCTCCCGTCGTTGTTTCCCTCTCATAATCCATCCTTTCGACCGAACATCCCCACACCTCTACGCCAATGTGACTTTGGGGGTGCGATATCGGGACCAAAGACCGCGCAAAGCGCGCAGGGTTCCACCCGTACAGGCCGCACGAGTTCACGCGGAACCACTCGGCCCGGAGAGGTGACAAACCCGCGAGTTATTGGACGACATGCTCGCAAGTCCCTGATCGACACAGCACTACGAAAACATTTTCCGCAGGTTATCACAACTTCAGACTCGCCCGGCCGGCAGTCGGAACCTAGAGTGAACCAGACTCAGAGCCGCCTTTGAGCAGGCTCACCCGTACAACCCGATCGGGGAACGACTCCTCTTTCTCTCTCTGTGTGAGCGCTCCGGTCCAACGATCGGCCGGAGCGTTCTCGCGCCTGTCGGGTCCGCCTGATACCCTCTGACATGAGTGCATCCACGCCATCGGATCGCCGACTCGCCCTGCGCCACATGACGCTGCCGCGCGATACGAACCACTACGGCACGATCTTCGGCGGCGTCATTCTCAGTTCCATCGACCAGGCCGGATTCGTCGAAGCGCGTCGTCACGGCGCCCACCGCTGGGTCACGGTCGCCATCGACCGCGTCGAGTTCAAGAAGCCTGTGCTCGTTGGCGACATCATCAACCTCTACACCACCACCATTCGCACCGGAACCACCAGCGTCACCGTCCAGGTCGATGTCGAAGCCGAGCGATACGCCACGGGCGACACCGTACCCGTCACCACGGCCGCGATGACGCTCGTGGCCGTGGACGCGACCGGCAAGCCAATTCCTTTCACATCGCCGCCGTCGATGCACGAGGATGGGCGATGACGGCGCGGCTTGCGGTGATGCTCTCCGGCGGCGGGCGAACCTTGCTGAACCTGCTCGATGTCATTCGCCGTGGCGAACTTCGCGCGACGATTCCGCTGGTGATCGCGTCGCGCGAGTGCGCGGGGGCGCAGCACGCGCGAGATGCCGGCATCGACACGCGCGTCGCCCCCGGCGACATCCCCGAGGATGTACTCGCGGCGTTGCTTGATGAACACCGCATCGACTGGGTGGCGCTCGCCGGATATCTGCGCCGCGTGCGGATTCCCAGAACATATCGCGGGCGCATCGTGAACATTCATCCCGCGCTGCTGCCCGATTTCGGCGGGCCTGGAATGTATGGCCATCATGTGCATCAGGCGGTGCTCGACGCGGGCGTGCGCGAGAGCGGCTGCACAGTGCATCTATGCGATGAAGCCTACGATCAGGGGCCGATCGTGCTGCAGCGCCGCTGCCCGGTGCTGCCGGATGACACGGTCGAGACGCTGGCCGTGCGGGTCTTCGCGCTGGAATGCGAAGCCTACCCCGAGGCCCTGCGGCGGTTGATCGGCGACGATCACCCACGGCCCGAACCCGCGAACGCAACGCCATGAACGAATCACGTGTGAGCGAGATGTGTCGGTTCATCACGCGGCTGGCGATCATCGCGCTGCTGACGTTGGCGCCCACAGCGCTGGCGCAGCCGGATGAGCCGACGCCACACGCCCAGCGCGAAGCCCGCGAACTGCGGCTGGCGGAACTCAATCAACGGGCGATGACGGCCTTCTCGCGCCGCGACTACATGGCCGCCGAGCACGTCCTGCGCGAGATGCTGCGGCTCGAAGATTCAAACTTCGTGACGTGGTACAACCTCGCGTGCGCGTTGTCCCTTCAGGACAAAGGCGCGGAGGCCGCCGATGCTCTCGTCGAGGCCGTCGAACATGGATTCTGCGACATCGGTCAACTCCAGCGCGATCCGGACCTCTCGGCCGCGCGGGCGCACCCAGCGTACAAGCAGATCGTGGACAACTGGTCGGCGATTCTCAAGGCGCAGGGCGAAGCGAACCTGGAGATCGCCCGCAAACTCTACGGCCCGTCTTACCACTACGAAACCGATGACACGTTGCGCCTTGCCTATGCCTCGGCGTTCGATGTCGGCTCGTTCACGCAGGCGCGCACCGAGATCGAAAAACTCGCCGCGTGGGCCATCGACACGATCTTCCCCGATCTCGCCGAAGATGGCCCCCACGGCCCGGACCCCTGGGTCGTCGTCATCCTGCCGACGCGAGAGGACTTCCTCAAATGGGCCGTGAGCAAATACGGCGGCGACGCAATCTCCGGCTTTCGCATGATCGGCGGTGAGTACAGCCATGACTCCAAGCGATTGATCTCGATCGACCTCGGCGGCACGCTGCGGCACGAGTTTCTGCATGTGCTGCACTGGCGCAGCGCGACGCGCCTGGGCCAGTCGCATCCCGTCTGGATTCAAGAGGGTCTGTGCAGTCTCGTTGAGGATTATGATGTGGTCGCGGGGGGGGGGATTCGTCCCATGCCCTCGTGGCGGACGAACATGGCCCGGCGCCTCGCACGCGGCACAAACTTCATCGACCTTCAGGAACTCGCCACCATGCCGCGCGAGCGATTCACAGGACGCAATCCGCTCGCCAACTACGCCCTCGCGCGAACGTTCTTTCTGTATCTCTCCGATCGCGGCAAACTCGGCGCATGGTACAAGAACTACACCGAGTCCTATGCGCACGACCCCACCGGCGTCATGGCCATCGAGACAACCTTTGGCCAGAGCGTCGGCGAAGTCTCACGCGAGTGGCGAGCATGGGTCCGAACCCTGCCCGAAGTCGCCGAGCCTGAGCGACCCGGCGCGGCCGTGCTCGGCTTTGAAGTTGAAGCCGAAACCGGTGAGGGCCTGCGCATCATGCAGACCCCGCGCGCTGCCGCGCGAAACGCCGGGCTGCGACGCGGGGACATCATCACGGCCATCAACGGCCGTCCCACGCGCGACATCAACGAACTCCATCGCGTCCTGGCGGACTACAACCCCGGCGACACGGTCGAAGTTGCATACCGCCGCCGCGCTGAACACGGCGTGGTGCAGATTCAACTCGCGCGCCGCTGACGTGCCATCGAAGTCCCTCAAGGACTTCGATGCCGACGCGCGACAGACCGTCGATGTGTTCTCACTCGCGATCTCGTGCGTTCCGTGCCGCCCCGCGCCGTCACACCTATCCTCCCGCCATGACCGCCACCGAACCAGCCATCCAGCGCCAACCGCCCGAATCGCCCCTCATCGACGTGATGCACGGCTGCGAGCGGTGGCGCATCGATGTGCTCGACCACGGCTTCATCGCCCTGCTCGATGCCATGCCGAGACTCGTCCCCGAGGGCAAGACCGCCGACGCCGCGATCGTGCAGGCCGCACGTGTGTCCTACGGCCACGGCACCAAACGCGTCAACGAAGACCGCGGACTCATCCGTTATCTCCTGCGTCACCGACACACCACGCCGTTCGAGATGGTCGAGTTCAAGTTCCACGTCGCCATGCCCGTCTTTATCGCACGGCAGTGGATCCGCCACCGCACCGCAAGCGTCAACGAATACTCCGGACGATACTCCATCATCCCCGACACGTTCTATCGCCCCGCGATCGACCAGGTGCGCAAACAGAGCACGTCCAACCGACAGGGCGGCGATGAACGCTTCGTCGTCTTCGGCGATGCCACGGCCGCGACCGCCGCGCCCACGGATGAACAGCGCACGGCCGAGGACTTCCTCGCGTATCTCGACGATGCCGCGGCGATGTACGCGCGGTACGAGGGTCTGACGAAGCGCGGCGTCAGCCGTGAACTGGCCCGCATCGGCCTGCCCATCAGCGTGTACACGCAGTGGTACTGGAAGTGCGACCTGCACAACATTCTGCGATTCCTGTCGCTGCGTCTGGATGCGCACGCACAGTATGAGATTCGCGCGTATGCGCAGGCCATGGCCGCGCTCATCGAGCCGATCGTTCCCATGACGTTCGAGGCGTTCCGGGATTATGAACTCGGCGCGATGCGCCTGTCACGCCTTGAAGTTGACGCGCTGCGCGCCTCGCGCGATGGCAAGCCCGCCGACATCGCCTCGGACAACAAACGCGAACGCGAGGAATGGTTGGCCAAGCAGCGCGCGTTGGGGATCGAGGCTGGCGGCGGTTGACATACGCTCGCATGCTACATGCCTGCGTGACACTGGCGGACAAGCCGCCAGTGGACGGTGAGTGGGTGATCCCACGTCGTCTTGTCGATACATGGCGGATCGCACGGGTCTCTGCGACGATCAGTCGCGCCTGACACTGGCGGACAAGCCGCCAGTGGCACGGGATCTTGAACAATGACCAGCCAGTTGGACGCGTTACTCGCGCGACGGAATGCCGCGATCATGCGGATCGAGCGTCACGGTCGCATCCTGCGGTTCCAGGCGCTTGCCGCGCTCGCGCAGGTGTTCGAGCACCATGGCCGTATCGTGAACGTGATCGGGTCGCAGGCCCACTTCTCGGACAAGATACGACTCCCAGAGTCTGTGGCTGCGGATGATGGACCGTGCGCGGCGTCGTCCCTGGTCGGTGAGCGCGAGTCCATGGCGCTCGAGTCGTACATCGCCGCGCCGCAGCGATTGCCGCACGGCGAGTCTCCCGTGCCATCCTGCGCCCAGCGATCGCCGCGCCGCCGCGATGTCTACCACATGCGATGTGCCTGCGACCTCTTCCGCGCGATACAGCAGCGCCAGCAGATCCTCGCGCAGCACCAGCACGCCCAATGACATCCGCCGCAGCCACCGCGCCACGATCCCGTGCGCAGGCGACAGAAACATCGCCAGCAGCAGCATCGCCCCGGCCATCACGCACATCATTCCCGCCGCGTTCACCGCATCCTTCGCGCCCAGCCAGCCCGGCCCAAACGCGCCCAGCACATATCCACCCACGCTCGACACGCCCGCGATCGCCACGCTCAGCCACACCTGTCGCGAGAGGCGATCCGTCAGCAGCCGCGCCGTCGCCGCGGGGCAGATGAGCATCGCAATCACGAGGATCGACCCCACGGCCTCAAATGCCGCCACCGTCGCCATCGCAACCACCACCATCAACAGCAAGTGCAATACCCCCGCGCGAAACCCAAGCGCCGATGCCAACCCCGCATCAAACGACGCTATGCGCAGTTCCTTGAACAGCGCGATCACGAACGCGAACGCAAGCAAAGCAGCGCCCGCGAGGATCGGCGTCTGCGGCGGCATCCCATTGACATGCCGCCCGAGCTCCGCGTCAAACACGCCGCGATACGTCTCCCACCTCAGGTACGCCGCAGGTTCGGCCGGCGCGGCCCACCAGGTGACGTACTCAAGATTGCCGTAGAGTACGCAATCCGCGTCGAGATGGACATGGCGCGTGACTTGTTCGAGCATCACCACGCCAAGCGCGAACATGATCGAAAACGTCACGCCCATGGCCGCGCCGGATTCAACTCGCCCGAACCGCTTGATGATCTCGACCAGCCCCACGGTGATGATGCCCGCGCCGGCCGCGCCTGCGAGCATCATCAGCGGATCGCGGCTCCGCGCGACGATGAACGCAACCATGATCCCCGGCAACACCGCGTGCGAAATCGCATCACCCATCAGCGACAGTCGCCGCAGGACGAGAAAGTTCCCAAGCACGCCGCACGCCACGGCCGCGAACAACCCCGCCAGCATCGCCGACAGATCCACGCGAATGAACTCGTGCAGGGCGGGATTCATGTGCCCCCCCCCTTGCGGCCCGCCGCGCCGCGCGAACGCTCATCCTCCTCCGCCAGCGTGCGTTCGAGTTCGGCGATGATCCGCGGCGACAGGATGTGCTCAACCTGATCGACGGACCAGTCCACATGCGATGGCGCCACATCCGCCCTCGTAATGAGATACTGCTCCCACAGGCGGTGGTTTCGTTCGATGCGTCGCCCGCGTTCGCGGCCCGCGGGCGTCAGGATCACCATGCCCTCGCGCCGCGCGATGAACCCGCGCAGCCTCAGCGCGAACGTGACCAGCCACGACTCCACACGAGTCCATCCGCGAACGCCGGCCGTGGCGATCATGCCGCTCGATTCGCGCTCATACAGGGCTTCGACGGCGTGATCCTCGGCCATGCGCAGCCGCAGTCGAAGCCAGCGCACCAGCCCCGCGCCCACGCCCCGGCGCGGCGCACACACAAGGCTCACGATGAACAGCGCTCCCCCGGTCAGCACGATCACCGCCCCGGCCGGCGCCTTGGGCGCCATCGCCGAGATCGCCGTGCCGACATATCCGCTCGCCGCGCCGATCAACGCAGATAAAACAACGACAAGTCCCATGCGATCCGTCCAGAATCGCGCCGCCGCGGGCGGAATGATCAGCATCGCCACGACCAGAATCAGTCCCACGGCCTGAAGACCCGCCACCGTCACCAGCACGATCAACGACATCATCACCAGATCAAGCGTCTGCACGGGCCAGCCACTCACCGCCGCGAAATCCTCATCAAAGCACACAAGACGCAGTTCCTTGAGCAGCAGACTCGCGACGACCACGGCCATCGCCGCGATCGCCGCGAGCAGGATCGCATCCCCACGGCTCATCGCGGCCGCCTGGCCGTAGATGTACGTCTTGAGTCCCGCCTGCTCGCCGGTGTCCATGTTCTGAATGATGCTCAGCATGACGACGCCGACGCCGAAAAAGACGCTCAGCACGATGCCGATGGCGGCGTCCTCTTTCAGCCGCGTGTATCGAACGATGGCGTGAATGGCGAGGACGCCGATGATGCTCGACGCGGTCGCCCCGAGCAGCAGCACGGGCAGCGATCGCGCCGGCCCGCCGAGGCTTGCGACGATGATGAACGCGATGCAAATGCCCGGCAGCGTCGCATGGCTGACCGCGTCGGCCACGAGCGAACGCTTGCGCAGCAGTGCGAAGGTTCCGATGACGCCCGCGGCCGCGCCAAGCAGCATCGTCGCCGTCATCACCACCGACGTGTTGTATCCGCCCTGAAACGTCAGCGTGCGCCACAACGCCGGTTCACGCATCGCCGTCATGGCCAAAGCGCCGAACGGCATCACGTCTTCCCGCCCGCCTGCGCCACGGCCTGACTCGCCTGATCCAGCAGCGTCAACCGCCCGCCATAGGTCTTGTGCAGATTCTCTCGCGTGAAGACCTCGCGCACGGCCCCGGCCGCGACGATGCGCATGTTCATCAGCATCACCGCGTCGAAATACTCTTCAACCGTCTGAAGATCATGATGCACGCAGATCACGGACTTGCCGGCCGTGCGGAGTTCGCGCAGGACGTCGACGATCGCGCTCTCGGTCGCCGCGTCCACGCCCGCGAACGGTTCATCCATGAAGTACAGGTCCGCCTCCTGCGCCAGCGCCCTCGCGAGGAACACGCGCTGCTGTTGCCCGCCGGACAGTTGCGAAATCTGACGATCCGCCAGGTCAACCATCCCGACGCGATCAAGGCATTGCATCGCCGCGCTCTTGTGCGATCGCGACACCGGACGCAGCCACCCGATCATCCCGTATCGTCCCATGCACACCACGTCCAGCGCCGAGACCGGAAAGTCCCAGTCCACGGACTCGCGCTGCGGCACATACCCCACGCGCCGTCGCTGGTGTCGATACGCCTTGCCCCAGAACTCCACGCGCCCGGCCGCGAGCCGCACCAGCCCCAGACATGCCTTGACGAACGTGCTCTTGCCCGCGCCGTTAGGCCCGACGATGGCGATGAGCGACGACGCGGGCGCATCATAATCCACATCCCACAGCACCGGCTTGCGCTGATACGCCACCGTCATCGCGTGAACCGACAGCGGACTCTGCGCCGAGTGCTCGGGCAGCACGTCGAGCGACGAAACCGAAGGTGATGGTCGAAGCAGACGGGTCATGGGCGTGTGGTCATGGATCGATCACGGACATTATGGCGCGCTGTGCTCGGGTGAGAGTTTGCCCTGCATGCCGCCGGTGGGGGCCGTGCCGCCGAGGCCGCGGGCGATCATCGTGACGTTGTGATCGATCATGCCGATGTATGTGCCTTCGTATGTGCCTGGCTTGCCCATCGCGTCGGAAAAGAGTTCACCCGCGATGACCACCGTGTGCCCGCGGGCCTTCGCCCCGGCGATCAGCGCCTTGACGTGCCGATCCGCGACGGTTGACTCGACGAACACGCCCGGAATCTTCCGCGCCACGATCATGTTCACCAGCGATTCGATGTGGCGCACGCCCGCCTCGGAATCCGTCGAGATGCCCTGAATCCCGACGACCTCAAAGTCAAACCGGCGTCCGAAGTAGTTGAACGCATCGTGGGCGGTGATGAGCACGCGCCGATCCGCGGGGACCGTCGCCAGCACCTTGTCGGCATAAGCGGACAGGTCGCGAAGTTTCGCGGCATACGCGTCGGCATTGGCCGTGTACGCCGCCGCGTTGGTTGCATCATGCGCCGCGAGGCGCTCGCGCACCACGTCGATGGTCTTCGCCCACGCATCGGGGTCCATCCACACATGCGGGTCATAGTGGCCCTCAAAGTCCTCGGGCTCGAGCAGGTACTGTTCATCAAGGAGTTCGGTGACGGCGTGGACTTTCTTGCCCGCCGTGGCCGCGCGAATCAGCGAATCGCTCATCTTTCCTTCGAGCAGCAGGCCGTTGTAGAAGATGATGTCGGCGTTCATCAGCGTGGCGATGTCCGTTCGCGTGGGCTTGTAGAGGTGGGGGTCTACACCCTCGCCGAGCAGGCCGATGACCTCGGCATGATCCCCCGCGACCGCCCGCACGACATCGGCCACCATGCCCGTCGTGCAGACGATCCGGTATCGATCATCGGTGGACGCAAGACCCGCAGGGTGCGCGGCCGTCGCGGCCAGCACCACGGCCAGCAGCCCGGACATCACCTGCAACACGTTTCGACGGTTCATCATGGCGTACATCCCCTTTCATCGGCCACCGGCCGATCAGAATCGCAATGTCATTCCCACGAACATCGTCAGATCATCCGTGCGCGGATTGTCCAGACCGACGACCAGCCCCGCATCGAGCTGCGCATCGGGCGACAGGCCATAAGTCGTGCCAAGGCTCAGCGATGGGCTGTATCGTCCGTCGCCATCGACCGCGGATTCCGCCACATATTCCACATACGCGCCGAGTTCGTCGGTGATCTCTCGCCCAAGCACCACCGTGTGCGACAGGATCGTCTCATACTCGGATTCCGCGCGCACCAGTTCGATGCCCACCTGCCCGCCGAGGTTCCAACCTTCCGCAAACCCCCATGCCACGGGTACGATCAGCCCCCCTTCCACATGATCGGCCGACACCCCCTCGGCCCCCGTCGCAAACGTGATAAACGGCAGCAGCGCAGCCGCCAGATCGCCCTCGTCGTTTCCGAAAAGATTCACCTTCACTCGAACCGTCAGATCGCCAAAGCCCTCCGCATCGGGGTCGCCATCGACCAGTTCATACGGCCGCAGAATCACCTGCACATCCATGTCGTTCGTCAACCCGACCTTGAGGTTGATGGGCATGATCGAGGTGTCTCGTCGGGTCTGTCCGTCGTCGCGGTTGTGCGTCCACTCGATGAAACTCCATTCGATCTGAAGCGCGCCGGCGTCGACCGTGTATGGACTTTCGGTGGAATCGGGCCGGTCGGCCGAGAGCGGCCGGCGCAGGTCGCGCGGCGTGGGGTTGAAGATCGAATAGTCGAACTTCGGGGCCGATTGTGCCAGTGCGAGGCTTCCCGGGCTTGCCACGCCCGCACACGCCATCAGCATCCATCGCTTTCGCATCATCACGGCTCCATCGGCTCGCCAAGTTGTAGCCTCGGCTACGGACAACCATCGTAGCCACGGCTACGGCTACGGTCAAGCCGCGAAGATTCCCGGCGATAGAACGATCATCTCCGGCCCGTAAACGCCTCAAACGCCGCCAGCGTCCTGGCGCTGACGTGGTGTTCGATGCCCTCGGCATCCTGCTCGGCCGTGACCGGATCAATGCCAAGCGACAGGAGGAATTTGAGCACGATGGCGTGGCGGTGCCTGGCGCGCTGGGCCAGCGATCGCCCGGCCCGTGTAAGCGTGATCGGCTGATACGGCGAGGTCTCGACCAGCCCCGCCCGCACGAGTCTGCCCACCGTGCGGCTGACGGTGACGTGGCTGACGCCGAAGCGGTGGGTCAGGTCTGAGACGCGCGCTTCGCCCTTGGCGGCGATGATGTCCGCCACCGCCTCGACGTAATCTTCAGCGGTTTCCGCGGAGTGGGCCTCGCGCACGCGCTGATGGGCGGAGGCCGTGGAGGCTCGCCGACTCTCGGTTCGTGCCGCGCGTGATGTGGCTTGAGCCTTGGCCATCACACACAGGATAGCGGGTCGCGGACCATCATCGGGGCGTGAGCGTCGATCAATCGAATCGAAGCGTGGCCGGGGTTGACTCCGTCTTGCTCGGGGTTGGGTTGACGACCTTCACGATCGCGTCCCCTGGCTCGGCCGGTCGTTTCTCGGGCGTGATCTCGATGATGAGCTCGTCGGGCTTGCTGGAGATCGTGCGACATCGCGCATTGTTGATGGTGACGTAGGCGTTGGGAGCGAACGACTCACCCTTGATGGTGATGCGCGAATCGGCTCGCCCGACGTGATCGGGCGTGATGGAGGCGATCTTTGGCGCTTCGGGCGTTTCGGCGAGCGTGTCCTTGTATCGGGCGCGTCGCGCGGGGTCGATGCGGAAGAGCGTGTCGAAGACTTCGGCGAGCTTTTCCGTGGCGTTCTTGGAGAACCACCCGGCGAGGCCACCGAGGGCGACAACGCCGTACGGGCTGACGCCGTTGCTGTCAGCCCCCATCATCCCCGCGCGAATCACGAAATAGAACAACACACCCAGAACCGCGCCGATGAATGGACGAAGCAGATACCACCAGACCCACGAGGCCTTGAGTTCCTTGTTCCCGACATAGGCGGCGAAGGACTGCGCTGCGTGCATGAAACTCCCAAGCACGCCCGCGAGCATCGCCAGGAAGATCAGGCCGCGCTCGGGCGTGAGCTGCATGTACGGCACGGAGTCCTCGGGCTTGGCCGGCGGCGGTCCGAGGATGGTCCAGCCTCCGATTCTGAACTCGCCGAAGACCGGCTTGCCGCTGCCTCCACTCGCAGCGGAGCCAGTTTCCGGAAAAATCGCGAGAATAGCCCACCCAAACAGCACGGCCACCAGCAGGAGATACCCACCGATGAGACAGATCGCCGGTCCGGCGACCTGCTCATCCCGCTGAGTTCCGGCTGGCGATCCGCCCGCAAGCCCAAGATCGCCGTGCAAGAGGTTGGTGGCCGATCGTTTGGATTCGTGCCGCTTGGGTTCTTCCTGACTCACTGGCTGGGTCTCCACGAGGGTGTACAGGCTCAGCGAACATTGTGCGTCCCCCGCGGTCTCAACGCAAGGCGGGGCGACAGTTGAGTGGCGATTGTTGATGCTGTGGCTGAGGACGCGGCGCAAAAAATGCGCGATTTGGCGCGGCGAGTGTGTCGGCAATGGACCTCGCGTGCGGGCCGAACCGTCGCGGTGCATCATCGACGGAAGATCACCCGTCGAAAGACGTCCGAGAGACCGATCGCGTTGGCCACTTCATCCGCCTGCCGCGTCGCCTGTTCATACTCGCGGACTTCCGGCGCCCGCTCCAACGGCCCCGCGTTCGCCGGCGCCTTGGCAAGGCCCAGCGAACCATCGCCCGTCACCGTGATGATCCAACGGCCTTCATCAAGCCTGCGATACACGGCCTTGCCATACGCTGCACGCGGCGACTGCCAGTCGATATCGCCCATCGCCGGGTCGATCACAAGCCCCTCGCCCGGCGGCGTGTGCGAGTCAAACACGCGGCGGATCCATAGCCGTCCATCGAGCACGACATAGTCCACATAGACCTCGCGCGCCGGGTCAAACGGCGTGGCGATCTCTTCGACCGTCCCGGCGGCCGTGCGAATCACAACCGACAAGCGACGATCCTTGACGATCAGTTCGGTCACGGCCGTCTTGCGCACCGCCTCGTTGTATGTCAGGCGGAGCGTCTCATAGTTGCCGGCGAGTTCGCTCAGGCGTCTGCGATAAATATCCGCGGCCAGGTCAGCGCGGATGTAGTTGTATCCCAGCACCCCGGCCGTGCCGCCGATGATGACCACCGCCGTCGTGGTGACGACGCGGGAAAACGGGAACGCGAGAATGGATTTCATGGATCGTCCCTCCGTGGACCGTGTGTGCATGAGTGTATCGGCCAAAGTCCCGCGTGCTCCGAAAATCCGCCTCGGATTGTCGGGCGATGCGCCACGGCACGCAGTTCAACACCGCGTACACTCCCGCCGATGTGCGGCATCGCCGGGATTATCCGTGTTCAGCGTGGAGGCGATGCAGCGCCGGCGGATCGCGCGATCCCCGAGGAATGGCTCGACATTCTCGACGCGAAGATCATGCACCGCGGGCCGGATGGGTATGGACGGTTTCGCGACCGGGCGCTACGGCCGGATGGCGCGATCGTCGATGTCGCGCTGGTGCATCGGCGGCTGTCGATCCTCGATGACGCGGGCGGACATCAGCCCATGGTGCTTGCCGGCTCGGCGAACGCGGGCGTCGATTGGGAGAATGCGGAGTTCGAGCCGTATGCGCGGACCGCGCGGCATGGACTACGGCCGTGTCGGGCGTGCGAAAAGGGCGCACGGGGTGCGGTGGCCGTGTGCTTCAACGGGTGCATTTACAACCACCGCGACCTTCGGCGCGATCTCGAACACCTCGGCCACACGTTCACCACCGACCACAGCGACACCGAAGTACTGATTCACGGCTGGCGGCAGTGGGGGCGTGATCTGTTCGATCGCGTTGTGGGCATGCACGCGACAGCACTGTGGGATGGCGCGGCCGGCGAACTCATCGTGGCGCGCGATCGCTACGGCGAGAAGCCGCTGTATGTTTCAGCGGCGCAGCGTGCGGACGGCATGACGCTGCTGGCTTTCGCGAGTTCGTGTGCCGGCTTGTGGCAGTGGCATCGCGATCTTGGGATACGCATCGACGCCCAGTATCTAACACCGGGCCTCGAACCGTGGTTGCGTTTTGGTTTCGGGCGTGATCCGCCCGGATCGTGGGTGCAGAGCGTGCTTCCGTCGGCATCGCTTCGACTTCCGCACATGGAGGGCGGCTGGCGAATGCACGGCTGGCGAACGGAAAGCGGCACGATTCAATCGCCGCGCCGCGAAGAGAGCCTCACACCCGGCGATGCCGAAGTCCTGCTCACTCGCGCCGTCGAAGCACGACTCGAAAGCGATGTGCCGCTGGGGTGCTTCCTCTCCGGCGGCGTGGATTCATCGCTGATCGCCGCGATCGCACGCCGGAAACTCGGCTCGCTGCGCACGTTCACCGTGCGAATGCCCGACGATCGCTATGACGAATCCGCACACGCGGAGAAAGTCGCGGGGGATTTGCACACGGATCATGCGACGCTGGAGTGTCACGTGGACCCCGCGACGGACCTTGTGCATCTCATCAAGCAACTCGGCCTGCCCTTCGGCGATAGTTCGCTGTTGCCGACGCACTGGGTCAGCCGCGCTGCGAGGCAACACGTCACGGTCGCGCTCAGCGGCGATGGCGGCGATGAGATGTTCGTGGGATATGACCGGTATCTCGCGGCGGATCGACTGCCCACATCCTTTCGCATGATGCCTTCGGGTTGGTTTAGCCTGTTGCCCACGAGCCTGCTTCCGCGCCATGATCCCAAGGCCCTCTCGACACGCGCCGCGCGGTTCATCGAGTCCGCCGGCGGTCTCGGATACATCGATCTCGTCTCGATCTTCCCCACGCGCGACCTGAGACGCCTCGCCCCGCGCGTGCAACCCGCACAGCCGCACTGGGCCATTCACGGCACACACAACGCCATCGTCTGGGATGTCTTCAACTATCTGCCCGATGATCTGCTCCGCAAGACGGACACGGCCTCGATGGCCGTCGCCCTCGAAGTGCGATGCCCATTCCTCGATCCCATGCTCTCGCACGCGTGCCTGTCCGCGCCGTTTTCCGACCTCATGCCCCACGGCCAGCGCAAGGAAATGCTGCGAAGCATCGCGCGGGTCCATCTGCCCGGGTGTGATGTCGATCGCCCGAAGATGGGCTTCGCCATTCCCATCGGTGAGTGGTTTCGCACGGACTATGGCGGGATGCGTCAACTGCTGATGGATCACCTCACGGGGCCGGAGCCGTTCGGGCCGGATTCGCTGGGCATCAGCGCGATGATCGACATGAGGTTCGTGCATCGAATGCTGCGCGAACATGATGCGGCGGGGAAGTCATCGCGCTGGCCGTGGAAGGGCCGCGATCATTCGCAGCGGTTGTACATGCTGCTCGTGCTGTCGATCTGGGCGAAACAGTTGGCGGCAAGTTCTGCTTAGGCCGGCAGCACGACGACGTCCTCGGGCGCGATGCGCAGCGTGATCCCCGCGTTCGAACGCACCGCCGACGCATCCGGATTCATGTGCGCCACCCGCAACTGCACCCGCGCCTTGCCCGAACCAACCGACACCAGATATTGCACGGTTTCGCCCAGATACACGGCCTCTTCGACCACCGCCGAAAGGGCGTTCGCCCCGCCCCCGGCCTCGACGATGCGCAGCGACTCCGGACGAATCGCCACCAGCACGCCGCCGGGCACGACCGAATGTGACGACACCAGCGGCCCCAGCGCGGTATGAATCGTCCCCCCCCCTTCGCGAACCTCGCCGGGGATCAGGTTCGGCTCGCCCATGAACTCCGCGACGAATCGCGATGTGGGCTGCCGATACACCTCCATCGGCGTGCCGAGCTGCGCGATGCGCCCCGCGTCGAGCACGGCGATGCGATCCGCCATGCTCAGCGCCTCCTTCTGATCGTGCGTCACATACACCGTCGTGATTCCCGCATCCTTGCACGTCCGGCGAATCTCCCCGCGCAACTGCACGCGAAGCCGCGCATCAAGATTCGACAACGGCTCATCAAGCAGCAGCACATCCGGCCGTACCACCAGCGCCCGCGCCAGCGCCACGCGCTGCTGCTGCCCGCCGGAGAGTTGATTCGGCTTGCGTGCGGCCAGCGCCTCCATCCGCACCTCTTCCAGCGCCCGCAGCGCACGCGACGCCTGATCCTTTCGCGAAACCTTCCTCACCCCAAGCCCATACGCCACGTTGCGCTGCACGGACATGTGCGGCCACAGCGCATACGACTGAAACACCATCCCCGTGTTGCGCTTGTTCGGCGGCAGGTCCGTCACGTCGCGCCCGCTAAACGCGATCTTCCCGCTCGTCGGCTCGATGAACCCCGCGATCATCCGCAGCAGCGTCGTCTTGCCACAGCCCGACGGCCCAAGCAGAAAGAACAACTCCCCCGGCTCGATGCGCAGCGAAATGCCATCGACAGCCCTCGCGGCCGTCGATCCTGTACCGAACGTCTTGGAGAGGTTCTCGATGTCAATGGCGGTGGACATGCGTGGGCGTCATGGTACGCCCGTGAGCAACGCGCGTGGCACGGGCGCGTGGCATGGGCAAGTCAGCAGACTTGCCCGCGCCGCTCACCCCGGTGCGCACGACCCGGCCCCAGACCTCGCCC
>CAZTPJ010000013.1:0-11952 GCA_964614515.1 uncultured Phycisphaeraceae bacterium | reverse complement strand
CCCGTGCCACACATCCGGTTGCGCTCTCCCGTGCCACTGACGTCGCCATAGGCGACTTCAGTGCCGACGCGCTACCGATCCCACCCCCTTCCAAGCCCATGACTCGCTCATGGTTTGTCCCTCCTGTGTACCATCTCCGCATGGATGACGCCGCATTCAAAGCCAAGCTGGCCCGGCTCCGCGCACACCGCAACGCCCGTGGGCATGACATGTCCCTCGGCGGCGTGCTGGTCGAACAGCGTCGCAGCCTTCGCCGTACAACCCGTGCGGGTCGGTCGATGGATGAGGTGTGGCGTGCGATCGCGCCGCCGCAGGTGGCTGAACATTCCCGCGTG
The DNA here is from genome assembly GCA_964614515.1 of uncultured Phycisphaeraceae bacterium. Classification (GTDB taxonomy): domain Bacteria; phylum Planctomycetota; class Phycisphaerae; order Phycisphaerales; family UBA1924; genus CAZTPJ01. The sequence goes on along the minus strand of CAZTPJ010000013.1, from coordinate 11,617 downwards.
TTGAGTTTCGCGCGGGGCGTGCTGACGGTGCGCATCACCGATGAGGGTGTGCGCTTTCACGCGGACAGGTGGTTGCGCGCGGGTGGCCTCGGCGAGTTGACCACGGCCGCGCCCGCCACGCTCGCTCGCGTGCGTTTCGTATTCGCATGAAGATTGTGTGAAACAGCGGATGGCCCATGACCGGCGACACGATCGAACCTCCGCCAACGCCTGCGCACGCGTCCGATGATGACGCACGCCTCCTCACCGTCATCGCCCGCACGAGCGTCCCGTGCCCCTGGTGCGGGTATGACATGCACGGGCTTGACACGTTGACGTGTCCGGAGTGCGGCTGTCGCGTGCGGCTGATTGATGTCCTGCGCCCCATCAGCCGCAAGGCCCCGTACATCGAAGCGTTCGCCCACGTCGGCATCCTGCTGATCTTTCTCGGCGGGCTGGGCATCGGCGCGATCATCGTGGCTGGCTCGGGCGGGCGCGGCGGCGGACTCCTCGCCGGCATCGTCTGGTTCATGTTCATGATCCTGCTGGTGGCGCTGGTGATCCCCAGCCTGAATCGCACGCGCGGCGTGGTGGATCGCATGGAATCGCGACACTGGTTCACGGCCGTGGGCATCTGGGGTGGACTCATCATCTTCGCATCGCTGTTCCTGACGACGTACCTGTTCGGAGTCTTCTGATGGCGACACCGCTCGCCGAGTTCCTTGCGAATCGCGACGTGCCGTGCCCGGGCTGCGAGTACAACCTGCGAGGGCTGACGGGTGAAACGTGTCCCGAGTGTGGCAAACAGGTGACGATCGCGTGGCTCAGGCAGCACATGGGTCCGCGCGTGTCGCCGACGGGGTTGTATTTCACGGCCATCGCGCTGGTGGGCATGATCGGGATGTGGCTGGTCGCCGCGATGGTGGGTGTTGTGGTTGTGTATCGGGTCGTGCCGCCCAGCGCGTTTGCGATCGTGTTCTCGGTGGCATGGATCATGCTGCTTGCGAGTCTCGCATTGTTCGCCTGGCCGGCGATCAGGCGAGGGCGGTATCCGCGGGATCGGCTTCGTCCGCGGCACCTGCTGGTCGCGATTCTGTTCTGGTCCTTGATCGCGTCGGGGCTTATTGTGCCGTTCCTGGCGATTGTGTTTGGAGACTGGAGCGTGGGAATTGAGTGATGCGCTCCGCCAATTCCTCGCCGACCGCGACGTGCCGTGCCCATCTTGCCGCTACAACTTGCGCGGAGCGCCTGGGCCAGACTGCCCGGAGTGCGGCAAGCCGATCCCGTGGCCGTGGCCGAAGCGCCAACGCCAGCAGATGAAGGAACTTGATTGGGCCTTCATCACTGGACTTGTCTGGTCGCTGATCTGCGCTGTGATCTGGGCCGCTGCGATCGTTGTCACGGCCAATGATCCTTTGTGGTTGATCGCGATGTGGGTTCCCGCCTTCCTGGTCTTGCTGACCGGCTTGCTCGGATTTGTGTGGCTGGTGACGCGGGAGCCAATGAGGCCGCGCGGCGAGCCCGAATCGATATTTTTTGTCCTCGCATCGTGGGGACTTGGCTCGGTGTTCCTGGTGATTCTCGTGCTGATCCTCCTTCTCATGGCGTGACGAATGTCTGACTCAATGACCCCACACCAGGCTCTCGAACTCTTCCTTGCCCATCGCGATGTCCCATGCCCGGGCTGCGAGTACAACCTGCGCGGGCTCACGGGTGAGACGTGTCCCGAGTGTGGGGAAGCGCTGGAACTTCGCGTGGGGATGGTCGAGCCGAAACTCGGCTCGTTCATCACCGGCCTGATCGGCCTGGCGTGCGGCGCGGGGTTTCATGCGATGGTGCTGCTCTGGGCCGTGTCACTCATGGTCCGTCGGCAGGGTGGACCATCCCTCAGGGATGTGGGTCTGCTCACGGTGGGTTTCGTCCTGTGCGGCACATGTCTGGCCCTGTGGCTGCGGGGCAGGAGCCGCGTGCGCAAATCGCCGCCGAATCTTCGATACTCACTCGTCGCGGGCTGCTGGCTGTTGTCGCTGCTCACGGCCGGGCTGTTCTTCTGGCAGGTTCGCTGATCCTCCGCCGATCCGCCCGCCCCTTTCCCGCGTATGTATGGGTAGCAATTCGCCGATAAACACGTCATGCCCCAGATCACGCCCATCGACCTGCCCACCGAACTCCGCGAGCACATGAACGCCATCAAGGCAAAGGCTCGCGAGTATCGACTCGACTTCCCCGAAGTCATCTTCGAGGTCCTCCCCTTCGAGGTGATGAACCAGATCGCCGCCTACGGCGGATTCCCCGTCCGCTATCCACACTGGCGATGGGGCATGGAATACGAACGCCTGAGCAAGCGCGATGCCTACGGCCTCGGACGCATTTACGAAATGGTCATCAACACAGACCCCTGCTACGCCTATCTCCAACAGTCCAACAGCATCACCGACCAGAAACTCGTCATGGCCCACGTCTACGGCCACGCCGACTTCTTCAAGAACAACCTGTGGTTCAGCAAGACCAACCGCAAGATGATGGATGAGATGGCCAACCACGCCACGCGCATCCGCCGTCACATCGACAACCACGGCTACGACACCGTCGAACTCTTCCTCGATGCGTGCCTCTCCATCGAACACCTCATCGATCCGCATTCCATGTTCGTGCGCCGTGAAGAGCCGCGATCGCACGGCCCGGCCTCGCGCCTCGCGGCCGAGCGCGGCTTCATCCCCGACAAACTTCCCGCGAAGGAGTACATGGAGCCGTTCATCAATCCGCAGGAAGAAATCGAGCGCCAGCGCAAGGAATTTCACGCGGCCGAAGAGGCCAAGCGCGGCCGTGTGCCCGAACGGCCCACGCGCGATGTGCTGCTCTTCCTGCTGCGCCACGCGCCGCTTGAGGACTGGCAGCAGGATGTCCTCGCGATCGTCCGCGATGAGGCGTACTACTTCGCCCCGCAGGGCATGACCAAGATCATGAACGAGGGCTGGGCGACCTATTGGCACTCCAAACTCATGACGCAGCACTTCCTCGAGGCCAGCGAGATCGTCGATTACGCCGATCAACACGCCGGCGTCGTTCACATGAGCCCCGGGGGGTTCAACCCGTACAAGATCGGCGTGGAGATGTTCAAGGACATCGAACGCCGCTGGGACAAGGGGCAGCACGGCTCGGAATGGGACCGCCTCGAAGGCATCGGCGCGAAGGACCGATACGACGACAAGAGCATGAAGGGCCGTGATCGCATCTTCGAGGTCCGCCGCATTCACAACGATGTGAGTTTCATCGATGAGTTCCTCACGCCCGCGCTGGTGGACCGCCTCGACATGCATCACTACCGCGTGGACCCGCAAACGGGCGAGCGGCAGGTCGTGTCAAAGGACTTCGAGGTCATCCGCCGCGTGATGCTCGCGCGGCTCACAAACATGGGCCAGCCGTTCGTGTATGTCGTCGATGCGAACTATCTCAATCGCGGCGAACTGTACCTTGCCCACAAGTGGACTGGCCTCGAAGTCGAGATCGCCAAGGCCGTGAAGGTGCTTCAGAATCTGCGCACGCTCTGGGCACGGCCGGTGCATCTCCAGGCCCGCGTGAACGATGAGATGATGCTCCTGTCGTGCGATGATCCCACCGAACCGCCCCACCGCGAGAAGATCAGCGACAAAACCCCCGAACCGGCCCACATGATCGAATAGGCCACAAGAGCCGATCGCGCAAGCGATCGAGACTGCTCCTTCAGCGCACGCAGCGCAAACAAGCGTCCTGCGGTTCTCTTTCCCTTGCGCGATCCATCCCCCGCATCCGCGCCCCCACGCCCCGGTATACCCGCACCGGAGGTCCATCGCATGCACTCGCGCCGCATCATCCCTGGCATCCTCACCGTTCTGCTCTGCTCGTTCGTCGCGCTCGCGCAGTCGCCGCCGGAGAACACAAACTACACCCACGGCCAGACCGGCGAGCGAATCGCCGAGTTCGCCGCCGCCTATGCAGCCGAAGGCTTCTGCGGCGTCGTCTTCGCCGCAAGGGGGGGGGAAGTCATCGCGGCCGTCGGCGTCGGACACGCGGACCTCCACCGCGAATCGCCTATCACGCCCGATGTCCTCTTCGAGATCGCCTCCGTCACCAAGTCCTTCACCGCCGCGGCCGTGCTGAAACTTCAGGAACAAGGCAAACTCAAACTCAACGACTCCATCGCGACTCATCTTCCCAACATCCCCGACAACTGCACGGCCATCACGATCGAGCACCTGCTTCGCCATACCTCCGGCATTCCCGGGACCAACTCGGCCGGCGCGGGCGATGACATTGAGGCCGTGCTTCCGCTGTTTCTTCGCGGCGGTCCGCGCCACGAACCCGGCACACACTGGGAGTACTGGAATCAGGGATACTCGATCCTCAGCGAGATCATCGCGCGTGCAGCGCAGCGCTCGTATACCGATCAGTGCCGCGTTTCACTCTTCGAACCCGCGGGCATGCGCATGTCGTGCTTCACGGGCGATGCCGCGCCGGCGGGCGCGGTCGTCGCCATCGGCCGTGGACCCACCGGCCCGCCGCGATCCGCGCTTGATCATCCCTATGGCGCCTACGGGTTTCAATATCGCGGCATGGGCGGCATGGTCACAAACGTGTGGGACTTGTGGCGATGGGACCGCTCGCTCGCGAATGACACTGTCCTCACGCCCGCATCACGCGACGCGATGTTCACGCCGGGATTGAACAACTACGCCCTCGGGTGGTTTGTGACGACCACGCCCACCGGCCGCGCTGTGCATCACCACGGCGGCGGCGTGCGCGGATTCATCTGCACCGTGCGTCGCTATCCCGATGATGATGCATTCCTGGCCGTGCTGAGCAATCGCAACGATGCGCCGCTGCATCAGGTGGCCACGGGTGTGGAGCAGATGATGTTTGATGAACCGTTGACGATTCCGCCGCCGCTGCGGTCGCTGGATGCTTCGACGGTCGAAGCGATCGCGGGCGTCTATCGCGACGAGCGCGGCAACACGCTCATCATCGAACTCGACGGCGACGTGACGCGCGCACGCGTGCAGTGGGCCGCCGCCGGTGGCCGCGTGACCCACGGCCTCATCGGCCTCGACGCCGACGCCAAACCCACATTCACCGACCGACACGACCGAGTGGCCTTTACCATCGAAGACGACGATGCCGCCCGCGCACACGCCGTATCCATCGGCACCCAGCGATACACACGCGAGCCATGATGTGCGACGCGCATGTGTGTGTGCCACCGACCGTTGCCTCAACGATCGGTGTCTGGGGCGCGATCAGCGCCGATGGTCGAGTGTATCTTCCCGGGATGCAGACGGATCACCGCCGCCGCCGCCACGCAACCCAACCCATTGGCCACAAGATCCCAACCCGTGTTGTGATATCCCCCGACATTCGTCTCCGGCACCGTCAGCACGGCCGCGAACTCGATCACCTCATTCACCGCGCCAAGCCCCATGCCCACGCACACGATGGCGATCAGCGTGCCGATCGTCGGCTTGAGGTGACCCCGCGTGGCCGCACGCAAACCCTGCCACGCCGCAAGCGTCGCGATGAAGAACCCGTAGAAGTGAACGAGTTGATCAAACTTCGGCAAGTACGGCCGCAGACGCAGGTTGTACAGCACGCTCGGCGTGCCGGGCTCGGTGAACGCCTGCGAAATGGGCATCGTCCCGCCGAGCATGTGGATCAGCCCCCACGCCGACAGGCCCCACAACACCGGCCGTGACAACTCGACGCGAACGTGCAACACCGCAATCCCCACAACCACCGGAATGAGAATCACCACATAAAAGACAAACTCGTGATTGCCCGAGACCACGCCATACACCAGCGCGGCCAGCAGGTACAGACCAGTGAAGGCGGCGATGGGGATGAGGTTGCGGTTCATTGGGCGAAGGATAGCGGCGCAGAGTCCGGTGGGGCAGGCGTCTCGCCTGCCATCGGGCGCAGCGCACCAAGCGCAACTCACGGCCGGATCATAGATATCGCTCGCGCGATCGGCTCTTTATGTTGCCTTCTTCTTGTCCGCGGCCAGGGCGGCTCTGGCGGCTTCCATCTGCGCTGCGGCCTCGGCCTTGCGATCGGTGGGGTCCGTGCCGGCGCGTGCCGCGGCCTCTTGATCGCGGCGGCTGGCGTCGCTCGCGGGCGTCGGGCGCGTGGCCGCATCGAACATCGGCCCGGTGAACGAACTTGTCGCGAAGCCGCCCGTGGCGGCCGTCGCCGGGCGGGCCGCGCCCGCCGACCGCGCGGGCGGCGCGATGGGCCTGGCCTGCGGCTGTGGGACCTGCGGCGTCAGCGAGGCCTTGAAGATGTAGTCCGTCACGCGATCGCGCACGGTCTGCAACATATCCTTGAACATGTTCGCGCCTTCGCGCTTGTATTCGATGCGCGGGTCGCGCTGACTGAACGCGCGGAAACTGATTGAGTCCTTCAACTTCTCCATCGAATACAGGTGATCCTTCCACGTCGTGTCCAGCGTCTCAAGCAGGATCGTCTGCTCGAAATACAGCAGTTCGCCGCGCAGGATGTTCTCCACGCGCCCGCGCACCGCCTGCTCACGCTCCACGCCCTTGAGGTCGCGCATCCATTCCGGCAGCGCCGGGCCAAGGTTGAATCGATTGTCCAGGTGCGCGGTGAGTTCATCATCATCCCGGCACGCCAGCGCGGCCGTGATCTCTTCATCCAACCGCCCGGACTTCACAAACGCCTCCGACGCCTCCAGCAACTGCTGGCGGATCTTCTGCGGCGAGAGCGTGCGAATCGTGTCGGCCGTCCAGTTCAGGTCATAGCGCCGCTTGGCCCACGCGGCTAGTTGCTCGCGTGCCTGATCGGGCGACTGGGCCATGGCGGCCCGCGTCATGCCGATGGCGAAATCCACCGGATACTCGATCTCGCGCTTGAGATAGAGTTCGCGCACGCGATCAAGGATGCGCTCGCGCGGCGCTTCGGGATCTTCCTTCATCGCCTTGGAGATCTCACCCGGATCGATGTCGATGCTGAACTTGTCCTTGGCCCACGCGCACAACTGCTTCACGCCGTAGTCCGGCGTGAGGAACTCTTCAATGCCCGTCAGGTCCGCCCGCTCGATGTGCGCCAGGGCCGCCTCTTCGAGCATCTGCTGCACACGGCGACGCTCTTCCGCGCCGCCCGTGCGAAGGTCGGCCGCATTGAGCTCCACGCCGAATCGCGACTTGGCCCACTGAATCAGCCCCGCCGAATCGAAATCCACCGCGACTTCGGAACCCTCCATCGGCATGAACTCGCCCAGCGTCACGCTGATCATCTGACGCGCATCATCGGTCGCATCCTTGCGCACGGCCACTTCAATCTCATCGCGATTCTTTCCGCGCAGGCGCTCGGGCTGAATGGATGTATCCAGCCGGCCCTTGGCGAACTCGGCCGCGCACTGCGCTGGATATTCCTTGTCGAGATACTCATCCACCGCGTTCTCGACGGATTCCTCGATGTACTCGAAGATGAGTCCCTTGACATCGCGTCCCTCAAGCACGCGCTGCCGCAGGCCATAAAACGTCTGCCGCTGGTGCTCCATCGCCTCGTCATATTCGAGGATGTGCTTTCGCCATTGGAAGTTGCGCTCTTCAACCTTTCGCTGGGCGCGCTCGATGTTCTTGCTCAGCCACGGGTGCTCGATGGCGTCGCCTTCCTTGAAGCCCAGGCGCGAGAGCACCTTCATCTGCGTTTCGCCCGCGAACATGCGCATCAGGTCATCTTCAAGCGAGACGAAGAACCTGCTGGAGCCTTTGTCACCCTGTCGGCCGCAGCGCCCGCGCAACTGATTGTCGATGCGCCGCGATTCGTGCCGCTCCGTGCCCATGACGTGCAGGCCGCCCATCTCTTCGATGGTCTCAAACCAGCGGATGCGGTGCAAGAGGCAACGCCCCGTCGCATCGAGCGCCTCGCGCAGGTCATCGGCGGACATCTTCTCGATGGACTTGGGATTGATCCACGTCGTCTTCATCGCCCACGCCCGGAGGAGTTTGAGTTCAAGTTCCTCAAAGGGCATCTGGTCGGAATCGCGCTTCTTGACGCCGTCATCCTTGAGTTCCTGCGGCGCGATCTTGCGATAGATGTTCTCTCGCAGTTCGCGCTCGGAGGCTTCCACGGTCAGTCCGCGCGATGCGATGCCACGCTTGAGCCAGTGCTCCAGCAGTGCCTCGCGCGTGCAACGCCCGAGTTTGATGTCCGTGCCGCGCCCGGCCATGTTCGTCGCGATCATCACCGCGCCGAGTTGTCCCGCGTTCTCGACGATGTTCGCCTCGCGCTCGTGCTGCTTGGCGTTGAGCACCTCGTGCTGAATCCCATGCTTGGACATGAGCATCTTCGAGAGCGTTTCGCTCTTTTCGACGCTCGTGGTGCCGACGAGGATCGGGCGGCCCGCATCGCTGAACGCCTTGATTTCATCCACGATCGCCGCCCACTTGTCCTTGGCGACGAGGAACATCAGATCCTCATAGTCCTTGCGGATCACGGGCTTGTTCGTCGGGATGCTCACCACGTCGAGTTTGTAGATGTCGTGGAATTCCTGCGCCTCGGTGTCGGCCGTGCCCGTCATGCCCGCCAGACGCTTGTACATCTTGAAGAAGTTCTGGATGGTGATGGTGGCGACGGTCTGTGTTTCCTGCTTGATCGGTACGCGCTCCTTGCATTCGATCGCCTGATGCAGGCCGTCGGACCATTGCCGTCCGATCATCGGTCGCCCCGTGAACGTATCGACGATGACGATGCTCGGCTCGCTGCGCCCGGACATCTGGTCGGGCAGGTTCATGACGATGTAGTCGCGGTCGCGTTCATACACCGCGTGCGCCCGCAGCGATTGCTCGATCAGGTGCGGCAGGTCCATGTTCTCATCGACATAGATCGAGCCAAGCCCGGCCTTGCGCTGTGCCTCGGCCACGCCGTCGTGCGTCAGATGCGACTGCTTGCGATCTTCCTTGACTTCGTAGTACTGCGTGTGTTGATCGCGTGCGGCCTCAAGTTGCGGCAGTTCCGCGCGGTATCGGCGCAGTTCCTCCTGCATCGCCGGGACTTTGTCCTTCTCGCGCGTGTTGCGGATGTCCCCTTCAAGGCCCTTGATTTTCTTCTTGCAGTCGGTGACTTTCTCGTTCGCCTGATTCCACGGGGCTTGCTTGCCGACCAGGTGCCGCGCGATCTGATCCGCGAGGTCATAGCGCGGCTGGTCGTCGTGCGCCGGGCCGGAGATGATCAGCGGCGTCCGCGCCTCGTCGATCAGGATCGAGTCCACCTCGTCCACGATCGCGAACTCGCGCCGGCGCTGCACCTGCTGCGTCACGCTGCGCTTCATGTTGTCGCGGAGATAGTCAAACCCAAACTCCGACGTCGTGCCATACACCACATCGCAGCGGTACATCTGCCGCTTGACATCCTCGGGCTGCATGTGTATCGGGTGAATCGCGCCGACCGTCAGGCCCAGCGCCCGGAAGAACGGCGCGGTCCAGTCCCGGTCCCGCTGCACGAGGTAATCGTTCACTGTCACCACATGCACCTTCATCTTCTCAATGCACGCCAGATACGTCGCCAGCGGCGCCACGATCGTCTTGCCTTCGCCCGTCTTCATCTCCGCGATCTTGCCCTGATACAGCACCATCGCGCCGATGAGTTGCACATCAAACGGCCGGGCGCGAAACGGCGGGCGACTCTCGGGATACAACTCGCGCACCGCTTCATAGATCTCGTTGGGAATGTCCACCTGCTGCCAACCGGGAATCGGCCCCGGCGCACCGAGAAACTCGCCCGCGGGCGGCGCGGGCGCGGTCGCCTCCATCTCCGCCCGGACCTTCTGATACATCTCGCGCACCTTCGCCGGCAGCGGCGTCGGATCGAAACTCTGCGCGGGGTTGAAGATGTTGCGGATGCCGACCGACCGATCCATCGCCTCGCGCGCCACCGCGAACGCCTCGGTCATCAGTTCATCGGCCGTTTCGCCCTTCTTCAGCCGTTCGCGAAACTCGCCGAACTTCACGCGAAGTTGCGCATCGGTGAGTTGGCGGATCTTGGATTCCTGCGCGTTGATCGCCTCGACCCGCGCGGTGTACTTGCGAACGAACCGATCGTTCCGCGTGCCGATGATCCTGTTCAGGATCGGACCAATCAGGGGAATGCCCTGCTGTGATTGCTGCTTCATCATGGGTCTGCCTGCTGGGTGTACGTTCGCATCGGCTGTGGGCGAGACTTCGCCACGGCCGTCACGAATGCTGTGTTATCGTCCAAGTTCCGGGCACGCGCCACTCATGAACGCGGTGCCGCCATTGATCGACCGCCAGAGACCGCGATGGTTCGCGCGGACTCTCACCCGCGCACATCCGGCCAACTCTGCCCGCGTCAGATCGTCGGTGGCGGCAAGTCCAGCAGCGACTCCAAGGCAGGAATCAAACTGCCCAGCGCCCGCTCGTGTCCCGCGGGCACACGATTCGCCGACGCTTCATCAACTCGTGTGCTGATCTCCGGCCCACGCCCCGAAGGGCAGACCTTGTTCAGCGATGTCGCCTCGCACCCCACTCGAACCAGTGCGGCCGTGATCTGACGCACCAGCGCCCGTTCCGCCGGGCGTTGCTGCGTCCCGGCCGTGACGACCATCCGCGCTTCCGCCGACGCCGCCATGAAGACGACCATCGCGAGAAACGCCGACAGACCCAGACCGGTCCGCTGAGGCTTCGCGTCGTGATGTGGCCGCACCGCCATGACCTAACTGTACCCCGGCTTCCCACAGTCCGCGACCTCGGCCAGGAATTCTGCTCCGGGCGGACGGGTTCGTCCGATATCGCAGCGGCGACCATGGACGGTCCGCGAGTTTCCCGGGGATGCAGGATGCCCCATCGGGCCGCTACAGTCGCCCTATGGCTGACTCGGAGCGAGACATGGTTGCTGCACGGTCGTCCCTGCCCGCCACGCGAACGTCCATCACACACAAATTCAACGTCGCGGGACACGAAGGCTACCTCACCATCGGGCTTTACGACAATGGCCAGCCCGGCGAACTCTTCCTCAAGATGGCCAAGGAAGGCTCAACCATGAAGGGCTTCTGTCAAGCCTTCTGCCGTGCGTTCAGCATCGCCCTGCAATACGGCCTGCCCATCGAAGACGCTGTCGCCCGCTTCAAAGGCATGCGCTTCGAACCCATGGGACCGACCAGCAACCCCGACATCCCCGAAGCCGAGAGCATCATCGACTACGTCGCGCGATACCTGGAACTGAACTATTCGCGATTGAACTCACGTCGGTGACTCCGGGTGGACCGCCTTGGGTGGACCGCTCGCTCCGCGAGTGGTTCTTGCTGGTTCATGTCGAAGTCACCATGTCCGATTCACGCCGAAGGCGTGATCCGGGTGGCCTGCCACTCCGTGGCAGGCTCTTCACGCCGAAGGCGTGGTCGTCAGTAGCCGCGGGTCGTCGCCGCGCTGCGCGGCGCCACCCCCGGAAAGTATGCCCCCCCCCTCCTGCACCCTGAAAGGGTGCTCGATGCGTGATCCGCGCCTTGATGGGATACGAACACTCCACCGCACGTCGAACAAACCCAACAACAAATATCGCGCAACCGTCGCGCCAACTCGTGATTCAGCGAGTGTCCGGACCGATGCGCCACAACCCGCGCCACAAGCGG
>CAZTPJ010000012.1:0-65873 GCA_964614515.1 uncultured Phycisphaeraceae bacterium | reverse complement strand
CGCTCGCCTACTACGGCGACATCAAGTTCGAAGGTCTCGACACCTACGACCCCAGTATTGCCGTCAACGCAGCCGGGCACGTCGCGCTCACATGGACGCAAAGCGGACCGAATACCTGGCCCGAGTTCTGGATGGGCGTGCAACGATCCTTCGACCCGCCCGGCGTACTCGGCCACACCCAAATGATCAAGAACAGCAGCACGACACGAACCGGCGTCCACCACGCCGACTACAGCGGCATAGACCCGGATCCAAACGATCCGTGTCTCTTCTGGGGTCACAGCATGCTTGCGCCGTCGACCTCGAACTGGGATTCGCACGTCGGTGTACTCTGCGTCCCCGACTGCGACGCCGACTCCTACGCCGATCAGGATGCGAACCAGATCTACGACACTTTCGACGTTCTTATGTTCTCCGAGCGCTTCCGCGCTGGCGACCCACGGGCCGATTGCAACGGCGACCGCGTCCTTGACGTGCTCGACTACCTCTGCTTCAACTCCCTCTTCAGCGCCGGCGGGCGACGGTAACGGACCTACGACCCCAACAGGCGAGTTATCGATCACTTGCGCGATCGGCACTTTCGATCCTTCACCGCTTTCAGTCTGCCGTCTCCGTGATCGTCGGCTCACGGCCGGCTTCGAGGTCGAGGAGCCAGCGTTTGCGCCACTGTTTGCCGCCGTAGCCGCCGAGGGAGCCATCCGCATTGACCACGCGGTGGCAGGGGATGACGATGGCGACGCGGTTGCGTCCGTTGGCGCGACCCACGGCCCGCGAGCCGCCGGGTGCGCCCATGTCCTGGGCGAGTTGGCCGTAGGAGAGCGTCTGGCCGTAGGGGATCGTCAGCAGTCGGCCCCAGACCTTGTGCTCGAATGGCGAGCCTGGCGTGTCGAGTTTGACGGTGAATTTCTTGACCTTGCGGGCGAAGAATCCGTCGAGTTCCTTGGCGAGTTGGTCCAGGTGCTTGTTCTTGCCCTTGGAGGAGACCTCGCCGCGGAGGCGTTCGAGTTCATCGCGTTCGGACGAGAGGGAGCGGCGATCGACGAATTCGAGGAGGCAGACGCCGCGTGGCGTGCCGAAGGCGATCATCTTGCCCAGGGGCGTTTCGACCTCTCTGGCCACCATCCCATCGAGAGAAATGACCGACTCGGACTTGAGCATCGAGGTCGCACCCGCCATGATTCCACCACCCTTTCGTTCCCCCGCTGGATCGTGTGTCACCCGCCGAAGTCCCTGATTGTATGGTCCCTTACCCCGTCATCGCCGGACCCACGGCCGGAGGCAAATCTGGCCTCGCGTTTGGCGTGTTTGAAGCCCTCGCAGCGCGGGGAATCCGCGCGGAGATCATCTCCGCGGATTCGATTCAGGTGTACCGGGGGCTGGACATCGGTTCGGCCAAGCCGACGCGCGAGGAGCGCGAGCGCGTGCCGCATCATCTGATCGACATCGCGGAGCCGACGGAACGATTCAGCGTTGCTGACTGGTTGGCACGGGCCGAGCGGGCCGTGGCGGAGGTGCAGTCGCGGGGGGGGGTGCCGATCGTGGTGGGCGGGACGCATCTATACATCAAGGCGTTTCTGGAAGGGCTGTTCGAGGGGCCTGATCCTGATCCTGCGATTCGGGAGGCGCTTGCAGGGATGTCGCAGATCGAGCGACGGGCGGAACTCTCGCGTGTTGACCCGGCCGCGGCCGGGCGCATTCATGCCAACGATGAACGCCGCACGATCCGCGCGCTGGAGGTCTATCGACAAACGGGCAGGCCGATCTCGGAGTTGCAGCGGCAGTGGGATGGAGGGGGGATTCGCGAGGGCGTGGTGCTTGTCGGGATCGAGTGGGCGACGGCGGAGTTGAACCGTCGGATCAACGCGCGTGTGATGTCGATGGTGCGCGAGGGGCTTGTTGAGGAGGCGCGGGCGCTGTGGGAGGCACGGCGATTTGGCCCCACCGCGAAAGAGGCGCTGGGGTACAAGCAACTCATCGAACATTTCGAGGGCCGCTGCTCGCGTGACGATGCGATCGAGCGCATCAAGATCGAGACGCGCAGGTTCGCCAAGAACCAGCGGACGTGGCTGCGTCGGCTGCGCACGACGCCGGGGAGCGTGTGGATCGACGCGGCGTCAACGCCCGAACCCACCTGGCCGCGCATCGTCATGCAGGCATTGGATCGGGCGCGTGCCTAGTCGTTGTTTCACCGAAGGGGTGCGGCGGGGTGCTTCGAGCCCGCGCGCTGGCGGCGCACACACATTGCCGTAACGCCGAGAAGGACAAGAGTCCCCGCCGGGGCGGGGATGACCTGAATCATGGCCGTGCCGTGGCGAAACTCGTTGCGCGGGATGAGGTCGATCCAGTTGCCGTTGGTATCGACCCACACGAGGAACTGGATCGAGTTTCGAGTTTCGAGATCAACGATGCGCGGCGTGAAGTCGGTGGTCGTCCACTGGGCCTCTAGAATCGGAAGCGGATTGGCCGGATGCGGAAGGCACCCGACGATGCCTTCCTGTAAGAAGCTGAAGCGGTATCCACCCGGGACTGCCCCGAAGACGATGAGTCCAAAGCAGCCGTGCGGCCCCGGCGGCAGCGGACCAAGTGGTTCGGGAAGAAGGAAGTTCGACATCGTGCCAGTCGGATCGCTGCCGACGAGATCAAACTGGCCGCCATAGAACCCCTGAAGGTGTGCCGGAAAGTAAGCCGAGACTCGGATGGTCGTGGATGGGTTGCTGGGCGAAACCGCCTCGCCGATCACTTCGATCAGCCACCCACCCATCGGACCCGGCTGAGCGGCTGCGCCTGGGGCGACGGTCGTAAGCACTACATAGACAGCGATGCGATGGGCACGCACAATCCGCTTCCGATCACGTTCGAGGACTCATCCGCTGCCGACGTCGCAGCATACCAGCGCCCGTGGCCGCGAGCAACAGCGCTGCCGCGCTTGGCGCGGGGATGACCTGGATCACGGCCGTGCCGTGGCGGAACTGGTTGCGAGCGACGAGTTCGATAGTCTCAAGCGTGACGGCCGGCGTCGGAAAGACGTAGAACCCCGGCGTATTGCGGGTTTCCAGGTACACCTCGCGCGGCGTGAAGTCCTGCGTGGTCCACGTCGCCTCCCAGATGGCCAAAGGGTTGGCGCTGTTGGCGATGCAACCGACAACGTTGATCTGGCCGAAGCTGACACCGTACGCCCCGCCGTTGACGAAAGTGCCAGTGTTGAAGAGGTGCGCACATGGCCATTGGAGCGGCGGGGGCATGTGTGGGTTGCTGAACTCGCCGGTGATGTCGGTGGACGTGAGATCGAACGACCCGCTAGCGAACGCCCACATGTTCGAAGGGAAGTAGGCCGACAGGCGAACCGTTGTTGACGGGTTGGTCGGTGAGACTGGTTGACCGATGACGTCGATCAGCCACCCGCCGGCGGGTCCGGTCTGGGCCGAAGCCAACGGAGCGCTGAGGGTCACAATCAACGCGATAGCGATGCGCACGGCTCGCATTCTCTTCCTCCCACTGTGCCAGTCATTCTACGCATTGACGAGAGCGCCGGCTCTACCCGTGCAGAACGGCTCCCTGACAGTCACGGCCTTGTGCCGTCGATCTTCATCCTCCGTCGATCGTCGCTCTGCGTCAATCCTCATCTTCCGCGAGTTCCTCGCGTTCTTCGATCCAGAAGCGCTGGATTTCTTCGAGGATGCGTTCGTTGACCGGGTGGCCGGGTTCTTCCTTGAAGCCCGGGAGCGCTTCGACCAGCGAGCGCAGTCGCGGGAAGCCGATGGAGTATGGATCGATGTCGCGATGCCGCTCGGCGAGCATCTCGCCGATGAGCCTGACTTCAAGCCAGCCGAAGGGTTTGGGCATTGAACACCTCCAGGAGGATGCTCCGCACAGGCGAGACGCCTGTGCCACCGTTGCGATACAGGCGAGACGCCCGTGCCACCGTTGCGTGAAAACTGAACTCGCTCAGTGCGGCACCTCCTTCACCGCGTTGCGGTTCCATGCGGGGACGCGGACCTGGATGGGGCCGGGGCCTTCGATGATGCACTGGCAACTCAGGCGGCTGTTGCGTTGGAGGCCGGGGGCTTCTTCGACGCGATCTTCTTCGGCCTCGGTGGATTCGGAGAGGTGGTCCATGCCCTTTTCGATGTGGACGTGGCATGTTGAACAGGCGCACACGGCCCCGCAGGCGTGCTCGATGTTGATGCCGTTCTCGATCGCGACTTCGAGCAGATGCTCGCCTTTACGGGCCATGAGCGTGTACTCGGCCTTTTCGCCGCCCGTGAGGCCCTTGGGATCTTCGAGGATGTAGGTCACGGGGACGACGGGAAGCCCCCGGGCGTGTTCTGAGTGGCGAATGTGCATGTCGGTCTCCCAACGGCGGCGAAATGGCCGCGATGACACAGGGTAGGACTTTCCGGACGTGAACGTGCCTAGCCTGAGCCATGCTGAACATCACCCGGGGCGTGTGCCACATCATGTTCGGGCATGATATCGGCTATGGGATCGATCTTGATCGCGCTCAGGTGATGCTGTCGTCCGAAGGGGCGCGTCGCGCGGTAATTACGCACGGCCCGCGCTCCTCCGCGTCGATTCAGTATGAGCCTCCGCCCGTGCGCTTCACGCGGACGCACGCGCCCATCGCGATCGCCGGTCGCACGACGGCCGCGGAGGTGGAACTGGTGTTGTATGACTTTGGCGCGGTGTGCATCGCGTGGCGCGTGGCGATTGACGGACCGATTGAGGCGATTGGTCCGCTGGCCGTGAAACTGTATGAGAATGTCGAACTCATCGAAGCGTCGCGTGCGTTGGCCCGGGATGTGCTTGATCGAATCGTCACCGCGGTCTCGCATCCGCGTTTGAGTCCGCTGGTGGAGGATTACGTCACGTATCACGTTGAATCGTGGGAGGGGGATGCGGACGCGGGGGCGTGCGTTTTCGCGCACCGTGCGGACGTGGCGCGACTGCTTCGCGCGGAGGCGGCCGCGCTATCACCCGAAGAGGTTGCCGAAGCGGTGAGCGTCAAGACGTCGTATACGTCGCGGGATGTGGCCGTCATCGACTGGAACGCGGCGCTGTTGCTGGGGCCGGATCAGGGTGATGTGTTGTCGATTCTCGAGTTCGCCAATGTCGAGTTGCTTGAGCTTCGGTATCTGGACGCGAGGCTTGATGCGGCGCTGGAGGACGCGCACGAGGCCGTGCAGGCGGGCACGGGCCTGCTCGGGCGTGCCTCGGCGGCGAATCTTCGTCGGATCGCGGGGATGCAGGTGGATGCGGCGATGTTGTTCGAGGGGGTGAACAACGCGTTGAAGTTGGTTGGGGATCAGTACCTTGCGCGGGTGTATCGCCTGGCCGGGCAGCGGCTGCACCTGCCGCAGTGGGATGCGAGTATCCTGCGAAAACTTGGCACGCTTGAGACGATCTATGACAAGATCAACGACCGCCAGGCCACGCGAAGGATGGAGATCCTTGAGTGGATCATCATCATCCTCATTGCGGTGAGCATGGTAATGCCGTTCATGAAACTCTGAGGCCCGCCGCGCGGTATCCTTCACCATCCTCGCCAGGAGTTTGCCATGCGACGATTCTTGACGTTGTTCGCCGCCGTGTTCGCCCTGCCCGCCTTCGCCCAACTTCCCCAGCCGGACACAGCGCCCGAGCCGATGCTGACGGTGGCCGAGCGATCGGGGTATACGGCCACGGCGCGGCACGATGAAGTCGTTGCGCTGCTTGACGCGATCGCGGCCGCGTCCGCGCGGGCTCGCCGCGTCGAGATCGGCACGACGTTTGAAGGACGCAGCATTCCCGCGGTGGTCATCGCCGATCCACCGGTGTCCACGCCGGAAGAGGCACGGCGAGGAAACCGGCTCGTGGTGCTGTTCTTTGGAAACATCCACTCGGGCGAGTGCGATGGGAAAGAAGCGCTGCTGATGCTCGCCCGGGAACTGGCGCTGCGCGAGGAGGAGCCGCTGCTGAAGAATCTCGTCATCATCATCGCGCCAAACTACAACGCGGATGGCAACGAGCGCGTGGCCGTGAACAACCGCCCGGGCCAGGTCGGCCCGACGGAGGGCATGGGTGTTCGTGAGAATGCGCAGGGGCTGGACCTGAATCGCGACTTTATCAAACTCAAGGCGCCCGAGACGCGCGGGCTTGTGTCGTTCATCAACGAATGGGATCCGGCGATCATCCTCGATGCGCATACGACCAACGGCTCATGGCATCGGCATCTCATCACGCACGCGGGGCCACGAAATCCGGCCGGGGACAAGGCCGTCATCGACTATTTCAATGACACGATGATGCCGGCGATCACGCGCGACCTGAGCGAGACGGCCGGAATGGTGCTCATGCCGTATGGCAACTTCGCCGATGGGCACACGAAGTGGGAGTCGTTCCCCGGGCAGGCGCGATACAGCACGACATATTTCGGGCTTCGCGGGCGACTGGGCGTGTTGTCGGAGTCGTATTCGTATGCGTCGTATGAGGATCGCGTGCTCGGGACGCTGGCGTTCTGTCGCGGTGTGCTGACGTTCGCGGCCGATCGCCGCGCCGACATTCAGCGGCTCATCAGCGAAGCTGATCGCCGCGCGGAGCGAGCGGAAGAGCCCGTGGCCATTCGCAGCAGGATCGCCCCCGCGCAGGGACAGTTCACCATTCTCGGGTTCGTGGAAGAGATGGTCGAAGAGCGCCGCACGCGAACCGAGACGCATCGCAACTATGTCGTGGAACTCTGGGACCGCTTCGAGGGATCGCTGCATGTTGAACGGCCGTGGGCGTATGTGATTCCCGCGTCGATGACGCACGTCGTGGAGAATCTGCAATGGCACGGGATTGAGGTGCGTGAACTGCGCGAGGACATCGAACTCGATGTCGAGATGTTCACGGTTGAGTCGATGACGAAATCGCCGCGTCCGTTTCAGGGGCAGAACGTGGCGACGGTCGAGGTCACGGCGTCGGACGCATCGCGGATGATTCCCGCGGGAACGTTCATCGTGCCCACGCGCCAGCGCCTGTCGCATCTGATCGTGTATCTGCTGGAGCCGATGAGCGAGGATGGCCTGACAACGTGGAACTATTTTGATGATGGCCTGGCGCTCGGCGGCGAGTTTCCCGTGATGCGCATGATGGAGGAGCAGCCGCTATTGACCATCGAGGCGACGTCGCTGGTCGCACCGCCTGTGGCGCTCAAGCGGATCACATATGAGTTGATGTTCGAGCGTTCTGGCGCGCCGAGTTTCGGGGGCTCGCCGGCGGGGGGGATGTCGTGGATTGATGATGAGCATTACACGCAGACGCGCGATGGGCGAGTGCGCAAGGTGCATGCGCGGACGGGTCGCAGCGAGGTGTATCAGGATTTTGGCGACATGGAGCGTGCGTTGGCGGGCGTTGCGACGATCGGGGCGCGTTCAGCGCGGAACCTCGCGCGTCGCCCGTCGCGCATGACCGAAGCCCGCGACGCGGCGCTCTTCGACCACGAGAATGATCTGTACGTCGCGCGGGTTGACGGGTCGAGCGTCGTGCGCCTGACCAGCACGCCGCAGCGTGAGGAACTCGCCACGTTCAGCCCCGATGGCGCGTTCGTCGCGTTTGTGCGAGACAACGATCTCTTCGTCGTCGATGTCGCCACGCAGACCGAGCGCCGACTGACGACGGATGGCTCCGACACGATCCTCAACGGCAAGAACGACTGGGTGTACTTTGAAGAGGTGTTCGGGCGATCGTGGAGCGCGTATTGGTGGAGTCCGGATTCGTCGGCGATCGCATTCCTGCGAAGTGATCGCTCGCGCGTGCCGCTGTTCACGCTCGTCGATGAGCGAAGCGACGATCAGGTCGTCGAAGTCTCGCGATATCCGCGCCCGGGCCAGCCGAACCCGATCGTGACGGTGGGCGTGGTGACGGTGGGGGGGGGGACGCCGGGGTTCGTTGATCTGTCGGGGTATGACGCGAACTCGATCATCATCACGGGCGTGGGCTGGTGGCCGGATGCCTCGGCAATGTATGTTTTTGTGCAGGATCGCGTGCAGACGTGGGTGGATGTCGTTCGCGCGAGTGCATCGGGCGAAGACATGCGCGTGCTCTTCCGCGATGAATCGCAGGCGTGGATCGCGCCGTCACGGCCGCACTTTCTGGAGGATGGCACGTTCCTGTGGCTGAGCGATCGTTCGGGATATCGGCATGTCTATCGGTATGATGCGCGAGGGCGCATGGTGGGTACGCTGACGCAGGGCGAGTGGGATGTGCGCGGGATCTCGACGATTGACGAGGCCGGCGGCCATGTGTATCTCACGGCCATGAAGGACAACCCGCTCGGGCAGCATCTGTATCGCGTGTCGCTGCACGCGAGCGGCGAGGGCGAACCATCGCATGTGATCGAACGCCTGACGCTCGAAGGCGGGGACCATCGCACGAACGTTTCGCCCGGCGGGGCGCTGTTCATCGACAGTTGGTCCACGCCGCAGCAGCCGACGCGCGTGGCGCTGCGCGATGCATCGGGGGCGCTGGTTCGCACGCTTGATACGAATCCGGTTCGGGCGCTCGATGAATATCGCGTGCTGCCCGGCGAGAGCGTGACGATTCAAACGAAGGATGGCTTTCCGATCAGCGGGCGCATCATCAAGCCCGCGGACTTTGATCCTGCGCGGACGTATCCGGTGTGGTTCCAGACCTACGCCGGCCCCGCATCGCCGACGATTCGCGACTCGTGGAGCGTGAATACCTGGGATCAGGTGCTGGCGAACGACGGGATCATCGTGTTCCGCGCTGATCCGCGCAGCGCCAGCGGCAAGGGCAGCGTGTCGGCGTGGGCGGCGTATCGCAACCTCGGTTCGTCGGAACTCGCGGACATCGAAGAGGCGATCCAATGGCTCACCGCGCACCCCTGGGCGGACGCCTCGCGCGTGGGGATCGCGGGGCACAGTTACGGGGGATACATGACGGCCTTCGCGATGACGCATAGCACGCTCTTCTGCGCCGGCATTGCCGGCGCGCCCGTGACGGACTGGCGCCTGTATGACACGATCTACACCGAGCGCTACATGGGCACGCCGCAGGACAACCCGGAGGGCTATGACGCCTCGTCGGCGATCAAGGCGGCGTCGCGCCTGCATGGGCGGCTGCTATTGGCGCACGGCGCGCTGGATGACAACGTGCATGTGCAGAACACGATGCAACTGGTGCGGGCGCTGCAGGATGCGCGGAAGGACTTTGACCTGATGATTTATCCCGGCGCGAGGCACGGGATCGGCGGCGCGCATTATCGGCGGCTTCAGTATGACTTCATCCATCGCCATCTGCGGCCGGGGGATGCGAGCGGGTCGCCCGAACCTGGTGAAGGGACTGTGGGGCCGTAGCGAACGTGTGGGTTGCCGTTCGCGTCGTCGTCTGGGTTGCGCGAAGCGGGTGATGGGATGTGCCGATAGTGTGTTGCGCGACCGAGTCTTCGGAGGGTGCGGCTCGCGCAACCGGGAGCGTGGCATGTCCTGCAAGACGATTGTGCTGGCGGATGATGAGGCGCACATCACGCATGTGCTGCGTTTGAAGTTGGAAGGGAAGGGTTATCGGATTCACGTCGCCGGCGATGGGCAGGAGGCGTTTGAGTTGGTGCTGGAGCATCGCCCGGACCTGGTGATCACGGACTTGCAGATGCCTGTGTGGTCGGGGTTTGATCTCGCGGTGAACATGCGTCAGGATGCTCGCGTGGCGGGAACGCCGCTGATCATGCTCACGGCGCGGGGGCACACGCTGTCGAAGGAGGAGATCGCCCGGACGAACATTCGACATCTGTTGCCCAAGCCGTTCAGTGCGCGGGAGGTGGAGAGTCTGGTGGCTGAACTCTTCGCGACTGAGGCGCCGCGGGCCTCCGGGAACCTGGCCGCGTGACGGATCGCGTTAACAGTTCCGCGGGGAGTGAGAGCGTGCGCGAGTTCCGGCATCGCTGCGCCCGGGCGGGGCTGGCGGCGTGGGCGGTGGACGAGGGGGGGGCGAGTGCGATCAGCGACGCGGGCGGGCGCGTGATGGCGGGGCGCGATGCGCTGATCGTCTCGCAAGCGCTGGAAGCAGCGCTCGCCGAGGCCAGTGCGGGCAAGGCGTGGGTGCGACGCGATGTCGGACCGCACGCACGCATCCTCGTGGCGCCGCATATGGCGCGTCGAACGGTGATCGGGCGCACGGCCGTGCTGCTGGGCGATGTTGCGGGCGTGGAGGCGATCGACGCGGCGGGAAGCCTGCCGTTGTCGGCGGCAGCGCAGCATGTTGACGCGCTCGATGCGATGCTTCGCTGGATGCTTGATGACCTTGCGCAGCGAGAGCAGGACCGTATGACGATCGAGGGGTTCACGCGCGAGTTGTCGCTGGTGTATGAGTACATTCGGTTGCTGTATACGCTGGCGCGATCGATGAAGACGGGCAGTTCGCCGGCGGACTTCGTGGCGCTGTGCTGCGAGGAGATCCGCGAGATCACGGGGTATACGTGGGTCTGTGCGCAGTTTGCGGACTGTGAGGATGTGGTGGAGCCGCTGCGCGGCGTGGCCATGTGCGCGGGTGAACCGGGGTGTGATCGCGGGGAGTTTGTGCGTGCGGCCGGGGAGACCATCGCGTCGCTGAGTTCGCCGAGTTCGTTTCTGATTCGGGCCGGGGAGTCGGGCGCGGGGCGGATCATCGCGCGCGACGCCGCGTGTCACCCGATCGTGCGCGATGATGTCATCATCGGCGCGGTGATCGCGGCCAATGATGATCCTGGCTATGGCGGCGTCAGCAGCGTCGAGACGCAGCTCTTCGATGTTGCGGCGGACCTGCTCGGCGTCTTTCTTGATAACGCGGGGCTGTATGTCGATCAGCGCAGTTTGTTCTTTGGTTCGCTGCGGGCGATGACGGCCGCGATCGACGCGAAGGACCGCTACACGTGCGGCCATTCGGAGCGCGTGGCGCATCTGGCGTCGCGGCTTGCGGGGGCGATCGGGCAGGATGCGGAGCAGGTGGAGCGGGTGCATATCGCGGGGCTGCTGCATGATGTGGGCAAGATCGGCGTGCCGGAGTCCGTGCTGACGTTCCCGGGGCGGCTGAGCGATGAGCAGTTCGCGTTCATCAAGCAGCATCCGGAGATCGGGCATGGGATCTTGAAGGACATCCGCGAGTTGGAGGACGTGCGCCCGGGCGTGTTGACGCATCACGAGCGGTGGGATGGGCGCGGGTATCCGCGCGGTCTTGCGGGCGAGGACATTCCGCTGCTTGGGCGATTGCTGGCGCTGGCGGACACGTTTGATGCGATGAGTTCATCGCGGTCGTATCGCCCCGCCATGCCGCGCGAGAAGGTGCTGGCGGAGATCGCGCGGTGCGCGGGGACGCAGTTTGATCCCGCGCTGGCCGTGACGTTCCTGCAACTGGACTTCAGCGAGTTCGACGCGATGGTCGCGCGACATGCGGGCGAGTATGCGAGCCAGATGCCGCTGGCGAAGTCGGCGTGAAGCGGATTCTCAGCAAGGCATGGAGACTTGGAGGGCGATTCCTGTTGCTTTCTCCATGCCTCCGTGTCTCGTTGTTCATGACTCTCACGGCGGCGGAAGAATCTTCCCCCGGCAATCGCCGAAGCCAATGCGTCGGAATCCGTCGCGCTCGCACCAGCCTTTGAGAATGACCTCATCGCCATCCTGCAGGAAGATGCGCTTTTCGCCCGTGGGAAGTTCAATCGGCTTGCGCGGCAGCGGCTTGCCATCCGCGCCACGGCCTTGCCACGTTGACTCAAGCAAGCATCCGCGCGTGCCGGGCTGCGTGCCGCTGACCGTGCCGCTGGCGAGCAGGTCGCCGGTTTGCAGGTTGCAGCCGTTGCTCGTGTGATGCGTGACCATCTGCGCGAGCGTCCAGTACATGTCTTTGAAGGCGTTGGATCGGCTGATGGTGACTGGCGACATGCCGCGCTTTTCCATCTCGGCCGTGCGCAGTTGCACTTCGAGCGTGATGTCAAAGCCGCCGTGGGCCTGATCGCGCTCGCTGAAGAGATATGGAAGCGGGCGTGGGTCGCCGTCGGGGCGTTTGTACGCGGGGCAGCGGAAGGGCGCGAGGGCCTCCATCGTCACGACATACGGCGAGATCGTCGTCGCGAAGGACTTGGCGAGAAACGGGCCGAGGGGTTGATATTCCCACTTTTGGATGTCGCGCGCGGACCAGTCGTTCACGAGGCAAAGGCCAAAGATGTGGTCCTCAGCGCTGTCGATATTGACCGGCGTGCCGAGGCCGTTCGATCGGCCGATGATCGCGCCGACTTCGAGTTCATAATCGAGCATGGTGCAAGGGCCGAAGGTCGGCCCGGCCGTGGGATTGTCATCCGGCGGCGCCTGCTGCCCGCGCGGGCGGACGATGGGCGTGCCGGAGGGGATGATGGATGAGGCCCGGCCGTGATAGCCGATGGGAATGTGCTTGTAGTTGGGCAGGAGTGGATTGTCAGGACGGAACATGGAGCCGACGGTTGTGGCGTGGTGGATGGAGGCGTAGAAGTCGGTGTAGTTTTTGAAGGTGAACGAACGTTTGAACTCAACTTCCGTCGTGGATAGCAGAACACGGGATTGCAGCGATTGATCATCGCGGAGCCGCGGATCAGTGCCGGTAAGAAGTCGTGAAGCGAAGCATCTCGCGTGATGCATCATGCCTGGCTCGCAGGCCAGAGCATCCAAAACTCCGATGCCGAAGAAGGCCTCGAACCCGCGAGGAACTTTTGGATCGGATTCAAATCCCGGGGCGAAACAGACGCGGCCAAGGTCCAGGATGCGATCACCGATTGCGACACCGATGCTCGTGTCCGCGTAGAAACCGTGGTCGTTCTTGTCCCGATGAAACGCCACGAAAGGCAGATTCTGAATCGGAAAGTCCGTCTCCGGATCGTTCGCGGATTCGACCCAGGACTTGAGGTTGGGATCGTGGGTTTCGTTGATGGACATGATTGTGGGAGGGTAGGAGCGCGGAATGTCGTTCGTGCCCGATGTCGTTACGTTCGATCGTGGCGATCACAGACCAGACGTTTGAAGAGCGAAGCGGAGATGACGATGGTGTGGCCGAGGCGCACGCCGACTTCCGGGTCGCGGAGATCGCGATCGCCGGTGATCAGGAAGTCGGCAGCGACGCTGTGGGCACAATCCAGGAACATTGCGTCCTTGCTGTCGCGCAGGAACGGTTGCGGCGAAGTTGGTTCGTGAAACTCCACATGTCGAGTGAAGACGGCGTCCCACCGCGCCAGCAGGTCTGGCGAAAGGCCGAACTTCGGCCGAGCGAGTACCGCCCGATACTCCATCACGATCGCGCGCGACGCAACCCATCGAACTCCTGTCGTCTCGCACGCAAACAGGATGACGGCCTCCGGGTCGCGGTCGCGAAGCGCCGCCGAGAGCACGATGTTCGTGTCAATGACCAGAATCATGCGGAGCCATGACGTGCGGCCGTGATCTGCGCGGCGATCTCATCATCCGTGACACGCTGCGCCGCGGGCACGGCCTGAGTGTCCCTCAAGAGCGATCGCAGGTCTTCATCCTGTCCCTTTGGGTGTTGTTCATCCACAGTGATTGTGACTCGCACGCGCTGACCGGCGGACAGCGGAAGGCCGGAAATCGTGAGCCTGCCTGCGTTCTCAACCGTGATGTACCGCTCATAGGCGACCATGCTCAAATGGTATATCGGGTCAGTTGCGGGGGCAATTGATGATCGATACCTCGTCCACGCGGCTACACCAACCCCAGCCCCGTCAAGTCCTCCACCGGTTCATCGAACGAGCAACTGCCGAACGACAGGGCGAAGGTCTCGCGAACTCGCTGGATCTTGGCGTCTTCGAGGATGTGGCCTTTCCATGCGATGTGGGCATCCCCGAAGCGGAAAGCGTCGGCTTTCTGTTCGTTGAGCAACTCGATGGTGTCGGCGAGTTTCATGCGTTCGGCGCGGGCGAACCCGGCCGCGAGGAAGACATTGAGGAAACCGTGCATCACGCCGCGCGGGGCATTGGGTTCATAGGTCAGCGGGCGTTCGCTGCGCAGCGGATGATGCAGCCCGGCCGTGGCCTTGAAGGGCACATCGGCCGCGGCGCAGGCGTGGATGAAGCCGGCCACGGCCGTGGGGGGGGGAAAGGCTTCGGGCGTCACGCCGCCGGTGCGGATTTTCGCGGCCACCTGCTGGCCGGACATCGCGGCGATGAACCCGCGCGGGTCCGCGCTGGCGGGGACTTCAAGAAAGGGTTGAATGCTGTCGGGGATGAGGTTGGTCAGCCGCTGGACATCGCGCGGGTCGGCGAGTTTGATCTCGATGGCGTCGGCGACGGCCAGGCCCGCATCTTCACCGCTGTGTCGCGCGTTGAAGGACTCGATCTGATCGAGGCAATCGGTGATCGGCTCATCGGCGACGATTGAGACTCCCCACGGCTCGCCGATGCGGACGTGCTCGCGGTAGCCGCTGGTGGCGAACGTGCCGGGCATCAGCGGCGCGGCCAGACGACTGAACTCTTCAAGGCGCGACGCGGGACAGATGAACCGCCCGAGCATCCAGACGTGTTCTCCCGCGCGAGAGCGCGCGAAGTTCTCCACCGCCTCCTGCATCGACAGCGCGGCCGGGGGGAACAGACCCGCGTAGTCGATCAGGTGGGAGAGGAGGGAATGGATGGGGCGTGGTGTGGGCATGAGATGCTAACGATACCAGATTACGCCCCGCCGCGTCTCATCTGGCCAGCCGCTTCATCACCGCCTCCGCGTCAAGCACCGCCGCCCAGACCTGGCTCGTCGGGCGCTGATCGCCGGGGGCGGTGGGGCCGCGCTGGGCGGTCCAGATGAGTGTGCGGCCGTCGTTGCTGAAGACGGGCAGGACATCGGCGCCGTTTGCTTCGGTGATGCGAACGCGGCGCAGGTCAGCGGGCGTCGCGCCCGCGGCGAGTCGAGCGGGACTGGACTCGATGGCGAAGACTTCATAGTTGTAATGGCCGAACTCGCTCGTTGAGTAGACGATGAACTCGCCGGAAGGGTGCCAGTACGGCCCCCAGTTGACGTGTTCGTTGGCCGTCAGTGCGTACTCCTTCTCGATACCCGTGGGCACGCCGTCTTCAAACTTGAGTTTCGAGACGAACAGTTGCAGGTGATCGTTGAGTTCGCGGTCTGAGCGATAGCAGATGTGCGTGCCATCGGGCGAGAAGAATGGTCCGCCGTCATAGCCCTGCGCGACGACGAGGGGATGATGCTCGCGTGTGCGTGTGTCATAGAGCCAGATGTCGGCATCCGGCGGGCCATCGGCGCGCTCCTCTCGGACGCGCGTATACATGATGAACCGCCCGCACGGGGACCATGACGCTTCAGCATCATATTTTGGCCGCGTGAAGATGGGTGCAGCCGGGCTTGGCCCGTGTTGCGGCGCAAAGGGCTGCTGCGTGGTGATGGGCAGGCCGGTCTGTTCGCGGAAGATTTCGGAGATGAGCATCGACACGACTTCGGTCTCTTCGGGGAACATCCAGACGTATCGCCGTTCGCCGACGCGGAATCCCGCGCGCTGCTCGGTCGCGGGCGGGCCGATGGTCGAGCCGAAGAGAACCACTCCCGGCAGCGTCGGGTGGAACCAGCCGCAGGTGTTGGCCGTGCCGGGGTTGCTGATGAGAATGGGGCTGTCGATGCCGGTGATCTGGCCGTGGTGGCGAATGACCTTTGCGACGTACATCGAGTAGAAGGGATCGGGTTCATCGCCGTCGGGCGGGATGGGCACGGCCTGGAAGATGATCCAGGCGTCGTCCGGGCTGAAATAGGCCTCGCCAGCGCGAAGGAACTGGTCGCGACTGGTCAGTTTGACGTGGTTGGACAGTGCCCATGCTTCGGCCGTGCGCCAGTCCAACACGGCCTGGCCCGGCTGGGCGCAGGCGGTGATGGCGGTGAAGACGAGAGCAAGACCGGCGACCCTGAGTTGGGGCTTTGGAACGAACATCTGGGGCTCCTTGTGCGCGGGGGCTGGCCGCGACCGGTCAAGGGTAGGGCGATACGCTGGCGGGCATGGAAGATGTGCGTGTGGTGCATGTGTCACGGCGTTTCGCGGTGCTGGAGAAGCCCGCGGGGATGCTGTCGGTGCCGGGAAAGGGGCCGGAGAAGACGGATTGCGTGGCGTTGCGGGCGCGGGGCATGTTCGACTGGGCGACGGGTCCGATCATTGTGCATCGGCTGGACATGGAGACATCGGGCCTGATGGTGGTCGCGCTGGATGAAGGGGCGCAGCGGTTTCTGTCGGCGGAGTTTGAGCATCGGCGCGTGGACAAGGCGTATGTGGCGCTGGTGGAGGGCGACGTGTACGGCGATGCGGGGGTGATCGACATGCCGATCCGCCCGGATGTCACGAACCGCCCGTATCAGATCCATGATCCGGTGCATGGGCGCGAGGCGGCGACGCGGTGGCGTGTGATGTCGCGCGAGGTGGATCGGACGCGCGTGCGGTTTGCGCCGGTGACGGGGCGGACGCATCAGATTCGTGTTCATGCAGCGCTGGGGCTGGGGCACGCGATCGTGGGGGATGTGCTGTATGGGAAGGGGGGGGAGAGGTTGATGCTCCATGCGAGCGAGTTGGAGTTCACATCACCGCAAGGCGAGGGGCGAGTGAAGTTTGAGAGTGCTGTGCCGTTCTGAGTGGACGTTCGTCCGCCCTCCGGGCGGGAATCTACAAGAAGAGGCCAACCAGGGGCTGAAGCCCCTGGCAACGATCGCGCCCTCCGGGCAGGGAGAGCGTCCGCCGGGTGCAAGTGCGTCTAGTTGGAAGTGCTGCACACGTACGTCGTTCTGGAACGTAGTCGGGGCACGGTGTCGTCAGATGTTGAGGTTGCGAAGCGCGTCGGCCATGGCGCGGGCGGCGGCGCCGCGGTGGCTGCGCGTGTTCTTTTCTTCTGGCGAGAGTTCCGCGCTGGTGCGCGTGTAGTCAGGCGGCACGAGCAGGAGCGGGTCATAGCCGAAGCCGCCGTGCCCGCGCGGCACATCTCCGGTAAGGCCGATGCGACCTTCAAACGCGCCGCGCGTGATGGCGAGAATGCGCGGCCGCTGGGTGGCTCGCCACTCCGTGGCGGGTGTCTCATGGGTACCTCGCCACTCCGTGGCGGGTTCCTGGGTACCTCGCCTCTCCGAGGCGCGTGTCTTCGGATCCTGCACGCCCAAGTCGTCCCCTTGACTCGCGCCGAGGCGACTCGCCGGCATCGCCAGCACCATCACGCACACGAATCGCGCTGTGCGGCGTTCAAGCGGCACGCCCGCGAGTTCGCGGAGCAGGCGTTCGTTGTTGGCCGTGTCGCGCTGCTCGCGCGTCATGCCGACATCCCGGCCGTCGGTGCAGTAATGTGAACTGATGACGCCCGGCCTGCCGCCGAGCGCATCGACTTCGAGGCCGGAGTCATCGGCGAGGCAGAGGTGGCCGGTCTGGTCGGCGTATGACAGGGCTTTGATGGTGGCGTTGGCTTCGAAGGTGTCGCCGGTTTCTTCGGGTTCGGCGGTGGGGGTGGGCAAGTCGGCGAGGGAAAGGAACGTGGCCGGGGCGTGTGCGAGGATCGCGCGAAGTTCGGTGACCTTGTGCGGGTTGGCGGTGGCGAGGAGGATGGTGGGCATGGAGAGATCATTGCGGCGCCAGATGTGCGAGGAGCACCGAAGTCCGGGCCATGGGCATGCCAGGCCACGGCGTGAGTGGGGATTGAACATGCTCCGCCGGACTTCGGTGGCACGGGGAATGGTGCGCTGGACTTCGATGGCACGGGAATCCGCGCTACAGTTGCCCACGCATGAGGCGAGCGATACTCCAGGCGGCGGGCGTGCTTGATGATCCGCGCGTGAGCGGCGGCGGCGGTGACGCCGTTGAAGTGCGCTGCCCCGCGACGCTGGAAACGCTCGCGCGGGTGCGGTTGGACGATGCCGAGTCATACGAACACACGGCCGAGCGGGCCACGGCCGCGTTCGCGCGGTGGCAACTCGTCCCCGCGCCCATGCGCGGGCAGGTTGTGCGGGCGATCGGCGATGAACTCCGGCGGCACAAAGAGGCCCTCGGCGCGCTCGTGTCGCTCGAAGTCGGCAAGATCAGATCAGAAGGCTTGGGTGAAGTCCAGGAGACCATCGACATCGCCGACTTCGCCGTGGGGCTCTCGCGGCAGTTGTACGGCCTGACAATGCCCAGCGAACGCCCCGAGCATCGCATGATGGAACAGTGGCATCCGCTCGGCCCCATCGGCGTCATCACCGCGTTCAACTTTCCCAACGCGGTGTGGGGATGGAACGCGATGCTCGCGGCCGTATGCGGTGACACCGTGGTCTGGAAGCCGAGTCTTGTCGCGCCGCTGACGGCCATTGCGACAAATCGAATCTGCGCGGGCGTGGCGGAGGCGATGGGGCACAAGGATGTGTTCAATCTCGTGATCGGTCGCGATGATGTCGTGGGCGAGCGATTGATCGCGGATCGACGAATGCGCTTGATTTCCGCGACGGGATCGTGCCGCATGGGTCGGCATGTGGGGCAGGTGGTCGCCGGGCGGCTTGGGCGTTGCCTGCTCGAACTCGGCGGAAACAATGCCGTGATCGTTGAGGCCGATGCGGATTTTGATCTGGCCCTCAAGGGCGTGTTGTTCGGCGCGGTGGGCACGGCCGGGCAGCGCTGCACGACGACGCGACGACTGATCGTGCATGAGTCGATTGCGGATGAGTTCGTGCGTCGCCTTGCGTCGGCGTATCAGCAGGTGACGATCGGCGATCCATTGGCGGAGGGGACGCTGGTTGGGCCGTTGATTTCGGCGAGCGCGGTGGAGGGGTTTGACCGCGCGGTGGTCGCGGCGCGGTCGCAGGGTGGGGAGGTGATTGTGGGCGGTTCGCGCGTGGCGCCGGGCGGGCTGCGGGGGCATTATGTGCAGCCGACGATCATTCGTGCGCCGGCGTCGAACATGTTGCCCATTGCGTTCGAAGAGACGTTCGCGCCGATCTTGTATGTCTTTACCTATCGGACGCTCGATGAGGCGATCGAGTTGAATAACAACGTGGACCAGGGTCTGAGTTCATCCATCTTCACCGGGTCGGTGCGCAGCGCGGAGCGGTTCGTATCCGCCGCGGGGAGCGATTGCGGCCTAGCGTATGTGAACCTCGGGACGAGCGGCGCGGAGATCGGCGGGGCGTTCGGAGGCGAGAAGGACACCGGGGGCGGTCGCGAATCGGGATCGGATTCATGGAAGTGGTACATGCGGCGTCAGACAGCGACCATCAACGCATCGGGTGCGTTCACCTTGGCACAGGGGATTCGATTTGAATGAGCCAATCGTCGCCGACGCGCTTGCGGAGGCAGCCATCGCGGAGATCCAGTCGGGGATGGTCGTGGGACTGGGCACGGGGCGTACGGCCTCCCGCAGCATCATCGCGCTGGGCGAGCGCGTGAAGAACGAAAAACTCGACATCCGCTGCGTGCCGACGAGCCACGCGACGCAGACGCTCGCGATGAGCCAGGGCCTGCCGCTGCTCGACTTTGAGATGGTCGAACACGTGGACTATCTGTTCGACGGCGCGGATGAAGTGGACCCGCAACTGCGCATCCTCAAAGGGGGGGGCGGGGCGATGACCCGCGAGCGCATCGTCGCGTGGGCGTCGAGCCGCTGCGTCTACATGGTCACGCAGGACAAACTCGTCCCGCGACTGGGAACCAAGAACACGCTCGGCATCGCCGTACTTGCGTTTGGATTGTCGGCCGTGCGGGCGCAGATTCGCAACCTCGGCCTCAACGGCGTCGTGCGTCGAACCATCAATGGCGAGTTGTTTGTCACCGACAATGGCAACCTTATCATTGATGTGTCCATCCGCGATTGGGACCTTGAAGACCTGGCGTCGACGCTCAACGACCTGCCCGGCGTGATTGACCACGGCCTGTTCCTCACCGAGGCCGATGAACTCCTCATCGAAACGCCCAACGGCATCGAACGCCGCGTGCGCGAACACGATGAGGAAGATGTCGAGTCGTGACTTCAGCGCATCGCTGATCGACGATATGGGTCGTCGCGGCTTGGCCCTCGCCAGCGTTCTGCGTCGCGCGCCTCCGGATGCATGGTCGTCCATCGAAATGCGTCGCCGACGTCCGCGGTCGCGCCGGACCTCGAGCGCGGGCCGCCCGGCGGCTTCGTAGTCCGATAAAACACAACCAATCACGCCACGGCGCACAATCAAACCCCGATTGAGGGTTGCCTTCGCCAGTATATTAGTGTATACTAACACTGTGACCCCTCGCGTGTTCAGCCAGATTCAGCCACCCGAGTCGCGGTTGGTGTGCCGGAGAAGTTCACCATGCGCCTGACCAAGTGGTACATGGATCTGATGACCGACGACGGCCGTGCCACGATTGTCAGTTGGGCGAGGCTGGAGGGTCTGGGAACGGCCTTGACGTGGTCGAATCGATTGACGCGGACGTTGGAAAGGGTGGATGATGCCTCGTCGATGTTGCCCGTTGGCGGGCCTGAGAACGAGGGTGACACGGCCGTGTGGTCGCATACCGGATTCTCGCTTCGTGGTCAATGGCGCAGCATGAGCGAATCATGCTCACGTCGGCTGTTTGAGTCGGATCAGGGGATGGTGCAGTGGGATTGTCTGATGCCTCGGGCGCGGGCGAGGATGACGATCGGTGGCGAGACGCTGCACGGCGATGGATACGTCGAGCGTTTGACGATGACGCTTCGTCCGTGGCTCCTGCCGATTCGCGAACTTCATTGGGGACGCTTTCATCCGGCCGGTGCGAGTGGCGGGGTCGTGTGGCTTGAGTGGATCGGGTCGTGTCCGGTGCAGGTGGTCATATGCGATGGTCATGATGTCGCCGGCGCGACGATTAATGGGGCCGCGATCCAGATGAACGGCGATCGACTGGATCTCGAACCGGTGGGCGTGCTGCGCGAAGGGGCGATTGGTTCGACGGCGTTGTGCGGTGTGCCGGGGCTTGGGCGGATCGCGCCGGTTGCGATGCTGCGCACGCATGAACATAAGCGGCTCAGTCGTGGCTCGCTCTCGCTGCGTGATGGGCGTGTGCAGCGGGGGTGGGCGATTCATGAAACGGTGCGCTTTGAAGGGACGCGAGGGTGATGCTGGCGCGTGTGGCGTATGGCGCGGTGTTCATGGCGGCGATTCCGCTGATGCTGGCGGCGTGGGCGTGGCGACTGGATGAACTCATCGCGATGCCGCGCGTGGCGTGGCCGGGCGTCGGCGCGGCCGTGGCCGGCGCTGGCCTCGGGCTGATGGCGTGGGCGATGGCGGCGTTGTGGAAGCATGGCGGTGGGCTGCCGATGAATGCGTTTCCTCCGCCGCGTTTCGTCACGCGCGGGCCATATCGCGTCGTCTCGCAGCCGATCTACATCGGGTTCGTGCTTGCGTGCGCGGGCGTTTCGATGATCGCAGGCTCGCCGGGAGGCTTCTGGATCGTCACGCCGATGGCGGCGCTCGGCTGCGCAGCGCTGGTGCTCGGGTATGAAGCACACGACTTGCGGCGGCGATTCGGCGCATCGCGCACGCAGCCGTGGCTGATGATGCCGGCCGATGATGATGCTCGCCCGGGCGTGCGGGAGATTGCGTCGATGGCGCTGCTTGTGTTTCTGCCGTGGCTCGTGTTGTACTATGCCGTGGGGCATGTTCCGGTGCCTGGCGCGATCGACGTGCGCCTGACTGCGGAGCGGGCGTGGCCGGTGATCGAATGGACGGAGGCGATCTACGCGAGCGTGTACATCATCGTGCCGCTGGCGACGGTGTTCGCGACGCGCAGGCGAGAACTACGGCGGTTCTTCGTGATGGGTTTGGTCGGCACGGCCATCGGGACATTCGTGTATCTCACCGTTCCACTCATCGCGCCGCCGCGCGAGTTTGAGCCTGTGACGCCGCTGGGACACCTGCTCATGTTCGAGCGGATCGAGGGGCTTGACGGGCGTGCGGCCTGGCCATCGTTTCATGTCTTCTGGACATGCGCGGCCGCGTGGCTTCTGGCGACACGCGCGGGCGAACGCTGGATCGGTTCGCGGTTGTGGGTTGGGTTGTGCATCGCGTGGGCCGTGGCGGTGATGGCGTCGTGCGTGACGACGGGGATGCACGCGGTGGTCGATGTTCCCGCGGGCGTTGTGCTGTTCATCACGTCCGCGACCGCGCCGTGGTGGTGGCGATGGCTGGTCGCGCGTGCCGAAAGTGTGGCGAACTCGTGGCGCGAGTGGCGGATCGGACCGGTTCGCATCATCAATCACGGGATCTACGCGGGGTTGGCCGCGGGCGTGGGCGTCGCGATGGCCGGCGTGGTTGCCGGTGAGGGGCGACTCGGCGGGGTTGTGGGTCTTGCGGTGGCCTCGCTGGTGGGCGCGGGGCTGTGGGGGCAGTGGCTGGTGGGATCGAAGACGCTTTTACGGCCGTTTGGCTACTTCGGAAGTGTGGTCGGCGTGTCGCTGGTGCTGGTGACCGCGCATGTGGCGGGGCATGATGTGTGGGTGTACGCGGGGGCGGTGGCGGTGGCCGCGCCGTGGGTTGTGGCGATCGGACGGCTGCGATGTCTGGTGCAGGGTTGCTGCCACGGCGCACCGGGAGCGCGCGGGATTCGATACCGGCATCCGCGTTCGCGCGTGTGCCGCATCGCGGGGCTTGTCGACGTGCCCGTGCATCCGACGCCGTTGTATTCGATTGTGGGTCATGTGGTTGTCGGGGGATTGATGCTGCGTCTGTGGGCGGTGGAGGCACCCGCGCCGATGGTCGCGGGGGCGTATTTGTTGCTGGCGGGATTCGTGCGATTTATTGAGGAGTCGTATCGCGGCGAGCCGCAGACGCCGATTGTCGGCGGCCTGCGCTTGTATCAGTGGTTCGCGATTGGATTGGTTGGGGCGGGGGGCGTGCTGACCTGTGTGCGATGGGATGGCTCGTGGCCGTCGGCGCGGGTTGATGGCGCACTGCTGGCCGCGAGTGTGTTGGTGGGGCTGTTGCATGTCGTCGCGATGGGCGTGGACTTCCCATCGTCGAATCGACGGTTTTCGCGCCTTGTTTGAGATGGAACCCGTGACTACTCGCCGCGCGACTTTCGGCCTTCACCTCTGGCGCGACGGGGCCGCTCGGCCGGGGCATCGCCATCGGCGGCCTGTTGATCGCCATCTCGCGGTGCTCTGTCGCCCTTGCCCTTTTTGGGCTTCTCGATGAGATTGCCTTCGTTGTCGAAGTCCATCTCTTCGCGATCGTCTTCGACTTCGATCGTGCGATCCGCGACGACCCAGACCTTGACCATGGCGGACAAGTCGGTGTCGAACTTGATCTGCACGTCGTAGGCGTCGATGCGCTTGATCGTCTGGCCGAGGCGAACTTCGCGGGCCTTGACGGCGAAGCCTGCGGCCGTGAGGGCGTCGGCGATGTCCTGCTGCGTCACCGCGCCGTAGAGGATGCCCTGATCGTTGCAGGAGCGTTGGAGCGAGACTTCCTGGCCGTTGAGTTTCTCGACCATCTCCTCGCGCTGCTTGCGCACGATGGCGAGTTGTTTTTCGGCCTCAGCGCGTTTGGCGGCGACGGCGGCGACGGCTTCATCCGACGGCTGGGTGGCCATGCCGCGCGGGAGGAGATAGTTGCGGGCGTAGCCGAGGCGGACGCTGACGATGTCCCCGACAATGCCGAGGTTATCGACGTTTTCGGTGAGCAACAGTTTGGCGGTCTTGGGCATGATTGGTGTCCTTTCGCGTGAAAGTTAGGAGCCTCGCGCGAGGCCCCAGCGGGGCGGGAGTGTAGGCGGGTCGCCGGTCGCAGAGCAGACTCAACGCGAAGGTCGCAAAGAAGGCGAAGATCGCGAAGCAGCGAGTGGATGCGCTGGATCAGAACGGGATGTCGTCGTCCTGGATGGTGGGGTCGGCGTCGTCGGCGGGGGCGGTTGAGGAGGATCGGGAGGAACCGCCACCGTCGCTCTTGCTGTCGACGAACTGAAAGTTTTCGACGACAACCTTGAGTTTCGACTGTTTGTTGCCTTCCTTGTCCTGCCACTGGTCGAGTTTCAGGCGACCTTCGATGAAGACCGGACGTCCCTTGGTCAGATACTTGCTCATCGTTTCGGCCGTCTTGCCCCATGCGTCACAGTCGACGAAGGTCACTTCTTCCCGTTTTTCGCCCTCGGCGGTTGTGTATCGGCGATTCACGGCGATGCCGATGCGGGCCACGGCCTGATTGGAGGGTGTGTGTCGCAGTTCGACATCGCGTGTGAGGTTGCCCATCAGAAATACTCTGTTGAAACTTCCGGCCATGAGTCGCCCCTTGTGTAAGCGGCGCGGCGTGCGCGCACGGTGGGGATGGTATCAAGTCTCGGCGAAACGTGCGTCAAACGATCTCGTCGTCGATCTCGTCGGGCGCCTCTTCCTCCTCGGCGGGTCCGACGGCGACGGCCGCGGGGGCCGCGGGGGCGGTGGCGCGGAGGCGGGCTTCATCTTCCAGTTGCGTACGCCCGTCGGCGGCTCGCATCTCATCTTCGCTGAGGTGATCCGCGCGAAGGATCATCACGCGCATGATCTGTTCAGAGAGATTGCAGTCGCGCTCGAGACCGGCGATCGATGGCGCGGGCGCCTTGAAGTACGTCAAGATGTACACGCCGCGCTTCTGGCCCTGGATCTCATAGGCCAGGCGGCGATCATCCCACTTGCGCATCGCGAGGACGTCGGCCTTCGCGCGGGCGAGCAGGCCGTTGATGTGCGCCACCGCGCCGCGGAGGTCCGCGGCCGTGGCCTGGCTGATGAGGAACATGGCTTCATATGGAAAGATTCGTGTGGTCATGCTGCGTTGCCTTTCTGGTTACTCTGTGGGTTCTTCTTTTCGATTGAATTCGTTCATGGCGGCGGCGAGGCCGCGTGTGGCCCAGGTTTCAACGGCGGTGGCGGCGCGATCGACGGCGGTGGCGATCAGCGGCTCCTGTTCGGGCGTGAATCGCGTGAGGACATAATCGGCCTGGTCCATGAAGGGTGGTTTGGCGTCAACGCCGAGGCGTAGTCGCGGATAGGTCGAGGTGCCCAGGGCGCGTTCGATGTCGGCCAGGCCGTTGTGTCCCCCCGCGCCGCCGCCGGGACGAAGACGTATCGCCCCGCACGCAAGGTACACATCGTCGGAGATGATGAGGAGGTCAGACTCGATGGCGACGCGATAGAAGCGCACGGCCTCGCCGACGGCCAGGCCCGAGCGGTTCATGTAGGTGGTGGGCTTCATCAACAGGCACTTTTCGCCGGCGATGTCGGCTTCGGTGCAGGCGGCGTGAAAGCGAGCGCGCGCCGGCTGCGCCGGCGCGTGCTTCGACACGAGGCGGTCGATGACCATGAACCCGGCGTTGTGCCGAGTCTTGGCGTATTGCGAGCCTGGGTTCCCGAGTCCGACGATGATCTTCACTCCTGTATTCCTTCACGCGGGAGGAATCAGTCCTCCTTTTCCGCTTCCTCTTCCTTCTTCTTGCCGATGACTTCGGGTGCGGCCGGGGCGGCCTCGACGGTCGTGGCCTCGGCTTCCTTCTGCTCGACCTGCACGAGGACCTGTGCGACGATCGCGTGCGGGTCTTCGAGCAGTTTCATGTTCGGATCGGGCAGCACGACCTGTCCGGCCGTGATCGCGTGGCCCTCGTCCACCTCGCTGATGTCCACTTCGATGCTGTCGGGAATGGCGGCGACGAGGCACTCGATCTCGATCTCGGTGGTGGGGTGAACGAGGATGGCGCCGGCGGTCTTGAGTCCCTTGGCTTCGCCGATGAGGCGCAGGGGCACGCGGGTGGCGACGCGCTCGTCAAGCGACACGCGGGCGAAGTCCGCGTGAACGATGCCATTGCCGAGGTAATCAAACTGCACATCCTTGAGCAGGACATAGTGCCCGTCGGCGTCCGCCTGCTGGCCGGGATAATCGAGTCGGAAGACCTTCTCACCCTTATGGATGTAACCCAGCGCGGTTCGCGCGTCGAGGGCGACGGGCATGGGTTCCTGGCCGTGGCCATAGACGATCGCGGGCAGTTGGCCCTGATCGCGGAGGCGTTTGGCGTATCGCGAGCCGAGGCGATCGCGTCGAGTCGCTTGAAGGAGTGGTGCTTGTTCGTGCATGGCTGTGTTTCCTTGATGCGGCCGGGATTGGCCCGGCGTGGTGTGCTTGTCGCGTATGACTATGCGTTCAGCGTTTGGCTCCGGCGGTGCGTTTGAACAGCGCGCTGACGGAGAGGTTGTGGTGAATGCGGTGGATGGCGTCGCCCAGGAGCGGGCCGACGCAAAGTTCGACGATTTTGTGCCGCACCGGTTCGGTGCGTGCGTCGCACGGGATCGAGTTGGTCACGACGAGGCGCGAGATGGGCGCTTCGGCGAGGCGCTGGGCCGCGAGGCCGGCGAACACCGCGTGCGTTGCCGCCGCGATCACCTGCGTCGCGCCGTGGTCCATGACGAGTTTCGCGGCTTCGCAGATCGTCGAGCCGGTCGAGATGATGTCGTCGATCATCAAGACGCTCTTGCCCTCGACCGAGCCGATGAGGTTCTGCACCTTCACCTCGCTGCCGCTGACGCGGCGCTTGTTGATGAGCGCGAAGTCTCCGCCGAGGAGGTTCTGCATCCGCTCGGCCACCTTCATGTTGCCCACGTCCGGACTGACCAGGCAGACATCGCCGAGTTCCTCGCGGATCGAGTTGAAGTAATCCAGAAAGACCGGCGTCGCGGACAGGTGATCGACGGGCAGGTCAAAGAAGCCCTGCAACTGCGCCGCGTGCAGATCAAGCGCCAGCACGCGGTCGGCCCCCGCGGCCGTGATGATGTTCGCCACGAGTTTGGCCGTGATGGGCACACGGCCCTCATCCTTGCGATCCTGCCGTGCATAGCCGAAGTACGGCGTGACGACGGTGACGCGCGAGGCCGAGGCGCGCTTGAGGCAGTCGATGAAGATCAGCAGTTCGACGAGGTTGTCGTTGACCGGTTCGCAGGTGCTGAGGATGACGAAGCAGTCGCGCCCGCGCACATCCTCATCGAGTTTCACCAGCATCTCGCTGTCGGGAAAGACCGTCGTCCGCGCCTGGCCCAGCGGCAGGTCGAGGTGGCGACAGACACGCTCCGCAAGCGGGCGAGTCTGCAAGCCGGCGAAGATCTTGAGCGAATTGGCGTCGCTGTTGCTCATCCGGCGTTCCTCGTGCGGTAAATCCGATCCACCAACGCTAGATCCTCGGGCGTGTTGATCGAGAGGACATCCTCGGGCGGCACGGCCTCGATGACTTCAACCCGCTCGCCCCGCGCGATGAGCACGCTGGGCACATCCGTGATGTACGTTTCGCCGCTGAGGGCGTTCGGCGCGACCTGCGCCAGCGCATCGAACAGCGGACGCGCGGCGAAGCAGTAGTAACTCGGATTCACCTCCCGAATCTCGAGTTGATCCGGAAGGCAGTCGCGCTCTTCGACGATGCGATCAAATCGGCCGCCCGCATCGCGGATGATCCGTCCATAGCCGCGCGGATTGTCGATGATGGCCGTGGCCAGCGTCGCGGCCGCGCCGGTTGCCTGGTGAAGATCGAGCATGCGCTGGAGCGTGGCGGCGCGAATCAGCGGGCCATCCCCGCAGAGCACAAAGACCGGATCGCGCGGCCCGGCCGACGCAAACGCGGGCGCAGCGCAGCGCACGGCATGACCCGTGCCGAGTTGCTTGTCCTGCACGACGAACTCGACGTATCGGCCGTAGCCCGCGAGCGCTGAGCGGACAAGTTCCTGCATGTGTCCGACGATGACGACGACGCGAGCGCACCCGGCTTCGAGGCAGGCATCGACCACCGCGCACACCATCGCACGCCCGCCCACGGGATGAATCACCTTGGGCAGGTCGGACTTCATGCGCGTGCCCTTCCCGGCCGCGAGGATGATCGCGGAGGGGGGGGCGTCGGGCTGTGTGCGTTGAACGTGCATGATCGTCTGGTGACACAGGCATGTCGCCTGTCATATGCCTTTCACTCGTTCGCACAGGCGTCTCGCCTGTGCCCCATCGACATTCAACTCCAGCGGCAACCAACGCCGCCCAACGAATCAACTCAACTCGATCCTCAGGCCGTTTCAACGGCCTTGCTCGCTCTCAGGCCACCGCTTCAGCGGTGGTCCAGGATGTCAACTGCTTCAACGTTGCCTCAACACGTTCAGCCCGTTTCAACGGGCTTCCCTTCATGTGTGTCGCGAAGATAACTACCCGGCCAGGATTCGAACCTGGACAAGCAGAACCAAAATCTGCTGTGCTACCGTTACACCACCGGGTATCTGAACTGTCCCGGATCCTTGCCGCAAACCACTGCTGGGTGAACCAGTCGCTCCGCGATTGGCTTCTCGCGTCGCCCAATCGCTTCGCGATTGGCCGCTTGAGTAGCCCCGTGGCTGCTCGATCGGTCCTGGATGACCACTCCATCAGTTTTCACGCCCCGTCACGGCGGAGGTTGCTTGACCCATCGGCACTGTGACGAAGAGCGCCGAACCAACGGACCTTGTCGCGGTCCGCTGGTTTCCGGTCAAGCCGGCAGCGGCCGCGGCACTGTTCGCCCCGGCCGCCCGAGGCTTGAAGCGTGGCCCGGCTCTGTGCCGCGGGGAGGCCGATGGCCGTGACCCGTTGAAGAGCCGAACCCTGGCCGCGCCTTTGGAACGCCGGGCGATGCCCGACCCTCCGCCGTCACGACCGGCTTCGCGAAGGGTCAATCGTAGAAGGGGGTAGGGGCAGGGGTCAAACGGGGGTACTCCACGGCCGATTCACGTCGGGGCTGCTCGGGCGACGAACAATTTACGCCCTCTTGCCCGATAACGCGGTCAACAGGTTGCAACTAATTTGGAGTTTCCTGTAGAATAGGGGTGGGGGTCGGTTCGTCGGCGGCCATGAGATGGTCTCGGTTTATGCGTGCGGCCGGGGAACTGCAATGGGTCATGCGGCCGTCACAAGGGCGGCCACAGGAGGTTGCACATGCATGTGCAGCGAACAACGTTGAGGGCTTGGTTTGATGGCGCGCTGGCTCTTCTCGGAGAGTCCGGGCACGACATGACGGCGGGCAACTCGCCCCCCAGCGTGTGCAAGGGGGGGGGGGGGGGGGCGACCGCGCTCCGCGTGCGTGCGCCCGGTGTTTCGTTTTGTGATGGCCTGAATCCGCGCGATGCGCGATCGCACGCGCCGCGCATCATCGGAAGGAGATGGAGCGTGCTGCTGACGACCCTGCTCGCGTGCGTGATGACGGGTACGTTCAGCGGCGAAGCGCGGGGTCAGAGTCTGACTGAGTTGTGGGATCCGTCACCGACCGAGAATCCGTTCCCCAACACCGGCGCGGATCAGGGCGTGGCGATGGCGGCGTACCTCGACAGCCCGGACTCCTACATCTTCGTCACGGGGTGGGGAACGAACCATGGCGGCGGCACGCACATCGTCACATACAAGTACGATGCGGACAACGGTGATCTGCTGCATGGTCCCGTGTATTTTCCTCCGGCAACGGCATTGTGGAGCGAGACGATCCATAAGCCCACGTCCATCGTCGTCGATCCGGACAACGGAGATGTGTACATCGCCGGGTACAGCGAGAACGGCGAAGGGGACTTCGACTACATCCTGCTGAAGTACAGCAAGAACCTCGTGCCAGATGGAGATTGGAGCGCAGTTTCACCCGATCCCGCTGGTGTCCGCCGGTACGATGGCGGCGAGGGTGACGACAAGGCCGTCGGTGTCGGACTGGTGATTCGAGATGGCGAGCATCCCGAGCCCTCGACCGTTCCCCTCGTGGTCATCACGGGGACTTCGCGCGGTTCATCGAACGATGACGTCGTGACCATCGCGTACTGGCGCGAGGATGGCGATCAGGACTGGCTCGACCGCTACAACGGCCCGGGCAACGGGAATGATGAGGCGGTGGAGATGACCATCATCGACATCACGACACTCGACGACGAACTTGGAACCAACATCTTCATCGGCGCATCCGTGTGGAACGGGTCCACGAATGGGTTTGACATCCAGGCGCTGCGCTACCTGCCCTCGGGCGGCACGCCGTATTGGGTGTCCGACCCCTACAACTCCACGGCCGACGGCAATGACTTCTGCACCGGCGTTGCGGCCTTCGCCTCTGGCCCGGGCATTGGAGGCCGCTTGATCGTCATTGGCTCCACGACGAGCGATCCACCCGCAACCGAAGACACGGACTATGTCACCATCGCCCTGGACATCGAGGATGGCGCGTACTCACAGGCATGGGGCAGCGGGGTGCGCGTGTGGGGTCCAGGCCCGGAGAAAAGCCCGGATGTCCCCACCGATGTGTCGATTTCGGGCAACATCGTGTGGGTGACGGGTCGGGCGGCGCATGGCGAAGCGTTCGACATCGGCGTGATTGCGTATGCACTATCCAATGGCGACGAGTTCGCGTCCGCTCTGATCGGCTCCCAGGATGACACGGTCGATGAGCGGGCGGTGGCGAACAC
Source organism: uncultured Phycisphaeraceae bacterium (assembly GCA_964614515.1). Classification (GTDB taxonomy): domain Bacteria; phylum Planctomycetota; class Phycisphaerae; order Phycisphaerales; family UBA1924; genus CAZTPJ01. Next base: position 35,491 of record CAZTPJ010000012.1, on the reverse strand, counting down.
CAGCGCGGGCCAGTGCTACATCACCGGCTGGGTGTACGACCCGAACCAGGACTCGGCGCCGATCCGGCTCGTGATCTACAAGGTGTCCATCGACGAACACTTCGAGATCGTGGTCGATGCGCAGCAGGTCTTCTATCCCGAGGATGTGATGGAAAGCAAGGCGACGGCCATCTTGCTCAGCACCGCAGCGCCCGACGGCGTGTTCGTGACGGGACGTTCCGGCACGAACATGTGGGGGCTGGACTACGTGACGATCAAGTATCAGCCATGAGTGGCAGAAGCAATCTGGCCGGCGGGGCGCATCCTGCGCCCCGCCGGCGTTTGTCGCGCGTGCGGCATGTCTCGAGTTTGGTATGCGCCGGCGATGTGCGGAGGGTGGAATCATGCGGTTCGACAGTGAGTTCTCTTCAACGGCGTCTCGAAGCGGTATCGTGATGTGTGTCGCCGCCGTAGTGTTGCTTGCGGCGTCAGCGCCCGCTGCCGGGCAGTGCGAGCCTCAATGGTCGGCCGTGCCGCATACGGGCGGCGGGGCCACGGCCCTCGGCTCGTGGGATGAAGATGGGTCTGGCCCGGCGCCGCCGATGCTCTACGTCGCGGGGTACATGACGAGCATCGGCGTCGAACGCGCGGGCGGCACGAATTTCATCCCGATGACCGGAAGGATCGCGCGATTTGATGGGTGGGCGTGGTACCCAGTAGGGGAAGGGTTCGATCCCTGGCCGCCGGAGTCGATCTTCGGGGCCGAATCATCCAAACGCCCCATCCTCAACGGGGCCTATGTTGGCGTGGAACAGTCCTATATCAATCCCGTGAATGGTAGGGCGGTCATGCGGTGGGATGGACGATCCTGGCTTGGTGTGGGTGAGGGATTGGCGAGAGGGATGCCACGAGCGTTTGCACTTTATGACGAAGGTCAAGGCGTGACGATGATCGTTGGTGGTCCGATGCGCCGCACGCTTGGGAATCCGATGACCCGTGGCATTGCGAGGTGGAACGGATTTGAGTGGTCAAACGTTGGTGGCGGTATTCAGGATGATACTGATGTCTTCGCGTTTGCCAAGTACAACGAGGGATTGCATGGCTGGCATTCACCTTCCTTGTTTGTCGCGGGAACATTTCGCACAGCCGGCTCAATCGAAGCGTATCACATCGCGAGGTGGGATGGCAAGACGTGGTCAACCGTCGGCGAACTCGGAACCAACGCCTCGGTGAGTTCGCTGTGTGTCTTCGACGCCGGCGATGGGCCGATGCTCTATGTCGGCGGTTCGTTCGCCCGCGTCGGTGGACCATCCAACTGGATCGACGCATCGCGGCTTGCGCGCTGGGATGGCAAGGAGTGGTCGGCCGTGCCCGGCTGGACCGCGCCTGGTGGCGGGCACGTTGACGCCATGGTTGTCTTCGACGACGACGGCCCGGGGCCAAACAAACCCGCCCTCTTCATCGCAGGAACCTTGTTCGGCCCGGCCGGAACCGGCTCGAGCAACATCGTCAAGTGGGACGGCCAGACATGGCACGGCCTGAATGGCGGACTCTCCGGCTTTGGTCAGAACGTCGCGCAACTTCATGTCTTCGATGATGATGGTGATGGCCCCAATCCCGGCGGCCTGTACGCCGCGGGAGGTTTCACCCACGCGGGCGGCACGCTCGAAGTCTTCGGTCTCGCTCGCTGGGGTTGCCCGCTCACCCCCCCCTGCCTGGCCGATTGTGATTTCTCAACCGGCTTTGGCACGCTTGATGTCTTTGACTTCCTCTGCTTCCTCAATCGCTTTCACGCGGGCGCGCCGTATGCGTGCGACTGCGATGTCTCCACCGGCCACGGCGTCTGCGATATCTTCGACTTCCTCTGCTACGGCCAGCGCTTTCAGGCGGGGTGTCCGTAGGTTTGAGGAGTTGTGAAGGTGTGGCACGGGCAAGGCGAGGCGCCTTGCCCATGCCACGCGCTGAGGTGACATTGGCGCACCGTCGGGCCGCTTGTGACGCCGGGGTCTGGTTACGCCCGGCGCTCCGCTGCGGCCATGACGTTGGACAGGAGCATGGCCACGGTCATGGGGCCGACGCCGCCGGGGACGGGGCTGAGGTGGCCGGCGACTTCGCGGACTTCATCGAAGGCGACGTCGCCGACGGTTCTGGACTTGCCATCATCGCCTTTGATGCGGCTGACGCCCACATCGATGACGATGGCGCCGGGTTTGACCATGTCGGCCGTGACCAGGCCCGGGACGCCGGCGGCGGCGATGAGGACATCAGCGCGGCGTGCGAGATCGGCGAGGTCCGGCGTGTGTTTGTTGCACGAGATCACCGTCGCATCCTCGCGCATGAGCAGCACGGCGATGGGCTTGCCGACGACATCGCTGGCACCGATGACCACGGCCGTGCGGCCCTGAAGCATCGGCGACCATGTCTGCCATGCTCGTGCGTTCGCGGCGTTGGTGGCGGGGGCAGCCGCCGAGGGCGCCGCGTGTCCCCCCCCCTCATCGAATGACGGTGGGGCAAGGACGCTGCGGATCATGGCGATGGTGGCCAGGGCCGTGCAGGGTGCGAGGGAGGAACGGCCGTAGACGATGTTGCCGATGTTCGCGGGGTTGACGCCTTCGACATCCTTGGCGGGCGCGATGAGTTTCTGCACGCTGTATGGATCGACGCCCTGTGGCAGGGGCAGGTGGACCATGATGGCCGCGACGTCATCCTCGTTGTTGAGGACCAGGACGCGTCCGGCGATGTCCTGCGGCGTGGCCGTGGCGGGCAGTTCGTGCAGGTGATACTCGATGCCGAGTTCTCGGCATGTCCGTCCCTGATTGTGGGCATAGACGCGAGCGCCGCCATCGCCGAGGTCTGTGAGGATGGCGTCGAGGCGTGGGGCGTTGCCCGCGTCGCGGAGCGCGGCGGCGCGTGCGGCGATGCGCGTCTTGTAGGCCAATGCGAGTGCGGTGCCGTCGATGATGGTGGCGGGCATGGGGGATGGTAGAGGGTGGGTGGGTGGTTTGAACCTGGCGGGATGGATCACGCGGGACCCGACTATGTCGCGTCACCGACGCCGAGTCGTGTCGTGAGTGCAGTCATGGTCTGCTGTCCAACGGCGGCAAGGAACGAAGCGAGCGGCACGCGTCCGACGCCATCTGGATCATCCTCGGGGAGGCGAAATTCTTGCAACTCGCCGGATATCAAGAAGCATCTGTTCCGAAGTCTTGGATATCGCGACTGGAGGGCGCGAAGCCCGCCGAGGCCGTGAGTCCGTTTGGCGACTTCGAAAGCCACGGGGTTGTCACTCGCGCTGTAAATGAAGTCGGCCTCGTCGTTTCCATCTCGCCAGTGAAAGAGACGTCCTCCGCTTTGAAGCGAGAGACCATAGAGGTGTGAAGCGACCGTGTTCTCGATCAAGAAGCCCCATTCATGGTCATCATGCATGGGTGCAAGGCCACGCTGGAGGGCGGCGTTGCGAACGGCGCCGTCAACAAAGTACACCTTCCTGCCCTTTCGTTGGATCGTTTCCTCGCTAGTTGAATAGTTGGGAAGGGCGAAGATCAAGAACGCCTGTTGCAGGTAGTCAACATAGGTGTGGATAGTCTGACGATTGAGTTGAAGGTCCGCCGCAAGCGCGGACACATTCATCAATCCACACATCTGGCCGGCCAGAATGTACAGAAGTCGCTCAAGCATGAGTGGATGCTTGATGTCGAAGACCTGGGGGATGTCCATTCCGGCAACGCGCTGTACGGCCTCGGAACGGAGCACCTGCTGAGACCGAAGCAGGCCGCGCTCCACGTCATCCTCAACAAGCGCCCCAAGAAGTTCCGGAAAGCCGCCCACGAGCAGGAACAGCCGAAGCAGGTTGGTGGTCCGGCTGAGATCCTCTCGACGCTCAATGGTGCTTCGCAGCGTCTCAAGGAAGTCGCCGCTGGACTCGGAGGCTTCGATCGGATCTCCTCGAAGTCCCAGGAACTCGGTGAATGTGTACGGCGTGAGAAACTGCTCCGACCAACGACCGATCCCGCTCTCCATCGTTCGGTTGCGAAGCGCCGCGGTTGAACTGGACGTCGCCACAATTCGCAAGGGCCAGTTCTCGTCATAGAACGTCTTGAGCCATTTGTCCCATGACTCAGAGTAGTTGACTTCATCCAAAAACAGGAACAACGGAGATTCCGCCGTGCCGTGATACGTCCGGATGAGCGACTTCGCCCAGCCGCCGAGGTGATAGTGCATCAAGAGAGGGTGATCCAAACGGAGAAACCAGAGTCGGTTTGACGAAACGCCGTTCTTGATGAGTTGGTCGATCGTCTGATACATCGCGACCGTTTTTCCGACGCGACGTGGCCCCAGGACGACTTGATAGCGTCGAAGCGGTCCGTGCATCGTTCGCCAGAGCATCGCCGCCAATGGGCGACGCATCGGTTTTGCAAGTTCTTGTGGAACCCGTCCGAGCTTCTCCCAAGGATTCTGGTCCTGCAACGCGGCCAGGTAATCACTGGGCTTGGGGCTCCAGGTGGATGATGCCATAGGGTTCATTATACACTTTTTCCGGAAAAATGTCTATTGTGAATCGACATTTTTCAACCAAAAGTGTCGAATAGGAACGAAGGCAGTAAACAGGTGTTTGCACTGGCGTCGAGTTTTGGGTTGTCGTCATACTCGCTGTGGAGATTACCGGTAGCATCTTGACCCATGCCCACCTCTCCCACCCAGCGCATCGCCCACCTTCGCGAACTGCTCAACCGGGCGAATCGGGCGTACTACGTCGAGAACCGGCCGATCATGTCGGACCCGGAGTTTGATGCTCTGCTGGCGGAACTCGCGGAGTTGGAACGGCGGCATCCGGAACTCGATGATCCCAACAGCCCCACGCATCGCGTCGGCGGCGAGCCGATCGCGGGGTTCAAGACGGCCGCCCATACCGTGCCCATGCTCTCGATCGACAACACCTATGACGAAAAGGAAGTCCGCGCCTGGGTGGAGCGCGTGCGCAAGGGGTTGAGCGCGGGGGGGGGACTGTTCGACGACGGCGAACCCGTGCGGTATGTGTGCGATCCGAAGATCGACGGCGTGGCGTTGTCGCTCCGGTATGAGAAGGGCCGGCTCGTGCGGGCGCTGACGCGCGGCGATGGCCAGCGCGGCGATGATGTGACGCACGCGGCCAGGGTCATCCGCCCGATCCCGCTCGAACTCGGCGCGGAAGGCCCGCCCGCGAGAGGAAAGGGATCAGCAGGGGGGGGCATTCCTGACGTGCTGGAAGTCCGCGGCGAGGTCTACATGCTCCTCTCCGAGTTCCGCCGAATCAACGAAGAGCGGGAGAAGCACGACCTGGAGGCGTTCGCCAACCCGCGGAACGCCACGGCCGGGACGCTCAAGCAACTCGACCCATCGAAGATCGCGCCGCGAAAGCTGGCGTTCACGGCGCACGGGCGCGGCGAAGTGTCGGATGAGGCGTTCGCGCCGACGTTTTCGATGTTCATGTCGCGGATTCGGTCGCTCGGCGTGCCGACGAGTCCGCACATGCAGGTGTGCGAGAGCGTGGATGACGTGCTGCGGGCGATCGCCGCGTTCGCCAGCGCGCGGGCGAAACTGGATTACGCGACCGACGGCATGGTGATTCGCGTGGATTCCATCGCGCAGCAGCGGCGGCTCGGCATCACGTCAAAAAGCCCGCGCTGGGTGATCGCGTACAAGTACCCGGCCGAGCGAAAGACCACGAAACTCATCGCCGTGGAGCATCAGGTCGGCAAGAGCGGGCGCATCACGCCGCGTGCGGTGATGGAGCCTGTGCTGGTGGCGGGGACGACAGTGCGTCACGCGACGCTGCACAACTACGGCCAGGTCATCGCCAAGGACATCCACCTCGGCGACACGCTGGAGATCGAAAAGGCGGGCGAGATCATCCCATATGTGCTGGGCGTAATCCGCGAGAAACGGCCCAAGGGTGCGAAGCGCGTTGAACCGCCGGAGAAGTGCCCCGTGTGCGGCGGGCCGGTGGAGATTGATCCACCGGAGGCGGTTGAAGATCCGACGCAGGAGACCTCGCGATCGTGCGTGAATCCGGAGTGCCCCGCGCAGATCCGCGAGAAGTTGATCTGGTTCGCGGGGCGCAAGCAGATGGACATCGAAGGTCTCGGCGAGCAGACGGTCGATCAGATTCGCGCGACATCGCTGCCACAGGATGATCCGTATCGAGCGGAGGCCGGCGTGCGGGCGGAAACGCCGCCGATTCCGCTCAACACGTTCGCGGATATTTTTCATCTGGACGAACACCGCGATGCGCTGCTGACCCTGGAGCGCATGGGTGAGAAGAAGGTTGACAACCTGCTCGCGGGGATTGAGGCGGCCAAGTCGCGCGGGCTTGGCCGTGTACTGGCCGGGCTGGGAATACGGCATGTTGGCGATTCGACGGCCAAACAACTTGCGCGGTTGTTCCCGGATCTTGACGCGCTCCTGGCCGCGCCGGAGCCGCTGCTGCGTCCAAAGACGCTCAAGAAGGATGAGGCCGTGGCGCTCGGATTGCCGGCGGAGGTGAAGGACCGCGATGAAACGGGGCTGGGGAAGGAGACGGCGCCGGTGGTGCATGCGTATCTGCACAGCGCGGCGGCGCGAAAGACGTTTGCAGCGCTTCGTGCGGCCGGGGTTGAGTTGACGTCCTCTGATTATCGTCCTCCGGGCACGAAGGCGGTGACGACGGGACCATTCGCGAACAAGACGATCGTCTTGACCGGCACGCTGGAGAATTTTGAGCGTGAGGATCTCAAGGCGCTGCTGGAGTCGATGGGGGCGAAGGTGTCGGGAAGTGTTTCTCGGAAGACGGACCTTGTGATCGTGGGGGCTTCGGCGGGATCGAAGCTGGACAAGGCCCGGGAACTCGGGATCGAAACGTGGGATGAGGCTCGTTTGCTCAAGGAACTCGCGTCGGCGGGTCGATGAAACACGCGGACGTTGCGTGGTTTCCGCGCGGTGTGGCGTGTTCTCAGACGTTTGAATCTGGGACGTTGCGCGGCGTGTCACGCGGGATGGATTGAGGGAGGCGCCTTGTGTGTTCGGGCGGCTGGGGCTGTCGCCTGTGTCGTGGCCCTGCATGGAATCACTTGAGTTCAAGGCTGAGCTTCGTGACTTGCCGCTGGCGCGGGGGATCTGTCGCGCGCTGGGCGCGACGCATGTGGCGACGCTGGATCAGACGGACATCTGTTACAACGTGCCCGATGCACGGCTGATCAAGCGGATCTGTCCGGATGAGCCGACGGAGTATGTGCTGTATTCACGGCGCGAGGGCGTCGGGCCGCGGGTGTGCAAGTTCGCGATTTTCAGCGAAGAGCAGGCGGCGGCGCGATTCGGGTCGCAGCCGCTGCCGATGCGCGTGGTGGTGCGCAAGAGTCGCGAGATTCATCTCCTGGGCAACGTGCGAATCCATCTGGATCGCGTGGACATGCTCGGGTGTTTCGTGGAGTTGCAGGCGATGATCACCGGGGACTGTGATGTTGCGGCGTGTCGGGCGGGGATTGATGCGCTGCGGGCGGCGCTGTCGCCGGTGCTGGGCGAGGCCGTGTCGGTCGCGTATGCGGATCTGCTCGCGGTGGCGCGTGAGGGGGCGCTGCAGCGCGGGGATATGTGAGGGGAGGACATGGAACGGGCCTGGCTCGTGCGGCCAGGCCCGTCCTGCGTGGAGGCTGAGACAACCTTATCAAACGGTGCGACGGCGACGCACGGTCAGGCCAAGCCCGGCCAGCGCGAACGCCGCAGCCACGCCCGGCGCGGGAATCGCATCGACGCTGACGACGGCCTGAAGAGACGGCGTGCCACCGACGAGGCCCATCGCATACACGGTGTAGACGGTGTCGCGTGCGAAGAACGCGCCCGGAACGCTCAGGGCGACGTTCATGGTTCCCGCGATGCGCGCTTCGAGGTCATACGCCCCAGCGCCGACGGTCAGATAGTCACCGATCTCGCGGAACGCGATATTGGAGAAGAGCACGGGTCCGCCGGCCAGGGCGATGTCCACGGCCGGGGCATCGGGCGAGGCATGAACGAATCGCACGCGCGCCTGCCCGCGGGCGATCGTGTTGTCATCGACAAGCACGAGTGGCTCAATGTTGGCGAGCGTGTTGACGGCCAGGACGGAGTAGTCGGTGTTGCCCGAGAGGGTGAGATCCGCGTTGATCACGGCCGGGCCGGGCTGACCCGCCGGCACGACCTGCACGTTGTACATTCCCGCGGGCAGCGAGGCATATGACGTGACGCCGGTGAAGGCGAGATTGGTGAAGGCGGGGGAGTTGTCAACGAGGACATCCACGGCCGGGGCGTCGGGTGACGCGTGAATAACGCGGACGTTTGCGTTCTGGGCGAGCGCGGTCGTGGCCAGCCCTGCCGACAGCGCCAGCACACACAGATTCCCTGTTCTCATCTCTGTTCCTCCTGATGTTGTGGCACACAACATCCCGCGCGCCGGTGTTCGCGGCGCGGGATGCGTTGCGGCCGTGTTGCGGCGAGACCATCCCGCCGGTCACGGTGGGCTTCGATGCGGGGGGGAGGCTGGATTCAGCGCGGCGAGCACATTTCCTGACTTAATGATTTCCTTGCGCAACTCTCGGACCGGATCATCGCTCGGTCAGGCATCGAGATCGGGCAGGAGTTTGCGGCCGCGCGTGGCGGTGAAAAAGCCGTAGATCGCGGCGGCCGTGAGCAGGCCCATGGGGATGAGGGCCGGCGCGGCGAACCAGGTGTCCATCGTGACGGGCACGGGTGTGCTGTTGATGACCGTGCTGGTGTAGATCGCGAGGATCTGCGGGAGCAGGCCGTAGCGAAGCATGACAAAGACGACCATTGCCGACAGCACGGCGAGGGTTGGCAGCGCGGACATTGTCGCGCCCGACTGGCCCCAGTTGAGCGCGAGCACGATCAGTGAATACACCCCGGCCGCGAGAATGGCGCGCCGGAGGATGAGTCGCAGCAGCACGAGGAAGAGGAGTTGCGCCGCGCCGCCAATGACGGCGTTGAGAATGTTGAGCGCAAGCCTTCCGGTGACGGGCTTTGGGCCGACGAGATAGCCATCGCCGGAAGAGAACAGCGGGATGACGTTTGACGGTTCCCCCGTGAACATCGGCGCGAGAATGGAGAGGTCCATCAACAACGAGTAGAGCGATCCCGCGCACAACGCGATCAGAATATCGCGGCCGACCATCGGGTCTCGCACACGGCCGGACAGCAGTCTCGCCCAGCCGATGAGGATGGACGGCCAGACCTTCCTCGCGAACGGCTCGAGGGCGACATAGAAGATCCAGAAGATGGCGCCGCCGAGGAGCGTGGCCGCGAGATGCGGCGCGTTGCCGAAGATAAGCCCGGTGAACGATGGAATGCGACTGGAGAGCAGGATGAATCCGACGCCGCTGACGAGGGCGAGCACGAGGGCGATGCGCGTGGCGCTCGCGTGATCGCTGCGCCGAAGGCGAATGTTCCGCCAACTCAGTGCGCAGCCGGCGATGACCGTGCCGACAACCATGACGATCTGCAGCCAAATGAAAATAGGATTCCTGGAATCCTCGGGCGGAGTTGCGGCCCGCGCCATCTCGAGGTCGGGATCGGTCAGCACCGAAAACTCCGAGACTCGCCCCGCGTACGCGCCGCCATGAACCGTCACTCGCGTCCCGGGTTCGTCGGGAAGTTCGCCGGTCCATGCGCGATGCTCGGTGACGGCCGCCTTCGGATTGAGCGCTGGCGGCGCAGGCTCAAAGTCCGCGATGTTCAGTCCCGCCAGCGCGAAGGGTCGTGCCCAATCGGGCGATTCAAACTCGCCAACGGGCGCAGCGCTCGGAGGCACAGCGCGAAACGTCTGAAGACGGCCCCGGGCGTCGGTGATGTAGAAGGCCATGCCAGGCGTCAGCAGCGGAGGATCACCGACCCCGATGAATCCGAAATTATTGAGCGGTGTCAACCGCTGAGGGGACTCGCGATACCAGAACATGATCGCGCGAGTGCGCCTGGTCTCGAGAACATCCAGCAGTTCGTCGACGGAGTGCTTCTCGCGGAGCGTTCGCAGCGCGGCATTGTTGATCGTCCAGCCCGCGAACGAATCAAACGGCGCATCCGGGTAGCCCAGGTCCGCCATCGCTTCACGCGCCTGGTCCTTCAACACGGCCGTGGCCCTGGGCAACGGAACGATGTTGATGATCTCGATCCAGCGATTGAGAAAAAGCGAGCCGGCCGTGGCCAGCGCGGCGATCACGACAAGAAGCAAGGCCAGCCCCGGATGTGTTCCGCCGGTGTTGCCCGCGGCCGCGATGAGTTCCGGTGATGGCGTCTCGCCCGCGGCGATCGCGGCGGCGAGCGGGTCGCCGCCGGGCAGCGCGAACGCGACGGCGAGGGCGGATTGCGGTCGTGCGGCCGGGTCTTCCGCGAGACACCGCTTGATGATGCCGTCGGTGGCGGAGTCGAGGGGTTCGTGATCCGTGGCGGATCGCGTGCCGGACCCGCGCGTGCCTGAACGTGACGCGGGCGTGTCGCCCGGATGTCGTCCCGTGAGTACCTCATGGATGACAAGGCCAAGGGCGTAGATGTCACTGCGCTCCGTCGCTTCCTTCCCCGCGTGTTGTTCCGGCGACATGTACGCGGGCGTGCCCGAGCGGACATCGCGCGCTGCGCCCACGGCCGCCGCGATGCCGAAATCCATCAGACGCACGCGCCCGCGACCATCGAGCATCACGTTCTCAGGCTTGAGGTCGCGATGGATGATGCCTTCGGCATGCACGGCCGCGAGCGCGGAGCAGAGTTGCCGCGCGACATCAAGGCCCTTGTCGAGGGGAAGGCGGCCGATGCGGCGCAGCAGCGACGCGAGGTCCTCGCCATCGACATACTCCATCGCGATGAAGACCCGCGGCGGGCGATCGCCATCGCCGGGATCGGTCGCGATGTCATGCACACGGCAGACATTGCGGTGCGACACCAGCCGTGCCTGGCGGACCTCTTCACGCAGCCGCGCCAGGCGAACCTCATCGGCCGCGAGCGCATCGGGCAAGAACTTCAGCGCGACCGAATGCCCCAGCGTGAGGTCATCGGCGCGATACACCTGCCCCATGCCGCCACGCCCAAGATACGACACGATGCGATAACGCTCGATGAGCAGTGTCCCCGCCGGCAGCGTTGTCGCCTGCGACGGCGTATCGCCCCCCCGCACGGGAATCGTGGGGTCCGAGGGATCGGGAGTGTTGGAGGAGTCGGGGGACATGCTCGGTCGTGCAGAGTGTAGTTGGGGCCTTCGGCCAAGGGGGCCGCCCAAGGGAGAGTGGCATGGTGCTCATAGCCGAGTCCTGGTGACTGCTTAGCCGTTCGAGCGCTGGCCGTTTGAGCCGTTGATCGACTCAGCACCGACGATGTGAAGCATTGAATGGGAACGAAAGCCATCGCGCCCGCGGTTGGCGACGAAGATCTCTCGCTTCATGGGAACGACAAGGGATGGATCGAGAATGTCCACGCGCTGGCCGTTGCTCAAGAGCAAGCGAAGCGGCTGAAACGGCTCGCGGCGGAGCATCTCGTCAAGCGTGGTGAGCTCCATGCTGGCCAAACTGTACCAGTCAGGCTGCGACATGGCCGGGGTGGGGTTGGAAGGGGACTGGCTCCGGTGGTGCGGGCGTCTCGCCTGCACCCATCGCTTTTCTCCCAGTGGTACTGGCTCCGTCGGTGCAGCCTCTCCGCCCTGCGGGCGGGAGGACAACACGACTGGGGTTGAGCAGAGACGGGTGCAGGCGAGACGCCCGCACCACCGCATCCGAGGGACTGTGCGGTTACCCTGACGGTTCACACCCCGTCCATCGCACCGAATCGACGAGCGGCACTACACTCTCCGTCTGGTCCGTTCGCACGCCTCCTGGAAGCCTGTATGCGCGCCCTCATCAAGCATCACGCCGGTCAAGGTTTGAAGTTCACGTCAGATCGTCCTGTGCCCGCGCCCGGGCCGCGGGATGTCCTGATCCGCGTGTCGAAGGTGGGGATCTGCGGAACCGATCGGCATATCTGGGAGTGGGATGACTGGGCGGCGTCGCGGATTCCGGTGGGCATCATTACGGGGCACGAGTTCGTCGGTGTGATCGAGAAGGTTGGCTCGGCCGTGAGCAAGTTCGCCCCGGGCCTGCGTGTGTCGGCGGAGGGGCACATCACGGCCTGGACGGATTACAACTCTCGTACGGGCAACGCGCACATCGCGCGGGACACGACGATCATCGGCATCGATCGCGATGGATGCTTTGCGGACTATGTCTGCGTCCCGGAAGAGAACGTGTGGCCGGTGCATCCGTCGGTGCCGGACAGGGTGGCGGCCGTGCTCGATCCGCTGGGTAATGCGGTTCACACGGTGATGGCGGCGAACGTGAGCGCCAAGAGCGTGCTTGTGACGGGCGTGGGGATCATCGGTTTGATGGCCGTGACGGTGGCGAAGGCGGCGGGGGCGTCGCGGATCTTCGCGACGGATGTGGATCCGCGTCGGCTTGCGCTGGCGCGGAAACTCGGCGCGGTGGAGGCGTTTGACGTTCGAGGGGGGTCTGCGCCGGACTGGATTCACACCGTTCGCAAGGCGACGCGCGGCGAAGGCGTCGATGTGCTCATCGAAATGAGCGGCGCGCCCAGCGCGTTCACGGATGGGTTCACGGCGCTGCGCAACGGTGGCACGGCCGCGCTGCTGGGCCTGCCCTCACGCCCGATGACGTTTGACTGGAACAAGCATGTGATCTTCAAGGGCGCCACGGTGCTGGGGATCAACGGGCGCAAGATGTTCGAGACATGGTATCAGATGGAAGAGTTGCTGCTCTCCGGGCGTCTCGAACTCGACGACATCATCACGCACGAGTATCCGATCGAGCAATTCGAGCAGGCGTTCACCACGATGCTCAGCGGGGAGGGGATCAAGGTGGTGATGGATGTGGGGAGCGAACGAAAAGCCCGTTGAAACGGGCTGCGGTGTTTGTACTGTTCATCGGAAACGGAACTGACCTTCACCACGCCTGAAGGCGTGGCCTACAAGCGGGAAAGACCGCTGAAGCGGCCTCAGGATGGAGGCGAGGTGGATTCGATTTACGGTCCTGGCCTTTGGGACGTGCGAGGGGCCGCGGCTGCGTGAAGTGTGTCGCAACCAACTCTCTCGTTCGCAATCCCCATCACCCGCTCTGCCAACTCCTCAGACAAATGATTCCGCCAATCGCCCACCACGCCTTTGCGGTGGAACGATCGCGCTTCGTGGCCGGGTTGACGGCCTCGGGTCTGGCGGGAGAAGTCGCCGGCGGTGAGGCAGAGGTTGATGTGGTGGTCGGTGGTGGGGAGTCCGATGAAGGTGAGGAGTCGGCGGACCTCAGCGCGCGGGTCGGCTTTGTATGACTCATAGGTGATCTCGGCGAGGCGCTCGCCGAGGCTTGCGCTGCGCACCGTCGCCACAATGTCGCCCCACATCGCCGCGTACGCCTCCGCGCACGCCTCGATCGAGTCATAGCGCGGCTTGCCCTGAAAGTGCATGAAGTGCCACCAACTCACGGCCGCATCGCGCGGATCGCGCGTGACGAGAATGAACTTCGCGGTGGGATAGATCGCGGCCAGTTCGCGAACATGAAAGGCGTGCGTGGGCGTCTTGTCGATGACGGCCAGCAGTTCTTCACCCGGCTTTGCGCCGGCGAGATACTTCGCGAGCACCAGGTCATACGCGAACCGCGTGAGCGAGGCGACGTCATCGTCGGTCAACGTGAAGTCGTGGCGATATTTCGCGCTGCGGTGGTTGGCATTGAACTCCTCGGCCGCGCGGCGGATGCCCGGGCCAAGCCACGACGCGAACGCGCCCTCGGCCCATGATACCGCGTTGGGATGGCCGTCAAGCGTCGTCTGCACCCATGATGTGCCGCACTTTGACGGCCCGACGATGAAGACGAGTTGGGCTGAGTCGAGCCGGCGCATCGCGCTGTCGCGTGTGTGCGTGCGGGTTTCGGTCGATTGGCCGTGCGTTGTCACGAGCGGTGGGATCGGGAATCCGTTCGCGCGGGCTTGAGTGAAGGCCGGGGTGTACAGCGTCGCGGCAGGATCAGCGCGGTGCTATACGCCAGTTTCATCCTTCGGCTTCGGATTCTTGAGCGTACCCGGATCCAGATACGCCACCCCTCGCGCGATTCGGTGGGCGACTTCTTCGCCCCAGCGGAGGGCTTCGATGGCCGTGGCCGCGTCGGCGGGCTGAGCTGCGCCTTGGGCGGTGTGATTGAGGATGTCGAGGCGGATGGTGCGTCGGAGACGTTCGACGTTCGCGGCCGTGTCGGCCATGCTCTGCGTTGGCGCGGATGTTGTGGGATTGGCTAGCCACGCGCGGGCTTCGTTGATCAAGTCTTCGAGGGCGGCGAGTTGCGGATCGAGTTGAGGCGCTCGCAGCACGCTTGCGCGTGGGGTGCGTTCGCAGGCCGCGACCAACAGCGAAGTGTGCTCCACGGCGTGCAGGATTGCGGCGTGTCGCTGCACATCGTCGTCGGACTGCGTGCCTGCGCTCAGTCGGTGAAGGAACGTTTGAACCTCGTCGAGGGCGCGATGGAGTTTCGCGGCGTGATCCTGGCGCCCTCGCGCCCCTTCGAGTGCCTGCCGCAGGTCGTCGAGCGTTTCGCGCATGATCTCCGCGACGCATCGACGCGCGGCCTCAATCGCGACGGGGCCGAGTTGTGTGACCGACAGATCAAGGAATCGCGTCAAGCGATCGCCGCGATCGGGGAGGAGGCGCTCGATCAACCGCGAGAAATGCCCCGACACCGGCAGGAGAATCGCGACGCCGAGAATGTTGAAGACCGTGTGAAACGCCGCCAGCACGATCGGCCCCTCGTGGTCCACCTGCATCGCGCTGGCGCCCCATAGGAACAGCGGCAAAAAGGCCAGCGCGACGGCGCCGGTGATCGCGTTGAAGAGGAAGTGTGCCATGGCCGTGCGTTTCGCGGGAGTCGATGCGCCGATGGACGCGAGGCCTGCCTTGACGGTGGTGCCGACGTTTTGTCCGATGACGAGCGCGGCGGCCTGATCGAGTGAGACCACGTCCGAATCCAGCGCGGCCAGCGTTGCGGCCATGGCCGCGCTGGATGACTGCATCACCACCGTCATCGCGACGCCGAGCAAGACCATCAGCAGTCGCCCGGCGATTCCTCCCACGGCCAGCACGGACGGATCAACATGCGACTGAAGTCCCACCATGCCCTCTTGCAACAGCCCAATGCCGACGAAGATGAGTCCAAAGCCCGCCAGCGCACGCCCGGACGCGCCGAGCCTCGGCCGCGCCAGGATGTGGACCATCGCGCCGATGAACACCAGCGGATAGGCGATTGCGCCCATCGAGACTTTGAACCCCAGAACCGAAACCAGCCAACCCGTGCTTGTCGTGCCGAGGTTCGCGCCGAAGATCACACCCACGGCCTGCTGAAACGTGATCAACCCGGCGCTGACGAACCCGATGGTCATCAGCGTCGTGGCGCTGGAAGACTGCACCAGCGCCGTCACCGCCGCCCCAGCGCCCAGGGCGCTCCACGGCCCGGCCACCACCCTCGTCAGCACATCGCGCAGCATCCCTCCCGCCAGCGACTTGAGGCCGTCAACCATCAACGACATCCCCAGCAGAAACAAGCCGATGCCGCCTAAGAGCGTGACGAGCATGGGCAAGTGTAGAAGAACGGTCCGCGTGGCATGGGCAAGCCTGAAGGCTTGCCCATGCCACGCGCCTTACAGCCTCGGATCGACCGGCTCGCTCTCCATCGCGAGTACGCCAAAGACGCACTCATGGATGCGCCGCAAGGGTTCGCGGCGAACGAATCGCTCCAGCGACTCGATGCCGAGGGAGAACTCGCGCAGGGCCAGACTGCGTTTCGCGCCAAGGCCGCGGGAGCGAAGGCGATCCAGATTCTCGGGGTGGGTGTATTCGGGGCCGTAGATGATGCGGAGATATTCGCGTCCGCGAACCTTGACGGCGGGTTGCATCAATCCGCGTGGGCCGCGTGCGATGAAGTCCAGCGGTTTGACGACCATGCCTTCGCCGCCGCGTTCGGCGCGATCCAGCCACCACCGCGTCGCGTCCGACTCGCTCGCATCGCTTGAGAGATCAACGAGCGTGTACGGCGTGGCGAGGAACAGGGCATCGCCCGCCAGCCGAGCCAGCGTGTCCATGTGCCAGGCATGATCGCGGTCGATGTGGACCTTGCCCTCCGTCGCGAGCAGGTGAAACGGCGCGAGGCGCAGATCATCGAGGCCCACGACATCCCAGCAATACTGACGATACGCGGCGATGTACTTTCGCACGACTTCGAGCCGCTCGCGATGGCGCTTCAGAAGCGGGCCGGCATCCGGCAATCGCGCCGCCGCAAGTTCCAGCGCTGCGACGCTCGCGGAAAGTCCGGTCTCGGCCGCGACGCCCACGGCCGCATACTGCTCGCGAATCAGCGCCTGCGCCTTGGCCGACCACGGCATGAGTTCACAATCGAGACACAGCCACCGGGTTCGCAGTTCATCCCACAGTCCGGCGCGCGATGCGGCATCACAGAGGCGCGCGAGCATCGCCTGCTCGATCTCGATGTCGCCAAAGAACGGCCGGCCCGTGCGCGTATAGATCACGCCGTGCGTCGGGCGCGCGACGCCGAATCGTTCCACGGCCACCGCAGGCTCCTGGCAGACGATCACGATCGCGCGAGATCCCATGTGCTTCTCTTCGCAGATCACACGGCCGACGCCGTTGGTGCGGAAGTACTCGAATGCCTCGCGCGGGTGTTCAAGCATGCCCTGCTCGCGCGTCGTCTCGCACGGCGACATCGTCGGCGGCAGGTGAATCAGCCATCGCGGATCGACGGCGAAGCGGGACATGACTTCAAGGGCGGCCGCGGCGTTCTCGCGGCGGATGGTGATGGCGCGCATCAGTCGCGTTTCGATGTGACGCTTGCCCGAGACATCTTCAAGGTCGAGGACATCGTCGTGTTGCTGTTGCAGCGAGCGCGGCGCGGCCTGGCCCTCGGGCAAAAACGCCTTGCGCGGCTGGGCATACGTTGCTCGCGCGGGCACGGCCACGAGTTCACGTTCCGGCCACCGCAGCGCCGTCAGCGACCCGCCAAAGACACAACCCGTGTCGATGCAGATCGTATTGTTCAGCCACTGCGCATCGGGCACGGGCGTATGCCCATAGACCACGCACGCGCGGCCGCGATACTCATTGGCCCACTGATACCGCACGGGCAGGCCGAACTCGTCGGTTTCGCCGGTGGTCTCGCCGTAGAGTGCGAACTCGCGCACGGCGCCTGAGCCACGGCCCTGCATGGACTCCTTCATGCCCGCGTGGGCGACGATCAGCCGCCCATCATCGAGAACATAATGACTCACAAGGTCGTCGATGAACGTCGCGATGCGCTCGCGAAACTCCGGAGATTCAGCGCTGAGCTGCGTCAGCGATTCCGCCAGGCCGTGCGTCAGTTGCACGTTGCGGCCGCGGAGGGCACGCAGAAGTTTGACGTCGTGATTGCCCGGGATGCACAGCGCTTTGCCCTCTTCGACGAGCGACATCACAAGCCGCAACACGGCCGGCGTCTTTGGCCCGCGATCGACGAGATCACCCAGGAAGATGGCCTTGCGAAGCGGGTCATCGGCTGGCGGCTCGACATCGCACGCACCTTCAGGTTCGCCTCCGCGCTGCATGACTCGCCAGCCGAGTTTCGTCAGCAGGTCCACAAGTTCGTCGTAGCACCCGTGAACATCGCCGATGATGTCAAACGGACCGTGTTCGTGCTTGCGATTGTTCCACAGCGGCTCACGGATGAGCGTGGCCGCATCGCATTCATCCTGGGACTGAAGGATATGAACGTGTCGAAACCCTTCGCGTCCGAGCGAGCGCAGGCTTTTTCGCAGGGCGAGTCGCTGGCCGCGGACGACGTGCGGGCCAAAGGTGCGATCGGGCCGCTGCGCGTTGCGCTCATGGCAGATGTGTTCGGGCGTGTTGAGAACGAGCGCGACGGGCAGGCAGTGAAACTCCCGCGCGAGTTGGACAAACGACGTGCGATCCTCCGCGCGGACGTTGGTGGCGTCGATGACAGTGAGCAGGCCGCGGGCCAGGCGCTTGCGGGCGATGGTGTGCAGCACGTCAAAGGCGTCGCCGGTTGATTCCTGACTGTTCTCATCATTGCAGACCCAGCCCCGGCAGGTGTCAGAGGACAGAATCTCGGTGGGCTTGAAGAGCCGGCGCGCGAGCGTGCTCTTGCCGGAGCCCGACGCACCGATAAGCACCACAAGTGAGAGTTCCGGGATGCGCAGGTCAGAGGGCATGGGCGAACACCCCCATCTGTGTCGGCGGACCGACATCCCGGCCGTCGGGCGTTTCGCCCGTTTCGCCGACGCCGCGAAACTCGCACGAATACTTGAATCGTGAACACACGCCCGCCGCCCAGGCGCGGAATTCCTCGCGCGTCCACTCGAATCGGTGGTCACGGTGTCGAAACGCGCCGGCGGACAACGTCTCCCACATGACGTTGTACTCGCGGTTGGGCGTCGTGATGATGACCACCTTCGGCCGGGCGAACTCGAAGACCACGCGCTCCATCGCGGCCAGGCGCGGCGGATCCATGTGTTCGATGACTTCGCACAGCACCGCCGCGTCAAAGCCCTCCAGCCGCGCATCGCGATACATCAGCGAGCCGTGGATGAGTTCGATGCGCTGGCGCACGAGAGGTGGCAGGCGGTCAAGCCGAAGGCGATCGGCGGCGAACTCGAGCGAGCGGTGCGAGACATCCATGCCGACGATGCGTTCGAACGTGCGGTGCTTGAGGAGCTCGCGGATGAGTCGTCCTTCGCCGCAGCCCAGGTCGATGACTCGCGTGGCGCCCTTTGCCTGAAGAACCGAGAGCACGACGCCGTGACGCTGTTCGTGGAGGCTCAGGGTGCGCTCGGCGACTTCTTCGCGCGGGTCGTCGGGTGAATCGCGGTCGATCTCGGCCTGCCCCTCGCCATCCTGTTCGCGCAGGCGTCGCAGGGCATCGTCGGCCAGGTGTCGGCGATACTTGAGGTATCGCGTGGCGATCAGGTCGCGCTCCGGGTGGCCCGCGAGCCAGCCTTCGCCGTGTCGCAGCAGTTTCGCCACTTCATCATCGCCCACCCAGTAATGCTTGTCGTTGTCGAGGACGGGAATCAGGACGTACAGGTGACTCAGCAGGTCGCTGAGTGTGGCCGTGCCGCTGAGCGTGAGGGTGAACAGGGCAGCGCTGCCCCACTGCGGGAAGCGTTCATCGAGCGGATGATCGGCGATGGTCAACTCATACCCCAGCGGCTCAAAGAGTCGTGCGAGCATCTCGGGGCCCGCGCGACAGGGCAGCGCGGCCAGACGCGCGACCAGCGGAATCGGCAGGGTCACGAGGTCGGGTCGATCCTTGCACCGCCCGGCCAGAGCCGTGCCGAACACCTGCGCGATCGCGACCGAGAGCATCGACGACGCAACATACGGGCGGTCGTTGACATACTGATCGAGCGTGCGCTCTCCCCCCTTGCTTCGGACCAGGCCGACCGGATCGACATCCAGCAGCAGCATGGCCGTACACCGGTCTTCGTGGACCTCGGGATAGAACACATGGGCGTGTCCGAAGGCGAGCGAGAAGGTCTGGACCTTGGCCGGGTGCTTGTGCAGCAGGTATCCCAGGTCGGTGGCGGGCGAGTGGGTTGTGGTGATCTCCAGGAGCATCGGCGAGAGGATATCGCGGCTTGCCGGGGATGGTTCCCGGGTAGGGACGGGTTCAGGAGGGCAAATGGGTGTGCGTCGTCGCGGAGTTGAAGCCTCCTGCCCGCGCCTCTATCCTCTTCGCCCAAGCCTGGCGCCGGGTGGGCGGGGCGAATGAGTGAGTCTCTTTTCCGGGCGCGGGGCGCTCGCGGCGGGCTGTCGCTTTGGACACGATCATCAGCCCTGTACTGTTGTATCTGCTTCTGGCGCTGGGCGCTGTGGGTGTGTGCGTGGCGATGCCGCGTCGCACGCCCGGGCCGCGCGGCATGGGCGGGCTGTTGGCTGCATCCGCCGCCGGATTGGTGATTCTGCTGCTGACGATCGCGGCCGGGCGTGCGGGCGAGGGCTTGCCGAACATCTTTTTCTATGTGCTGGGGATCATCGCGCTGGGATCGAGTCTGCGGGTGGTGACGCATCCCAGGCCGGTGTACGCGGCGCTGTATCTGATCCTGACGATCCTGGCGTCGGCCGGACTCTATCTCGTTCTGTCGGCGGAGTTTATGGCGCTGGCGCTGATCATCATCTATGCCGGGGCCATCCTCATCACTTACCTCTTCGTCATCATGCTCGCGACACAGGCGCCCACGGCCGAGCAGGTGGAAGCCTTGCCGGAGTACGACGCGGCCAGTCGCGAGCCGATCGCCGCGACGGTGGCGGGTTTTGCCTTGCTGGCCGTGCTGACGACGATGATGTTCTCGGGGGTGCGCGGTCTGCCTGGACCGTCGGACATCCGGGATTCGGACCGGGTGCTGGCGGAGTTTCCCAAGCGGATCGAGCGGGCACTGCGTGAAGAGAAACTCATCGAGTCGGATGAGCGCCTGGCGCGCGATCCGGAGACGGGACGGCTGCTGGTCGATGCCGATGCGCGAACGGTGCAGGTGGCCTCGGGTGAGGCGGGTGTACGGACGGTGTCGTGGCCCGCGGATCTACGGCTGTCGAACGTCGAGGGTGTGGGGCACAACCTGTTGGTGGAGCATCCGGGGTCGATTGAGATCGCGGGTGTGATTCTGTTGATGGCGATGCTCGGGGCGGTGGTGCTGGCGCGACAGCGGGTGCAGATGGAGGAAGAGGCGAAGGCCCAGGCCGCGAGGGGGGGGACACCATGAGCGATGTCACGATGACGATCGCTGCGGCCGTGCCCTCGGTTGGGGCGTTCGGTCCGATCACGCTGGGGCACTATCTGTTCGTGGCGGGCGGGATGTTCGCGATCGGTGTGATCGGGTTCCTGACGCGGCGCAATCTGATCATCATGTTCCTGTGTACGGAACTGATGTTTCAGGCGGCGGGGCTGGCGCTGATCGCGTTCAGCCGATTTCACCTGAACTACAGCGGGCAGACGTTTGTGATTTTCGTGCTGACGGTGGCGGCGGCGGAGGCGGCGATGGCCCTGGCCCTCGTCGTGCTGCTCTTCCGTCGTCGCGAGAGTTTGAGCGCGGAAGAGTGGCGTGAGATGAAGGGATGAGACTGGCGTTGGTGGAGCATCAGAGCATGTACGCAGGGGTCGCGGAGATGGCGAGGATCGCGCGGAGTGTGGCCGTCGGGTCTTCGCGCGCGGGTGATGTGTGCTGCGAGAGCGTTGCTGTGGATGGAGTGTACATGCCGAAGCCAAGCCCTCCCTTATGGTCGGGCTTCTCATTCGGGATGCAGAGCCTTCCCTTACGGTCGGGCTTCTTAATCGGGATGCAGAGCCCTCCCTTACGGTCGGGCTTCTTATTTGAGGATCGTGCGTGACGGAGTCGGTTTCCATCACGGGGCGGATGCTTGAGTCGCTCACGGGGGCGGCGGTGGCGGCCGATCCGGCCGGGGTTGGGCAGGGGCCGTGGTGGGTCCTGCTCATTCCGGCGATGCCGCTGGTGGCGACGGTGCTGGTGACGTTGTGCGCGATGGGTCGCGTCAAGAGCAAACTGCCCGCGTGGATCAGCGTCGCGTGTCTGGCCGTCGCGTTCATCGTCACGGCCGTGATGACGATGAACTTCGCGGGTGAAACCGTGATCTCCACGGCCTTCACCTGGCTTGATCTCGGTTCTGGCGCGGAACACGGACAGCGCTTCGTCGCGAACTTCGGGTTTTATGTCGATTCGCTGACGTGTCTATGGATGTTGTTCGTGACGGGGCTTGGGGCGTTGATCGCGCTGTATGCCAGCGAGTACATGGCCGGGGAAGCCGGGCCGGGGTATTGCCGATTCTTCGCGGCGTTCAACTTGTTCGTGTTCGCGATGTCGTGCCTGGTGATGGCGGACAACCTGGTGCTGCTGTACCTGGGGTGGGAGGGTGTGGGCCTGTGCTCGTACCTCCTGATCGGCTACTTCTATAAGAAGCCCAGCGCGGTGGAGGCGGCGAAGAAGGCGTTCATCGTCAATCGCATCGGCGACCTTGGACTCGCGCTGGGCATCATGCTCACGTTCGTGCATTTCGGCACGGTGGAGTACAAGCACCTGCTCCCGGCCGTGCATGAGTATGTGTCGCTCGCGTCACAGGGTCGGTATGACGAGATTCCGTTCCTGGTGCAGTTGATTCCGTTGCTGTACATGGTCGGGGCGTTTGGCAAGAGCGCGCAGTTCCCTCTGTACGTGTGGTTGCCCGACGCGATGGAAGGCCCCACGCCGGTTTCCGCGCTGATCCACGCGGCGACGATGGTGACGGCCGGGGTGTTCCTCGTCTGCCGGACCTATTGGGCGTTCCTGTCGAGCGAATGGGCATTGCCGATCGTGGCGTGGGTGGGGGCGATCACGGCGCTGCTCGCGGCGACCATCGGCATGGCGCAGTTCGACATCAAACGCATCATGGCGTATTCGACCGTGAGCCAACTCGGTTACATGTTCGCGGGTCTTGGCGTGTTGACGAGCGTGGGCTCGGCGTTCCATGTCCTGACGCACGCGTTCTTCAAGGCGCTGTTGTTCCTGGCGTGCGGTGCGGTGATGCACGGCTTCGCGGGGCAACTGGACCTGCGCAAACTCTCCGGCGTGCGCAAGATGCCGGGTTGGGGGATCGTCGGCGTGACCATGCTCGTGGGCTGCGCGAATCTCGCGGGCGTGCCGGTCATCACGTCAGGGTTCTTCTCGAAGGACATGATCCTCGCCGAAGCGTTTGTCACGCCGGGATACGCGATGATCGGCGTGATCCTGCTCATCACGGCCGGGCTGACCGCCTATTACACCTTCCGCGTCTACTTCCGCGTGTTTGAGGGGCCGGTGTCGTATGAGCCGGGCGATGAAGTCCACGGCGGCGATCATGGACACGATGGACATGATGCGCACGCCCACGATGCACACGGCGAAACTGCCCACAAGCATGATGCCCACACGCACGATGCGCACGGCAAGGATGACCACGCCCAGGAGTTTCATCCGCACGCGCCGGGCTGGGCGATCAACTCTGTGCTGGTGATCCTCGCGACGCTGGCGACGCTGGCCATCGCGCTGTACTTCATCGACAAGCCGAATCACGGATGGGTCGGCGGGATGATCCACGATTCATCCGCGCATTACACATCGCCGTGGGCGCACCACGCCGAAACCGGTCACAGTCCGACCCATCCGGGGTTGGCCGGGTTGGGCGAGGCGGCGGAAACCCGCCACGGAGTGGCGGGCCACCCGGCGGGCCACCGTGAAGCGGGCACGTTCCTCGGCTTTGATCCGCACAAGGCGATGTACGTCGTCTCGGGCATCGTCGGTCTGGTTGGGATCTTCATCGCGTGGCACCTGCATTTGCGTGGGCGCACCACGGCCGCGACGTCGCGGGCCGATGCGCTGCTGCCGGCGATGGGTCCGTTCGCCCGCTGGGCGCAGGGCAAGTGGTTTGTGGATGAGTTCTATGACTGGCTGATTCGCCGGCCGCTGCGCGGGTTGGCGCATGTGTTCAGCGCCTTTGACAAGTTGTTCATTGATGGCTTTGTGAATCTGGTCGGGTTCTTGCCGCGCGTGTTGGCGTCGGCGATTCGTCCGACGCAGAGCGGCGTGTTGCATGGATATGCCCTCGGAATGGCCGGAGGGATTGCATTGTTGATCGCGATTGTGCTTCTGGTGACGCAGTGAACTATCTGTGGCTGATGATCCTGTTTCCGCTCTTCGCCGCGTTTGCGGTGACGGCGATGCCCGCGCGGCGGGCGTGGCTGATGGCCCTGATCGGGACGATGGCCCCCGTGCCCGTGTGCCTGATGGCCCTGATGGCGTTCAACTGGCAGGGGGGGGCGGCGTTTCAGTTCCCATCCGAGATTCAGTGGCTGCCCACACTGGGTCTGACGCTGTCCGTCGGCGTCGATTCCGTCGCGCTAATGCTCGTGGCGCTCACGGTTCTGCTCGGGCCGCTGTGTGTCGTCGCTTCGCTGAGGTCCATCAACCATCGCCTCAAGACGTATTACTCATGGCTGCTGGTGCTTCAGGCGGCGATGACGGCCGTGTTCTGCGCCCGCGACCTGCTGATGTTCTATGTCGCCTTCGAGTTCACGCTGCTGCCGATGTATGTGCTGATCGCGGTGTTCGGATCGAGCAACCGTGCGAAGGCGGCGACGAAGTTCTTCCTGTACACCTTCACCGGCTCGCTGATCGCCCTGGCGGGCCTGGTATATGTGGTGTATTTCAACGCCGCGGAACTGGCGCCGCGCGCGGGCACGCCGCGCGGCACATGGACGCTGGAGATCGCGGCCCTGCAAGTCGCGGCGATGGAGATGCCCCGGGCCGCGCAGGGATGGGTCCTGCTCGCCCTGCTCGCCGGGTTCGCGGTCAAAGTCCCGCTCTTCCCCGTGCATACATGGCTCCCGCTGGCGCATACCGAAGCGCCCACGGCCGGGTCGGTCATCCTCGCAGGCGTGCTGCTCAAACTCGGCACCTATGGCATCTATCGCTTCGCGATGGGGTTCACGCCCGTGGCGCTCGTTGAGTATGCGCCGGCCATTGCCATCCTCAGCATCATCGGCATTCTCTACGGCGGGCTGGTCTGCTGGGTGCAAACCGATGTCAAGCGCCTCATCGCGTTCTCGTCCGTCGCGCACCTGGGCTTCTGCATCCTCGGCCTCGTCGCGATCAATCGCGCGGGCCTGACCGGGTCGGTCCTGTACATGATCAACCACGGCCTCTCGACGGGCGCGCTCTTCCTCATGATCGGCATGGTCTATGACCGCTATCACACGCGATCGCTCCGCGAACTCGGTGGCCTCGCGAGCATCATGCCCGTGTGGTCCACGTTCATGGTCTTTTTTGTCATGGCGTCGGTAGGCCTGCCGGGACTCAACGGGTTCGTCAGCGAGTTCCTCTGCCTGCTCGGCGCGTTTCAGAGCGGCACGACGTGGAACGGAAGCATCGGCGCGGAGGGACCAGCACTCGGGCCGTGGTACGCGGCCATCGCCGGCGTGGGCATGATCATCGCCGCGATCTACCTGCTCTACATGGTCGGCAAGATCGTCTTCGGACCGCTGGTGCTCCCGCCGAACCATGACCACGGGCACGATGGCCACGGCGGCTTGCCGCGAGACCTCTCCGCGCGGGAGATCGGCGTGCTGCTGCCATTGGCCGCGCTGTGTCTGGGGCTGGGTATCTATCCCAAGCCGGTCATCGACGGCCTCACCCCGGCCATCAACGAATCACTGCGACAGATGGAGATCGGTCAGATGCGTGCGAGGCAGGCCGAAGGGGCGACAGATTTGATCGCGGCCACACCGGCTGATGCCGGCCAGGAGGCCACGCCATGACCGAGCGCCTCGCCTTCCTCTGGCCCGAGATCGCGCTGTTCATCACGACGTGCATCGTCATGGTACTCGGGCTGTCAAAGAGCGCGGCCATTCGCAAGGGCTGTATCGTCATCACCGGCCTCGGCCTGCTCGCGGCGATGGCGCTGGCGATTGACACGGCCAAGCCCGCCACCGGCGTGCTCTTCCCGCACCTGATGCCCTATGCCAAGGCGATGATCGCGGGCGTGGGCCTGCTCATCCTGCTGCTTCAGGCGGGGACGGTGGATCGACAGGAGGAATCGGACATCGCGCTCGGCGCACGGACATTTGATCCGCTGCGGTCCACTCGCGCCGAGTATTACTCGTTCTATCTGTTCTCGCTCACGGGCGTGATGCTCTGCGCCTCCGCGCCGGACCTCATCTGGCTCTTCCTCGCGCTGGAACTCACGAGCCTTCCGACGTACATCATGGTCACGATCTCGGGGCGTGGACGCGAAGGCTCCATGCGTTCCCAGGAAGCAGGCGTGAAGTACTTCTTCCTCGGCGCGATGGGCGCGGCCACGTTCCTCTTCGGATTCGCCATGCTCTATGGCGGCACGGGCGAGACGCACCTGACGGCCATCGCGGATTCGCTCGCCCACGACGGCATCAACAACATCGCCCTCGCGGGGCTGCTGCTCTCGCTGATCGGCATCGCGTTCAAGATCGCGGCCGTGCCGATGCACTTCTACACGCCGGATGTGTATCAGGGCGCGGCTGCGCCCGTCGCGGCGTTTCTGGCGTTCGCGCCAAAGACGGCGGGGTTTCTGGCGATCATGCAGATCGCGGGCACGGCCGGGTGGACGCACGGCGCGGGCGAGAGCCTGCCCGAGGTTGTTCGCGTGACGCTGTGGGTGATGGCGGCGCTGACGATGACGGTGGGCAACGTACTCGCGCTGTTGCAAACGTCGGTCAAGCGCATCCTCGCGTATTCATCCATCGCGCACAGCGGATACATGCTCGTGGGCATCATCGCCGGGCCGGGCGATGGCAGTTTCACCCAGAGCGGGCTGTCGGCCGTGCTGTTCTACTTGCTGATCTACGGCGTGTCGAACCTCGGCGCGTTCGCGGTGCTGGCGTGTCTGGAACGGCGCAACGCGGATGGCTCGACGCGCGAGATCGACTCCGTCGATGACCTTCGAGGACTTTGCAAGACGCACCCGGCGCTGGGATGGATCATGGTCGCCAGCGCCCTGAGTCTGCTGGGGATGCCGCCGATCATCGGGTTCTTCGCGAAGGTTCCGCTGTTCACCTCGGCCATCGCGGCCGGCGAGATTCCGCTGGTGATCGTCCTCGGTCTGAACTCGGCCATCGCGGCGTTTTATTACTTGCGGCTGGTGGGTGCGCCGATGTTGTCCGAGCCGGATTCGCGGGCGGAGCCGGTCGAGGCCGTGCCGTTCGCCTCGCGAAAACTCGCCGGCCTGCTGTCGGCCATCGCGGTTGTGGGCCTGCTCCTCGCGGCCGACGGCCTGATGGAACAGAGCGAGAAGGCGGCGGGGCAGGGGGCGGTGGTGGAACAAGCGGAGAGCCACGAGCCTGCGCGTGCGGTAGGGAGTGGCGCGGGGCATTGATCTCACGCCATCGACTCGTGGCGCTGAATTGCAACGAGACATGCACACGGAAGCCCGACAATGCGAAGCGCATTGTCGGGGCACTTGGCGCATTGACACCTTCTGCGTGAAACCGAAGTCCTCGCCTTGCCGAAGTCATGATGCGGTTCGGCTATCCTTCTGGGGGCGTCTGCTCCGGTCACGTCCATGTCTGTCGATGCATATCAATCCCGTCGCTTCGTCCTTGGCGTCTCCGGCGCGTCGGGTGCGGCGTATTCGCTGCGCCTGCTGGAACTGCTCTTGCGCGGCGGGCATGAGGTGCATCTGGTCGTGACCGACTATGGGCGGCGGCTGCTCAATGATGAGGCGGGCGTGCGACAGGTGACGGCGGAGGAACTCGCGGCGGCGGCGGTTCGCACGGCCGTGGCGCACGGTGAGGTCGCGGCTGAGGCCGCGCCGCGGCACGGCGAACGCGAGCACGAAATCCACGAGGCGTTCACGCGCGCGGGGAGTGACAAGCGTCTTGTGATTCATCCGCATCGCGATGTCGGCGCGGTGATCGCGTCGGGGAGTTTCATTCATCACGGCATGGTGGTGCTGCCCGCGTCGAGTCAATCGCTCGGGGCCTTCGCCACGGGCGCGGGGTCAAACCTGCTCGTTCGCGCAGCGCATGTGACGCTCAAGGAGCGACGCCCGCTGATCATCTGCCACCGCGAGACGCCGTTGAACCTGATCGACATCGAGAACATGCGCACGCTCACGCTCGCGGGGGCGATCATCTGCCCGACGAACCCGGGGTTCTATCTTCAACCCAAGCGCATTGAAGATCTTGTGGACTTCATGGTCGGCAAGGTGCTGGACCTGCTGAAGGTGGAGCACGCGTTGAATGTGCGGTGGGAAGGCACATAAGAAGCCCGACCGTGAGGGAGGGCTACTGATGAATCGTCGTGCCATCGAAGTCGCCAGAGGCGACTTCGATGCAGTTGGCGCGAGTGTGATGCGTGGACACTTGGCGTGTCGGATGCCACACGGAGGCGGGCGGGACGCCCGCCCCACCGAATCCGAAGACACCGTGCGGATGTCTTGAGTTCAAGCACTCCCTCAAGGTCAGGCTTCCTGGGTGGCCCCCCACACCCAGGCGGGGCTTACGGCCAAACCCCGCGAGAGGGTCGGGCTGGACAACGCGATAAGCTTCACAGTGTTCACAGCGTACATCGGTCTTGGTTCCAATGTGGGCGATCGCGAGGCCATGATCGCGCGCGGTGCTGCGCGGCTGGCGGCGCTGGAGCGATCAATGATGCAGCGAATGTCATCGGTATATGAAACCGCGCCCGTGGGACCAGTGGCGCAGGGGGCGTTTCTCAATGCGGCCGTGGCCGTGCGAACGGAATTCGCGCCGCTGGCGCTGCTTGCTGAACTGCTGCGGATCGAGCGCGAAGCGGGACGGGATCGCGTGTCATCATCGCGCTGGGGGCCGCGAACACTGGACCTTGATCTGCTGTTGTACGGCGAACAGATCGTGCAAACCGAGGGCCTGACGGTTCCGCATCCGCGTCTGCATGAGCGGGCGTTTGTGCTTGTGCCGCTCGCGGAGATCGCGCCCGATGTCATTGTGCCCGGCGTGGGACGGAGCGTTCGCGAGCTGCGCGATGCGGTGTTCGCGGCCATGTCGGCGCAGGATCGCGCGGGGATACGCTTGCACGGGCCGCCGCCGCGCAACCCTCCCGCGCATTCGGAGTTGCAGCCATGATTCGATTCGCCGTGATGGGCTTGGTGTCTGCGATGCTGACGCTCGCGGCGACGGCGCTGGCCCAGCCGCTGCGCGACGCGGAGGAACTCGACCCGGCCGTGGTCATCGCCTCGCTGCGAGAGGCGTATCAACGCGAAGCGTTCGCGGAGGAGATCACAGCGCGTGTGCGTGCGGCCGGGCGGCTTCGCATTGATCGAATCGAAGTTCGCGGCGACGCGACGGGCGAGTCGGCGCGTGTGTGGCTTTCGCTTGGCGACCTTGATGTCGCGGTGCATGATGGGCGACTTGTCGCGGCGAATCGCCGTGATGTGGAGACCTTCGTCGCGCGAACGCTCGGTGATGGCCCACTGACCAAGTCCCTGGCCGATATCCTGCCCCCGGTGCCCGCGCCGCAGGTGGAACTCGCGCTCGGGGATGACGCGACGTTCTCACGCCCGTTGCCATACCTCCGCGATGTGCAGTGGATCAGCGCCTCGCGCCCGCTCGGCCGCGCCGCCGCCATCGACGATGCCATCACTGTTCTCGGTCAGGGTCCGCACGGCCAGGTCACGCTCCTGGTTGACCCCGCCACCAGTCGCCTGCGCATGCTCAAGACTGACATCGTGCGCGAGGATGGCGCCACGGCCGTGGAGATCGAACTGCGCTTCACCGCGCTTGTCCCCGGCGACCCTGCCGCGTGGGTGATCGACACGACGGACCGGCGTGAACTCGCGTCTCTGACGGATCTACGGCCATCGCCGCCGCGTCTGCGCCCGGGCGCAGTTGTGCCCGATCCATCGACCTACACGGCGGGAATGGAGATCAGTTCGTTGCTCGATCCGCTGCGCGAGCATGATCGGGCGGGCGAGGCGGACCTGACGATGGTGCTCGTCTTGTATGTGATGCCGCCAGTGAATGAGAATCCAATCGAGATCGAACGTGCGGCGAAGGAAGCGCTGCTCGCGTCACACCAGGCCGCGATCGCGCGCCTGCCAAACCCGACGATCCTGAGTCCCATCGCGGTCTTTGGCTTGTCGGTGTTTGATCCGGCGACGGTGCGCGGAATCGGTGAGCGCTGGGCCGACCCGATCGACGCGGCTGTTCGGGAAACCGGTGTGGATGTTGCGCCGATTCGCTGGACGGGGTTCGTTCGTGACGCGGTGATGGGGCATGATCCCAAGGCGCGCCTCGTCGTGGCGCACGTCGCTCATGACCTGACGCTGCTGGGCTCGGTCGTGATTGATCCACAATCGGATGCGGAGGCGATTCGTCAGCGCGTGCGTGAGATGCTCTGGCCGTGATCTGTCATGCGCTGTAGAGATGATGCTGACGGATGTACGCGAGCACATCGGGGTGGAGCAGGTTCGCGAAGGCTTCGGGCGGTTGCTGTTCGCGCAGCATGGCGCGGATGCGCGTCGAGTTGACGCCGGGAACGGGGGAAGGCTGGGTCCATCCGCGCCAGCGGTCGAGTTCGTCGTCAGTCCAGAACGCGTGGGCTGCCAGCCGATCACGAAGGGCTTCGGGTGTGTCATGCTCGTGTCGGAGCAGGACGATGGGTTGGGCCAGCGCGAGAATGCCGCGGGCGTCGCGCCACGCATGAAACGTCGCGGCCTGATCGCAGCCGATCAGGAAACAAAGCACGGCCGTGGCCGGCAGCGATGCGCGGGCGCGGCGAACGGTTTCGATCCAGTAACTGAACCCCGGTCCGGCGTTGTGGCTGGTCTCCCAGACGGCGCGGTCGATCTCATCCGTCCACACCGCGCATCGCGGCGCGTCGGCGATGGCCAGCCGCACCATATGTGTGCGATGCACGGCCGAAGCAATCGCGCCCAGCGGCTTGAACGGGGAACGCGCGGCGGGGACGAAGATGCACCATGCGTCATCGCCGAGCGTCCGCGCCCGCGCGTCAAGCGCGGCTCGCGTGTGCCCAAGGTGCGGGGGATCAAACACGCCGCCGATCAGCAGCGAGCGGGGCGTGCCCGGGGGTGCGGGAAATGGTGTCAGGGGTGCGTCCATTGATCGCGGCGTCCGCGACCAATGCTATTCATTCGGACTGAAATGCGCGTGGGGTTCGGCGGACATGATCGGGCCGTGCATCTCCGGCGCGGGTTCGAGAATGAGCCGATGCAAGTCGATCTGCGGGAAGCGCTCCGCAACTTCCGAGGGCGTGAGACCCTCGGCCATCACGTCGCCGGACAAATCGCAGATGGTGTAGCGCGGGCCGTCGGGTGAATCGTAGATGCGAACGATCGCGTCGCGGCCTATGAGTTCGCCAAGCAGCGGACGGCCGTGCGGATCGAACAGGTGCGGCTGTGGGATGGCGATGGGTCGTGGTGCGGAAGGTGATCCGCGTGAGCCTGCGGGATCGAAGCCGGCCGCGATCACGCCGAGAACCAGCGCGACAAGTGCGAGCGTGAGCGCGGCGGACTTGATCGGGCGCGGGTGGTTGGCGGTGGCCGTACGCCAGGCTCGTTCACACGCGCTGACCTGCGATGGGGCGTTTGCGACGTGCGGCGAGTCGGATTGCGTCGGCGTCATGTCTGGCGAGGTCTCGTGCATGGAAGGTGTATCGGCACGGCGGGAGGCCCGGGCCAGTTCGCGCCGCGGGGACCACCCGAGTTACCGGCCATCGCGCCTAGAATGCCGACCCTTGGCCCCGTCGTCTAGCCTGGTCTAGGACACCACCCTTTCAAGGTGGCGACACGGGTTCGAATCCCGTCGGGGTCATTGATCGTTCGCCCACGGCCGGGGGCGGTTTTCTCGGGCCGTGACATCATGGCGCGATTGCCGCGTGGTTCCCGCGTGGCGCGTGTGTGATTGAGACTGAGAAGACATTGCTGTCTGAGGCCGGTGCGTCTGTGGATGCGCTGGAGTTGTATCGCTGGGCTGTGCAGGATCCCGAGACGCACGCCACGGTGCTTGATGTCATGCATCGCCGCGTGCATCCGGGACGCTCAGCGCGCAGCCTGCGCGAAGATTTCGCGGGAACCTGCGCGGAATCGGTCGCGTGGGTGGCGTTGCGCCCGGGGCGAACGGCCATCGCGGTTGATCTTGATGCAAAGACTCTCGCGTGGGCACGCCGTCGGGCGGAGCGATTGCTCGGGCCGATGGCGGATCGCGTGATGTTCATCGAGGGCGATTCACTGGCGGTCGGTGTTGAAGCGGCACGCGCGGACATCATCTCGGTCCTGAACTTCAGTATTCTGTATCTGCGCGAAGCGGCGATGCTGGAGCGGTATCTGGCCCATGCACGACGGTGTTTGTCGGATGATGGGATTCTGGTGATGAACGTGTTCGGCGGGCCGGAAGCGATGCGCGTGGGTTCAACGCGGCATCGCATCGAGCCGCGCCCGCGACTACCCAGCGAACGGGGCGTGCCCGCGTTTGACTATCGGTGGGAAGTCAAGCGATTCGACCCGGCCACGGGCGAGATCCAGTGCGCGATTCACTTCGAGATTGACGATCGCGCGGCACGCCGCGAAGTCCGCGATGCGTTCGAGTATCGCTGGCGGCTGTGGAGCGTCGAGGCGCTGATGAACGCGTGCCGCACGGCCGGGTTCACCCGCGTCGAGATGTGGCGACACACCTACAACCCGGGCAACGGCGTCTTCCTCGGTCCGGTCGATCCGGGCGTGGTGCGCGGGCTGAATCAGTGGACGGCGTACGTCGTGGCGGGGGTGTGACGTGCGGTAGGAGGCAGAGTCGCAAACTGAGATCAGGTCTTGGTCTGTGGAGGCTTCGGTTCCTGACGATTCTTACCGGTAATCAAGACCGCGCCCACTCCCACGCCAATGACGAGACACATGGCGGTAGCTGCCACAGTCGCACCAGCGAAGGCAAGCGCCACCGCTGAGCAAGCCAATACAAGGGTTACTGCAGCCCCCAGAAACTGACCGCGCTGGATCTGAGCGCTTTCACGTTCTTCGCTCGCTATCCCAGCGCTGACGATTCTGGACTCTTGAGTATGCCTGTGACCCTGTTCGGACCTCCATCGTTCGATGATCTGTGCCGGGAGGTCAGGATGGACTCGACCATACTGCTCCAGAACCTCCGGGGGAGGTAATGGACCAGAGTGTGACTTCATCATTTGGACCGATGTGTACAGCAACTCCTGCTGCGGTCGTGCCGGCGTGGTTGGCTCCGGACCGGCGATTGTCGGATCCCGCTGTGGATCGCTTCCTCTCGGTTCGATCTGTTTCGATGGCTTCGAGGACTCGGATGGTGTCATCTCGCTCATGGGGTGGCAGTTTATCCGCCATTGTCCGCATGGCACGAGTCAGATCGCCGCCGATCGCCATCCAGTCACCTTCGATGGCGTCTTCGTCTGTTCGACCCACAGGAAACGCAAAGCGATACTTGGGGCTGCGGTGGCCAACCCATGTGAAAAGCGAGGCAGCGCCACGCAAATGATTTCCCCAAGTCCTAGTCACCAAAGTACTCCTCAAGAAGTCATACTATCACCAGTCTATTCGGTTTAAAGTGCTCACCTGTTCGTCGCGTGGAGAACCGGTGCATACCCAAGTGTACCACATCGGCACATATTGGGCTGGTTGAAGCGTTAGGACTAGCGGGCTATGATCTCGGCCCCCGGCGATCCGGGGTGACAATCTGAACCGTCAGGACTACCGAGCCACCCGTTCCCAGGCCGGGGCGGGCGAGCGGAGGCCTTCGCCAGAGATTGGCGGGCATCCGAGGCCGGTGGGAGGTGGAGTGCAATGGCCAAGAAAGAAATCACACAGGTTTTCAAGCTGACGGCCCCGGGGGGCAAGGCGACGCCTGCGCCGCCGCTCGGCCCCGTTCTGGGCGCCAAAGGTGTTAACCCTGGGCAATTCATCCAGAAGTTCAATGCCGCTACGGCTCAACTCAACGGGAAGGTCGTGGGGTGCATCGTCACCGTCTATTCCGATCGCTCGTTCGACTTTGAGATCAAGTCGTCGCCTGCGGCCGTGTTGATCTGCGAGGCTGCGGGCATCGAGAAGGGTTCCGGCGTCCCCAACAAGGAGAAGGTTGGGAAGATCACGAAGGAGCAGGTCCGCAAGATCGCGGCGGAGAAGATGTCGGATATGAACTCGGGATCGATTGAGTCCGCGATGCGAGTGA
Organism: uncultured Phycisphaeraceae bacterium; assembly: GCA_964614515.1. Classification (GTDB taxonomy): domain Bacteria; phylum Planctomycetota; class Phycisphaerae; order Phycisphaerales; family UBA1924; genus CAZTPJ01. The sequence goes on along the minus strand of CAZTPJ010000012.1, from coordinate 1,706 downwards.
TCGAAGGCACCGCCCGTTCGATGGGCGTGGTGGTGGAGGGCTGAGCGATGCCGAAACTGAGCAAGCGAGTGCAGGCGAACCAGGCTCTCAAGCCCTCGGAGGCGATGGCGGCGCCCGAGGCCGTGGCCGCGCTGCGGAAGTTCAAGGGTCCGAAGTTTGATCAGACCGTGAACTTGTGCATGCATCTTGGTCTTGACACGAAGCAGGCGGACCAGAACCTTCGCGGTTCGGTGTCGCTGCCGCGCGGGATCGGCAAGAGCAAGCGCGTGGTGGCGTTCTGCGGGGCGGATGTGGCGCCCAAGGCGCTGGAAGCCGGCGCGGTCAAGGCGGGCGGGGAGGAACTGGTCGCCGAGATCGAAAGGGGCTGGATGGACTTCGATGTCGCGGTCGCCTCGCCGGACATGATGCGCGTGGTGTCGAAACTCGGCAAGGTGCTCGGGCCGAAGGGTCTGATGCCTTCGCCCAAGGCCGGAACGGTTTCGACGAACGTGCCCGAGGCCGTGAAGGAATACTCGGCGGGCAAGGTCGAGTATCGCACGGACAAGGGCGGGAACATCCACGCGGTGATCGGGAAGATGAGTTTCGACGATTCGGCGTTGGTGGAGAACCTCGAGTACTTTGTGAACACGATCGAGCGTTCACGTCCATCGTCGGCGAAGGGTCAGTTCATCAAGAGCATTACGGTGAGCGGCGCGATGACGCCGGGGGTTCAGATCAAGGTCGTGCAGGCCGTGACGGCGTAATCGCGAGGAGTCATCATGTCGAAGGCAGTGAAACAACTGATCAGCAATGACTACGCGTCGCGTCTGGGCGGCGTGGAGGATGGGATGCTCATCAGCATCCGCGGCCTCAAGGGCATCGCAACGACCAAGTTCCGCGGCACGCTGGGCAAGAAGAACATCAAGGTCACGGTCGTTCGCAACGCGCTGGCGAAGAAGGTGATCGGCGATGGCGGCCTGGCGCCGCTGGCGTCGCTGCTTTCGGGGCCGAACGCGGTGGTGACGGGCGGGGCGTCGGTCGTTGAGGTGGCCCGGCAGATCGTGGAAATGCTCAAGGAGTTTCCGGAGATCGAGCTTCGCGGCGCGGTGCTCGACGGGCAACTCTTCGAGGGCAAGGCCGGCGTTGAGGAACTCAGCAAGTTCCCGACTCGCGAAGAGGCCGTCGCCAAGGCCGTGACGCTGATTGTGTCGCCCGCGAAGAACCTGATGGCGGCGGTGAAGGGTCCGGGTTCAACGGTCGCGAGCCTCATCAAGAGCATCGAAGAGAAGTTGGAAAAGGGCGAGACGATCGCCAAGGTTGGTTGAGCCGCCCGGAAGCGCGTTGGCGCGCCGGGGAGATAGAGAGATGGAGTGAAGGGGAGCCGCCCGGGAGGGCGCGAGAGAGAGTTCGGTCCTTCGGCCACGAAAGCCGAAGGACCGAAGGTTTGAAAACTTCGTCATCCAACTGGCCCGCGAGGGTTAAAGGCCGGGCGTATCGGTCCCTCTTGGATGTGTGGTTTCGGCGGACATCTGTCGGCCGAGTGTGATGTGAGGATTGAACATGTCAACCGTAGCGGAACTTGGCGACAAACTCGCCGGATTGAGCCTCAAGGACGCGGTGGAACTCGCGAAGTACATGAAGGACACCTACGGCATCGAGCCCGCCGCGGGCGGCGCGGTGATGATGGCCGGTCCCGCGGCCGCGGCGCCGGCTGCCGAAGAGAAGAC